>DATDHG010000151.1:0-5241 GCA_036521675.1 Candidatus Dormiibacterota bacterium
GATGAAGGGAAGCGCGCCCGATCCCGTGATCACCGCGCTCAACACCGAGTTCAAGGCCAGCCATCCCAACGTCACCGTCAACGTCCAGATCCAGACATGGGGCGGCATCGCCGACAAGGTGACCTCGGCGCTCTCCACGTCCAGCCCGCCCGACGTCCTGGAGATGGGCAACACCCAGGTCTCGGCGTACGCCGACGCCGGCGGTCTCATGGACCTCACCAGCAAGAAGAATGACCTCGGCGGCAGCACCTGGCTGCAAAGTCTGACCGAGGCGGGGACGACCAACAACAAGCTCTATGGCGTCCCCTACTACGCCGGCGACCGCGTGGTCATCTACAACAAGCAGATGTTCGCCCAGGCCGGCATCACCACCCCGCCCGCGACGCGGGATCAGCTGGTCGCCGACGGCCAGAAGCTCATGCAGACTTTCGCGACCACCCAGAACTTCTCCGGCCTCTACCTTCCGGGCAAGGACTGGTACGCGATCCTCTCGTGGGTCTTCGACAACGGCGGCAACATCGCCACCCAGAGCGGCAGCCAGTGGCAGGGGACACTCGAGTCCTCCCAGTCGCAGGCCGCGCTGGGCTGGGTCAAGGACATGCGCGCCAAGGTCGGCACCGCTCCCGGTGACGGTGACGAGACCAAGGACGACGCGACCTTCGAGGCCGGACAGGCTGCCATGGTCATCGAGCCCGGATGGCACGTCGGCCAGATCGGCACCGACAAGCCGGCGCTCAAGGACCAGCTCGGCGTCTTCCCGATCCCTGGCCAGAACGGCCCCGCACCCGTGTTCCTCGGTGGCTCCAACCTCGGCATCGCCGCCAAGAGCTCCAACCAGGACATCGCGTACGACTACCTCAAGCTGCTTTCCGGCATCAAGTACCAGACCATGCTGGCGCAGCAGGGCGGCGTGATCCCGAACACCACCTCGCTCCTCAACATCCATGCCAACGACCCGATCCTCTCGGTGGCCGACGTCGCCGCCACCAAGAGCTGGTTCGTCCCCTCGACTCCCAACTGGACCGGCGTCGAGAGCAGCAACGTCCTCCAGGACATGCTCGCCAAGGTCTTCACCGGTCAGGCGGACGTCTCCTCGGCCACGCAGGCCGCCGACCAGGCCATCACCTCGAAGCTCAACTCCTAGCCGGCCCCCGACCCCGGCGTTACGCTGCCCCAATGAGCGCCGTCGAGACCAAGCCCCCGCGGGCGACGTCTCGGCGGCGCTTCGGCGTTCCCGCCGGTGCGGCGCCCCGGGCGCGACGCAGCGTCGTCCCGCGGCGCATCCCCTATCTCCTGCTCGCGCCGGCTGTTCTCGTGATGGCGGCGACCATCGGCTACGCCATCGTCAATCTCATCCTGATCTCCTTCCAGCACTTCCGCGCTCGCGAGCTCATTCTCGGCCTGCCGACCAGCTGGGTGGGGTTCGACAACTACCGCTACATCCTGGGCCAGCAGGAGTTCCGAGACACCCTCATCCGGACGCTGGCCTTCACCGCCGTCAACGTGGTCGCCACCATCGCGCTGGGCCTGGGCATCGCTCTGCTCATGCGCCAGGTCGGACGCGCGCTGCGCGTGCTGCTCGCGACGAGCATGGTCCTGGCCTGGGCGATTCCCGTGGTCACGGCGACGCAGGTCTTCCAGTGGCTCTTCGACCGCGACTTCGGCGTCGTCAACTGGGTGTTGACCCAGCTTCATATCGGCAACTTCCAGCAGCACTCCTGGCTCAGCAATCCGGTCTCGCTGCTGGGGATCGCCACGCTTATCGTGGTGTGGGCGGCCGTGCCCTTCGTGGCGCTGACGCTCTATGCCGGCCTCACGCAGATCCCCGAGGACCTCTATGAGGCGGCGCGTGTCGACGGCGCGAACGCGTTCTCCCAACTGCGCAGCGTCACCCTTCCCCTGCTGGCGCCGATCCTGCTAATCCTGGCGCTGCTGTCGACCATCTGGGACTTCCGGGTCTTCACGCAGGTGTTCGTCCTCCAGAAGAGCGGCGGCATCAGTTCCGACACCAACCTGATCGGCATCTGGGCCTACCATCAGTCGTTCGGGGGCTCGCCGAACTACGGGAGGGGTGCTGCCACCTCGGTGGTCGGGGCCGGCATCCTCCTCATCGTGACCGCGTTTGCGGTTCGCCGCATGGTCCGCATGGGAGGCGAGCGGTGAGTGTGCTGGCCCCTACGGTCAGGGCGCCTCGCACTGCGGCGCGAAGGCGGCGCGAGCTGCGCCGAGGCAGCCCGCGCCGGCGGGCGGTCTTCGCCGCCATCGCTCTGGTGGTCGCGTTCCTATGGCTCTTCCCCGTCTACTGGATGATCAACACCGCGTTCAAGCCCAGCGGTGACATCCAGAGTCTGACGCCGGGTTTCCTGCCCCTTCCGGCCACGCTCGACCACTTTCGCGACGCCTTCGGGAAGAACCACTTCTGGGACAACGCGCGAAGCAGCCTGATTGTCACCTTCAGCGTGGTGACGCTGTCCATGGCGCTCGCCTTCTTCGCCGCGACCGCGGTGGCGCGCTTCCGGTTCACCGGGCGCAAGGCGGTCATTGTGCTTCTGCTGGTGGTGCAGATGGTGCCCTTCGAGGCGCTGCTGATCCTGATGTTCATCGAGTTCAACCGCGCCGGGCTGGTGTACCGGCTTCCCAGCGTGATCATCGCGTACCTCGTCTTCGTGCTGCCGTTCACCATCTGGACGCTGCGCGGGTTCGTCGCAGCGGTGCCCGTCGACATCGAGGAGTCGGCGCTCGTCGACGGCTGCTCGCGCGCCGGGGCCTTCATGAAGGTGCTCTTCCCGCTCATCGCCCCCGGACTGGTGGCGACGTCCATCTTCGCCTTCATCCAGGCCTGGAACGAGTACATCTACGCGAACGTGCTGCTCACCAACGAGAACGCCACGCTGCCGGTCTGGCTGGCCTCCTTCGTGAGCGCGGGCGGACAGATCGACTGGGGCGGGATCATGGCCGGGTCGACGCTCTTCGCCTTGCCAGTGGTGGTGTTCTTCCTCCTCATCCAGCGCCGGCTGTCGGCAGGCATGACGGCCGGAGCGGTGAAGGGATGAGCGACGAGGCACGTCAGCTCGCCGCCGCCTGTCTGTGGCCCAGCTTCCGGGGACCGCAGCCGCCACCGTGGCTGCTGGACCTGGTCGACGCTGGGCTGGGTGGGGTGGTGCTGTTCGGGAGCAACGTCGAGACCCCCGACCAGCTCCTAGCGCTGACCTCCGAGCTGCGCAGCCACCGCCGCGCCCTGCCCATCGCGCTCGACGAGGAGGGGGGCGACGTCACGCGGCTGCATATGCGCACCGGCGCTTGGTCCCCCGGAAACCTCGCGTTGGGCACAGTCGACGACGTCGCCGTCACCGCGGAGGTCGCCACGGAGATGGCCCGTGAGCTGCGCGCCTGCGGCATCACGACGACGTTCGCTCCCGTCGCCGATCTGCTCCTCGACGCCGGCAACCCCATCGTCGGCACCCGGTCCTTCGGCGACGATGCTGCGCGCGTTTCGCGCCATGTCGCCGCGTTCGTCAGCGCCACCCAGCGCCAGGGTGTCGCCGCCTGCGTCAAACACTTCCCCGGCCACGGTGCGACGCCCATGGACTCCCACCGTGAGGTGCCGCGGGTCGAAGTGGCGCCCGACCTGCTGCGCAGCCGCGAGCTGGTCGCCTTTCAGGCGGCGGCGGACGCCGGAGTGCGCGCCGTGATGGTCGGGCACCTGGTCGTGCCCGCCTTCGACTCGGTGGTCGCAACCCTGAGCCGCACCATCGCGACCGACCTGCTCCGGGGAGAGCTCGGGTTCGATGGGCTGGTGATCTCGGACGCCCTCGACATGGCGGGAGCGAGCCAGGAGACGGGGGTCGCCGAGGCCGCCGTGCGGGCGCTCGCCGCTGGAATCGACGCCCTGTGCCTGGGGCCCATCCCCGACGTCCGCGATATCGACGCCGTGCTCGAGGCGATCGTCGCGGCCACGCAGGACGGGCGCCTGTCGCACGCGCATCTCGCGGAGGCCGCCTTGCGCGGGCAGACGCTGGCACGCTGGTTGGGCGCTGCGCCCGGTCCGCACCCGCGCGCCATCGACACGACCGTCGGTCTCGACGCCGCACGCCGCGCGGTGCGCGTCCATGGGAAGGTCTCGCCGTGCGGCGACCCCGTGGTGTTCGAGCTCCATCCCGAGCCGACCATCGCCGCAGGAAACGCGGCCTGGGGACTGGAGGACGCGCTGCGCGCGCTCGGCGGTCATCCACGGATGGTCGTGATGGACGCGTCCTACGCCGCTCTCGACTCGGCACTGGGCGCGGCGCGCGGCCACCCGCTGGTGGTGGTGTGCCGCGACGCCGTCCGCCACGCCTGGCAGCGCGACGTGCTCGCACGGGTGGCCGGAGAACGCCCCGACCTCACCATCGTCGAGATGGGCGTCCCCAGCGAACTTCCGCTCGCGGGCGCGGTGGTTGTCACCAGCGGCGCCTCGCGAGTCAGCACGCTGGCCGCCGCGGAGCTGCTCACCGGGGCGCGGGCGGCGGCCCCCGAGGCGTTCGTTCCCAGCGGGTTCGCCCAGACTGCCGGCGGCATACGAGAGCGGGACCGCTGATGGCCTCCGTCACCTACCTGGCGGCGAGCTGCCTCTACGAGGGGGCCACCGCTCCCGCCATCGACAGCCTCGACCTCGCCATCGAAGACGGCGAGCTCATGGTCCTGGTCGGCCCCTCCGGCTCGGGCAAGTCGACGGCGCTGCGCATGCTCGCCGGCCTCGAGCCTGTCACCGAGGGAGAGATCCGCATCGGCGACCGTGACGTCACCTCGCTGCAGCCGCGGGCGCGCGACGTCGCCATGGTCTTTCAGAGCTACGCGCTCTACCCCCACATGAACGTCGCCGACAACATGGGGTTCCCGTTGCGCCAGCAGCGAGTTCCCGCCGAGGAACGCCGCCGCCGCGTGCTCGACGCGGCGCAGATGCTCGAGCTCGAGCCCTACCTTCAGCGTCGACCACGCCAGCTCTCCGGTGGCCAGCGCCAGCGCGTCGCCATGGGCCGCGCGATCGTGCGCAAGCCGCAGGTGTTCCTGATGGACGAACCGCTGTCCAACCTGGACGCCAAGCTACGGGTGCAGACGCGGACCGAGATCTCGGCGCTGCAGAAACGCCTGGGGGTGACCATGGTCTACGTCACTCACGACCAGGTCGAAGCCATGACCCTCGGCCATCGCGTCGCTGTGCTGAAGCAGGGCCGGCTGCAGCAGTGCGACACGCCCCGCAAC
>DATDHG010000152.1:0-4370 GCA_036521675.1 Candidatus Dormiibacterota bacterium
GTGTTGTCGACGAACATGAAGACCACGGCCACAGCGAGGATGTGCAGCGAGGCCTCGGCCTGCGGATAGCGGAAGTGCAGCAGGCTGGTGATCTGCGGGGTGAGCACGAACAACCCGACCGTGCAGGGCCACCCGATGACCAGCAACGCCCGGAAGAGCGTCTCGGAGCTGCGCTGCAGCAGGTTCGGCGCGCTGCGGAAGTAGACCCCCAGCACCGGGAAGGCGACGCTGCGGATGGTGAACGGGATGAAGAGCAACGCCTGGAAGGGACTGTAGGCGAGGGCGTACCAGCCCACCTCGGCGTTTCCCTTGACCGCCTGCAGGATGGGGACGTCCACCTTCCAGTAGACGTTGGCCAGAACCGCCGTCACCGCCAGCGGCAGCGCGGCTGCGAACCAGGGCCGGATCACGGCGTTCAGCTCGAGCCGCCAGCGCAGCCGCGCCACTCCCGTGACATGGAGCACGGTGGCGAAATACACACAGCTCACCGCGTAGGTCACAGCGTACGCCCAGAGGAAGAAGGCGACTCCCTGCCCGGTACGCATGCCGATGATCGCCAGCGCCAGAAGGATGCAAGCCTCCATGACGATGTCGATCGCCTCCCAGAGGAGCCGGCCGTTGGCGTAGAAGGTGTTGCGCAACAGGTTGCTGTAGGCGGCCCCCAGCATCAGTGCGAACGCCGGCAGGATCAGGTCGTCGAACCCGCGCGCCCGGAGCAGCCCGCTCAGCACCAGCAGTCCGACGAGGCTGAGCGGCACCTTGACGCTGGCGACGTTGTCGAGGTAGCGCTCGAGCTGGTCGAGGCGGCGCGCTCCCTCGCGGACGTAGAGCGTGTTGAAGCCGAGGTCGACCACGATCGACACGAGCGCGGCGTAGGTGACGACGGTGTTGAAGATGCCGAAGTCCGAGTCGACGAGCTGGTGCTGAATGACCAGCACGACAGCGAGCGCGATGAC
This sequence comes from Candidatus Dormiibacterota bacterium, assembly GCA_036521675.1. Classification (GTDB taxonomy): domain Bacteria; phylum Chloroflexota; class Dormibacteria; order Aeolococcales; family Aeolococcaceae; genus DATDHG01. Next base: position 957 of record DATDHG010000152.1, read on the forward strand.
CCGGGAGGTGACTCGCGCGGCGAGGAGCAGGACGGTGTTGGCGGCGGCGCGCGAACCGATCCCCGCGGCGGCGCCGGCTCCGGTCGAGCCGGCGGTTGCCAGGGTGTCCTCCACGGGTGGGCCAGCATAGGCTCCGGCGCTCATCGGGGGCTGGAACGGAAGGCGGCGCGGCGCCGTTCCACTCGGACGCCCGAGCGGCCTCAAAGCGGGCACGTTCGGCGCCAGGCGCGGCCCCGCCGCGGCTGACCCTCACAATCGGCGGCCGTGCCCAGCGCCGCAGTCACCATCCGGCCCGCGGACGAGGCCGACCGGCTCCTGTGGGACCGGTTCGCGCTCCGGGCTCGTAGTGGCAGCCTGCTGTCCACCTGGGGCTGGGGCGAGCTGCGGCGGCGCGGCGGCTGGGAGGCGCAGCGCCTGCTCGCCCAACGCGACGACGGCAGCGTGGCCGGCACGATCTGGGTGCAGCTACGCCGCCAGCTCGGCGGGGTGGCCTTCGCATACGCGCCGCGCGGCCCCCTGGTAGCGGACACCGCGGCCGACGGCGACACCGCGCTGACGCTGATCGCCGCCGCGCGCGACGTCGCGCGGGGCCACCGGGCGCTGCTGCTCAAGCTCGACCCCGAGTGGCGCGCCGACGACCCCGCCGCCGCCGGCCTTGTGCGCGCCGCTCAGCTTCGCCCCAGCTGGTACGACGTCCAGCATCGCAAGACGTACCTCGTCGACCTGGCCGGAGGCCCTGAGGCCGTGCTCACCCGGGTCAAGGAGTCGACGCGGCGCGCCATCCGCCGCTGCGAGCGCGCCGGCGTCGAGGTCGAGGCTGCCACCGATCCCCAGGCCGCCCTGCGCTTCTATCCGCTGCTCCAGGAATCGGGGCGCCGCAACGGCTTCATCCCCCGCGAGGCGGCCTATTACAGCGACCTCGTCGAGACGGTCAGCCAGAGCTGCCCGGTCGCGGTCCTGCTCGCCCGGCTCGAGGGCGAGCTGGTGGCCGGCATGATCGCCGTGGCCTGCGGCCGGCGCCTCATCTACCTCTACGGCGGCAACCGGCTGGGGGGTCGAGTCCACCCCGCGTATGCGGTGCAGTGGGCGGCCATCCGCTGGGGGGCCGCGCTCGGCTGCGCCGTCTACGACATGTGGGGCGTGCCCAACCACGAGGACCCGGGTCGCCCCGGCTTCGGCTACTACGAGTTCAAGACCAGCTTCAACGGCATCGTCGTCCGCCACCTGCGCTGCCAGGAGGCCCGGCTGTGGCCGCTGGGTCCCCTCCCCCGCCTCGCCGAGCGCCTGGCGCTGCGGGGCCGCCCGCTGCTCACCTGAGGCGGTCCTGGATCCAGGGCAGGACCCGCTCTACCCAGACGGGGGTGGCCGGGTCGATCAGCTCGGGATGCCCGGCGTCCGGGAGGATGTCGAGCTCGACGTCGTCGCCGCTCGCCAGCGCCCGCTTGGCGTACAGGCTCGACATCGACACCGGGACGGCCTGGTCGCGGACCCCGTGGACCAGGAGCTGGGGCGTTCTCAGGGGCAGCCGCTCGATCGGGGAGTTGGCACGATACCGCTCGGCCAGGGCGGCGGGCTCGCCGCCGAGCAGCGCCTGCGCAGCGCTGTCGCCGAGCTGTGCCTGGGCGGCGCCGACCAGGTCGGAGACGGCGGCCAGGCCGACGACCCCGCGGGGTGGGCGGGCCGCGCGGCCGGCGGCGAGCAGGGCCAGGTGGCCTCCGGCCGAATGGCCCACGAGCACGGTGCGGGAGGCGTCCAGCGGCGCATCCCCCGCCAGGCTGCCGAGGCTGTCCACGGCCGCGACCACGTCGCCGACGCAAGCGGCACCTTCGCCCCCGCGTATCCCGACGCGGCGGTACTCCACATTCCAGGTCGCCAGTCCCTGCCGGGCCAGCCAGACGGCGAGCGCGTTCATCAGGTCGGCGTGCCAGGCTCGTTTCCAGAAGCCCCCGTGGACCAAAGTCACGACCGGCGCAGCAGCGACGCCGTCAGCCGGAGGCAGGCGCAGCTCCGCCCACCGGCTCGACCCCGGCCCGTAGTGGAGGCGGCGCACTGCCAGCGCTCCGGGCGCGGACAGCTCGCGGTAGGGCGACGGGTAGAGCAGCCTCACGTGACCGCGGCGCGCACCGCGTACTCGGGGCGGCGCCAGGCTTGCGTGACGAGCACCTCGTGGAGGGCCTCGACGGCGTCGAACACGTCCACGAACCGCAGGTACAGGGGCGTGAGTCCCAGGCGGAGGATGTCGGGTGGGCGGAAGTCGCCGATCACCCCGCGGGCGATCAGCGCGCGGCAGACGGCGTAGCCGCCGAAGGCTAAGCGCAGCGAGACCTGAGACCCACGGCGGACCGGGTCGCGCGGGGTGACCACCTCCACGCCGAGCCCGGCGCAGCGCGCGTCGACAAGCGTCATGCAGAGCTCACCAAGGGCGATCGACTTGGCGCGGACCACCGCCATGTCGACCCCCGCCCAGGCGTCGATCCCGGCCTCGAGCGCCGCCAGGGCGAGCATCGGCGGCGTCCCCGAGAGCAGCCGGTCGACCCCCTCGGCAGGGCGATAGCCGGCCTCGAATGCGAAGGGCGCCGCGTGCCCCATCCAGCCCGAGAGTGGCTGGCGCAGCCGCTCGTGATGGCGGCTCGCAACCATGCAGAAAGCGGGCGCGCCCGGGCCGCCGTTGAGGTACTTGTAGCCGCAGCCCACCGCGAGGTCCACATCCGCGCCCCCGAGGTCGAGCGGGACCGCCCCGGCGCTGTGGCAGAGGTCCCACATGGCGAGCACGCCGTGGCCCTGGGCGGTAGCGGTGAGGCGGGGCATGTCGAGCATCTCCCCGGTTCGGTAGTCGACATGGCTCACGCAGACGACGGCGACGTCGCTGCCGAGCGCCGCCTCCAGATCCGCGGCGGCGACGCAGCGCAGCTCGGCTCCGACCATGGCGGCGAGCCCCTGCGCGATGTACCGGTCGGTGGGAAAGTCGTCCTCACGCATCAGGATGACGCGCCGGGCCGGCCGCAGCTCCAAAGCCGCGGCCAGCAGCTTGAAGACGTTGACGCTGGTGCTGTCCGCCACCACCACCTCGCCGGGGGCGGCGCCGATGAGCCGGCCGAGCTTTTCCCCGACGCGCCGCGGCGCTTCGATCCAGGCGGCGTCGTTCCAGCTCCGCACCAGGCCGCCGCCCCACTCCCGACGCAGCATCGCGCTGACGCGTTCGTGGGCCAGGCGAGGCGGCGGGCCCAGCGAGTTCCCGTCGAGGTAGACCACATCCGGGGGCAGGTCGAAGCCGGCGCGCAGGTGGCCGAGCGAATCGGCCGCGTCCAGGGCGAGGCAGTCGGCGCGGGTCGGGGCCGGCGGCTTCACCATGCGCCGATTCTCTCCCCAGGACCCTACCGACGGGGCGTAGGCTGCCCGGGTTGCGTCCAGCCT
>DATDHG010000153.1:0-17278 GCA_036521675.1 Candidatus Dormiibacterota bacterium
GTCGACCGCTGGCTGGTGACCCAGCCCGACCTGCCCGCCCTGGTCACCGTGGCGGTGGCTGCCCTGGCCTGGTACAGCCTGCGCCGATGAACCAGAGCCTCATCGCCGCCCTCGCATTCGTGGCCGGTGTGGTGGTCGTCCTGGTCGACGGCCGCAGCGCCGTCTCTCTGGCCGCGCTGTTCAGCGGCCTGGTCCTGGCCACCGCCGCCGGCAGCGTCGGCGGGACCCCGGCGGCTCTGGTCCCGCTGCTGTTCGGAGCCGCCGCCATGCTCACCGGCAGGCTGGCACGGACCTCGGCCGAACGGCTTCCAGCGGTCCCCGGCCTTGACCCGCAGGTCCCCGTCGTGGCCCCGCGGGGCGGCCTCTTCGGGCCCCGGAGCGTGCGCCTGTTCGCCGGTATGCTGGCGCTCCCCGCGGCGTCCTGGGTGAGCCTGAACGTCTCGGTTGGAGGTGCGGCGGTGGCTTCGGGGGCGGTGTTCGCCGCCGCCTACCTCTGGCTGACCGGGGCCGTGCGGCTTTTGCGCGCGCGGGCGCTCGAGGAGCTGGCCGTCGGCGCCGCCGCGGTGGCGCTGGCGGCGGCCACCGGTTGGCTGCTCGAGGCGGGCCCGGGAGCGGTCCCCGAAGCCGCGGCGGTGGCGGCCCTCGCCCCGGCGGCGGCAGCGGTCGCCGGTTGGATGACCGGCCGGCACCGCCGCCGACCGGCGGCGCCCACATGAGCCCGCTCGCGCTTGCGCTGGTCTGGGTGGGCGCCGGAGCCTTGGCCGCCCCCGCCCTCGCCGGTCTGCCCCGCCGCCGGCGCGCCCTGGCGGTGGCGCCGCTCGCACTGGGCCTGCTCTCGCTGCTGGCCATCAGCGAGGTCGTCTGGCCCGGCCCCGCCGCCTCGACCGGGTACGGCGCCACGCTGGTCCTCGGCCGTCCTGGCATGGGTCTGCTGGTGGTCGCGGGGGTAGCGCTGGCAGTCGCGTGTGTGCTCGCCCCGGCCGTGGAGGGAGGTGAGGTGACGGCCGCGTGCGTGGTGGGAGCGGCGGCGGTGGTCATGCTCAGCGCGACTGTGCCGGCGGTCTGGGCCCTGGCCAGCGCGGTGGCGGTGGCAGCCGTGGCGGTGCGCTGGATCGCTGCCGCGCCCGGCCGCAGCACCCTGGCCATGGGGCGCGTGGCCGGCCTGGGGGCAGCCGCGCTGCTCGGGGCGGCCATTTTCCTGCCGGCTGCGCTGGGGCCGGTGGACGCTCGGACCAGGGTGGCGGGGGCGCTCCTGGCCGCCGGCGTGGGGGCGCTGCTGGCCTTGGTCCCGCTGGGCGGCTGGGCTGCCGCTGCCGCGAGTGGGGTGCGCGGGACCGATCTGGCCCTGTGGACGCTGCTGCTCGCCCCAGCCGTGCTGCTCAGCGCCGGGGCGGCGCTCCCCGTCCTGCCGGCGGCAACGCGGGACGCCTTCGCCACCGACCTGCTGGTGCTCGCGCTCGTGAGCGGCCTCTACTCGGGAGCCCAGGCGGTGCGCGCCCAGCCGGAGGCCCGCTACGGGCGGCTCTGGATCGCCGACCTCGCTCTCGCCGCGGCGGGGCTGGCCAGCCTCCATGAGACGGGGCGCCTGGGGGGGATGCTGCTCGTCCTCACCCACCTGATCGTCGGACCCTTGCTCCTGCATGCGCCCCGGCCGGGCCTCGAGCGGCAGCGCCGGCTGGCCTGGTTCGCGCTCGCCGGGCTGCCCGGAGCGGCGGCCTTCTGGGGCCGTCTGCTGGTGCTCCAGGGACTGGCGGAAACCTCAGGGGTGGTGCTCGTCATCGGCCTGGTTTCCTTCGCCGCGATCACGGCGGCGGCCATCCGCGCCCTCATTGCTCCTGACCCCCCTGCCCCGGGGCGGGCGACGGGGGGCCCGGTGCGCCTGCTGGCCTGGGCGGTCTGCCTGGCCGCGCTGATCCTGGGCCTGGCCCCGGCGGCGATCGCCGAGCGCGTCTTCGGGCTGAGCTTCACCTGATGGAGGTCACCGGGCTGCTGGCCGCTGCCGTCGCCGTGAGCGTGTTTCCGGGCGGCCTCTACCTGGCGGTGGCGGCGTCCGCCGCCGCTCGCGGCGCCGGGGCCCGGCGGTGGCCGGCGCTGACGCCCGCAGAGATCGCCGGGCTGGTGGCCCTCACCCTGGCTGCGGCTCTGGTGCCGCTGCCCGGAGCTCCCGGCCGGCTCATCCCCGACCCCGGCGGCGCCGAGGCGAACCTGCTGGCTCTGCTGATGCTGACCGGGGTGGCGCTCGGTCTGGGCTCAGCGCCGCGCTGGGGCGCCTGGCGGAGCGCCGCCGCCGCCGCGGCCGGCCTGCCCCTGCTCGCGCTCGCCGCCGCCGGCTCGACGCTCAGCGCTCCCACGGTGGCCGGCCTGCCGGGGGCGCGGCTGGGGGTGGCGCGTCTGCTGGCGGCGCTCGCCCTGGTCCTCGTGGGGCCGGCCCTGACGGGCGCCGGCTCTACAGATGACACCGAGCGCTGGGGCGTGGAGCGGGCCATCCCTGCGGCGGGGCTGACCGCGCTCTGCGCGCTGCTGGCGGTGGCCATCGGTTTCCCCGAAGGGCGGGGACGGCTTGCGGGGGTCGGTGCGGCCGCCCTGGCGATCGTGGTCGCCGGGCTGGTGGGCCTCGGCCTGCGCCCGCGGGTGCGGCCGTGGGCGCGGCGCGCCGGGGGCGCCGCTCTGCTCCCCGCCCTCGCCGCGGTGGGGCTGGCCCTGTTCGGGGGATAGGAGCCCGTCTCGGTAAGGCACACGACCGCTGCATCCGCCCGGACTCGCCGATCTCGGCGTCGGCTTCTGTGCTCCTCGGTCACGGATCTACTGATCCGCTCCCTGCGGTGCTCGTGCACCTCCTTGACCTCGGCGGCCCGGCCGGCGCATCAGCCGCGGCATACCGAGACGGGCTCCTAGGCGCGGGTGAAACTCGTGGCCGACAAACCAACTCCCGCCATCGGGGCCCCCAACTGGTAGACTTCCTTCGCGTGGGCAGGGGGCCTCGCCCTTTGACATACCGCCCCGCACTCGGGGGCAGCCGTCGGGCCCTGCTCGTCGCTCACATCGCCGCCAACAGGTACCCATGCAAACGAGCCGCCCGGTCGCATGACGCGCATCGTGCTCGCGTCGACCAGCCCCCGCCGCCGCGAGTTGCTGTCACGGGTCGGGGTCCGCTTCGCCGTCGCCGAACCGACCGCAGCCGAGATGACGATGCCGCCCGGGATGTGCAGTGACCTCGCCGCCCAGCTCATCGCCCGCGCCAAGGCCATAGGCGTGGCGGCGACCCAGCCGCAGGGCACGTTCGTGCTCGCCGCCGACACGATGGTCATCGGCCCGGCCGGGCTGCTCGGCAAGCCGCTCACCCCCGCGCGAGCTCGCGAGATGCTCCTGGAGCTGTCCGGTACCCGCCATTCGGTCGTCACGGGCATCTGTGCTGTGGCCGCGGGGAGCGGTCACGAGGCGATGGGGGTGAGCCGGTCGACGGTGCGTTTCCGCGAGATCCCCGCTGGCGACCTCGACATGTACGTGGCCAGCGGCGAGCCCCTCGACAAGGCGGGCGGCTACGCCATCCAGGGGGGAGCCGCCGGCTGGGTCGAGGGAGTGACCGGCCGGGTCGACACCGTGATCGGTCTCGACGTGGCACTCGCACTGCGGCTGCTCACCGAGGCCGGCTATCCGATGCCGCTGCCGCTCGCCGCCGACATGCCGCTGGCGCCCCGGCAGCAGCGCCGCCCGCTGTCGCCGATGCGCCCGGCAAGGGTCTGACGCGACCGTATCCGCAAGGGGCCGCGCGGCGTTGCACCAGGCGTCCATGAGGTCTCTTCTCGCGCGCCGGCACGCCCGCCGGCTCCTCGGCGTCGTCGCGCTGCCGATCCTGGTCGTCCTGGCCGGCACCCTGGCCGGGTGTGGCTCCACGCCAAGCCAGCTCAGCGTCAGCCTGGCCTCTGCCAGCGGTGACAGCGCCCGCCCCGGCGATCAGCTGGCCTACAGGCTCACCGTCGAGAATCAAGGGCCCGGGGAGGCCACGGGGGTGCGGGCCGCCATCGATCTTCCCGCGGGCTTCGCCTACCTCACGACCCCCCAGATCGACAAGGACTTCCTGGGCGCGACCCGCGTTCAGGACCTCGACCCCGTCAAGGCGGCGCGGTCGCCGGAGTGGGGCTCGTGGCGGCTGGCGCCGCCCACCCTCAACGCCGACGGTACCCGGCGGGTGGCCTACATCATCATCCACTTCACAGTCCGGGCGGGCGGCGCGCCCGGGGCGCTCGCCATCGCCTCCCGGGCCGTGAGCGACGCCGTCGACAGTGAGGTGGTGGGTCAGCGGGTGGCCATCAAGCTCGACCCGGCGCCCGACCTGCGCCTCGACCTGAGCGCCGTCCCCACGCAGTTGCGCCGCGACCAGGACGTGCTCTACCGCGTCACCGTCGACAATTTCGGGACCGGGCCGGCGGCCAACCTGAGCGTGCTGGTCACGCTGCCGTCCGGCATCACCTTCGTCCGCACCGAATCCATCCAGGGCAACGCTGCCCGCGACCAACCCGTCGATCCCACCCCGGGGGCCCTGCTGGTCTTCTACGGTGGCTTCACCGTCCCTGCCAAGAGCCAGGTGGGCCCGGGGGTCCTGATCATCACCTTGCGGGGAAGCACCGCCTTCGCCACGGGGGGGTCGTTCACGGCCACCGCCCAGCTAACCGACCAGGACGGGGCCATCCTGAGCGTCAAGGACGCCGCCAAAGTGATCATCAGCGCGCCGAGCGCTCCCCCCACCCAGCCGCCGCCACCGACACCGGTTCCGACGGTCGCGCCCCCGTCCCCGGGGCCGGTCCCCACCCCCACCCCCACGCCCCAGAACAATTAGCAAACCGTCTCGGTAAGGCGCCGGGGCACGCCTCGGATCTGAACGGGCACTGTGCTACTCTCAGCCGTCGCGCACTGGTCCGTTCGGCTTGCCCGCCGCGGCCCGGGCACGGGCGGTCTGGAAGATTTGACAAGGGGACCGGCGCGGTCCCTACCGGGCACGGCCCGGACATGGGCGGCGCGGCAGTGCGGCCCAGGGAGCACCGATGTACGCCATCCTGCGGCAGGGCGGTCACCAGTACCGGGTGGCCCCGGGAGACCGCCTGCTCATCGACCGCCTCGGCGCCGAGGTGGGGACGGTGATCGCCCTGGAGCCGGTGCTCCTGGTCGAGGCTGATGGCACCACGACAGTCGGCACCCCCGTGGTGGAGGGGGCGCGCGTGGCCGCCCGGGTCGTGGCCCACCCGCGGGGCGCCAAGTTGCGCGTCTTCACGTACAAGCCCAAGAAGCGTCACCGGCGGACCCATGGCCACCGCAGCGAACTGACCGAGCTGCGCGTCGAGGCCCTGCTCGGCGCCGGCGAGCCTCTGCCCGGCAGCGCCCCGGCGCCGGCGACGCCCAAGCCCCGCGGCAGGCGCCCGACCGCCGCGGCGCCGGCCGCCACGAGCGCGCCCGCCGCGGAGCCGGGCCGCGCCCAGGCCCCGGAGAGCCGGCGCCGCACCCCCAAGCCGGCGGCGAGCGCCGGTGAGGAGAAGGAGTAGTCGGATGGCCCACAAGAAGGGGGGCGGAAGCTCCAGGAATGGTCGCGACAGCGCCGGCCGCCGGCTCGGCGTCAAGCGGCAGAGCGGCCAGGTGGTGCTCGCGGGCACCATCCTCGTGCGCCAGCGCGGCACGCGTTTCCTGGCGGGCAGCAACGTCGGCGTGGGCCGCGACCACACCCTGTACGCGCTGGTCACCGGCACCGTCGATTTCGATCACACGGGTCCACAGCGGGCCCGGGTGAACGTTCTCCAGCTGCCCGTGCTCCGCCTCGACGATCTCCGCGACCTGGCCTCCGTGGCTCGGGTCCCCACCGCCGCGGAGGCGGGCGGCTAGGAGCCCGTCTCGGCAATGCACACGACCGCTGCATCCACCCGGACTCGCCGATCTCGGCGTCGGCTTCTGCGCTCCTCGGTCGCGGATCTATCGATCCGCTCCCTGCGGTGCTCGTGCGCCTCCTTGACCTCGGCGGCCCGGCCGGCGCATCAGCCGCGGCTTACCGAGACGGGCTCCTAGATCTCCGGCCGCTTCCTCGACGAGGTCACCCTCGACCTGGCCGCCGGCGCCGGCGGTCGCGGGGCGGTCAGCTTCCGCCGCGAGAAGCACGTCCCCGCGGGCGGCCCGGACGGGGGTGATGGTGGGCGCGGAGGCGACGTCGTCATCGAGGCCGACCCCCAGCTCACCGCCCTCACCCAGTTCCGCGAGCGACGCAGCTTCCGCGCCGCTGCAGGACGCCCCGGTGCGGGCGCGCTGAAGGCCGGGCGCGATGCCGCCGAGCTGCTGCTGCGGGTTCCCCTCGGCACCGTGGTGACCGACGCCGCCACCGGTGAGCGTCTCGCCGACCTGGTGGTCCCGGGTCAGCGTCATGTGGCCGCCGAGGGGGGGCGTGGCGGCCGCGGCAACGCCCGCTTCGCCACCTCCACGCGCCAGGCGCCGCGCATCGGCGAGCTGGGCGCCCCGGGGACCGGCAGGCGCGTCCACGTCGAGTTGAAGCTGATCGCCGACATCGGCCTGGTCGGCCTGCCCAACGCGGGCAAGTCGACGCTTCTGGCCGCGCTCACCGGGGCCCGGCCGCGCATCGGCGCCTATCCCTTCACCACCCTGTCGCCCAACCTGGGCGTCGCCGAGCTGGAGGGCGGGATCCCGGTGGTGATCGCCGACGTCCCCGGACTCCTCGAAGGGGCCCACCTGGGCGCCGGACTTGGTGTCGACTTCCTGCGTCACCTGGAACGCACCCGGGTGCTGCTCTGCGTCGTGGACGCCGCTGCCGGCGTGGCGCACGCGCGAGCCGCGCTCGCGGTGGTGGGGTCGGAACTCGCCGCTTTCAGTCCCCAACTCGCGGCCGGTCCGCGCCTGGTGGTGCTCAACAAGTGCGACCTTGGGGGCGGCCGCGAGGCCGCCGAGCAACTGCGTGACGGCGAGCTGCCCGAGGCTCTCCTGGTCGCCGCGGCCACGGGCGAGGGCTGCGCCGCGCTTCTGGAGGCGGCCGGCGCGCTGGTGTTGCAGCGCCGCGCTCTGGACGCGACCGCCGGGGCCCTGTCAACCGCGCATGTTGCAGCCAGTTCTGGCAGTTACCGGGTGTATCGAAGCCGCCCGCGCGGGGGGCCGCAGGCCATCGCATTGAGTCGTGAAGGCGAGGCGTGGCGCGTGAGCGGCGAGGAGATCGAGCGCATTGCCGCCATGACCGACCTCGACAACGAGGAGGCGGTGCGACGCTTGCAGCAGCGCATGCGTTCCATGGGCGTCGACACCGCCCTGCGCCAGGCGGGGGTGGTCGCCGAGGACACGGTGCGCATCGGCGAGGTCGAGTTCGAATGGGTGCCCGATGCCGCCACTGGCGAGCCAGCACAGCCGTGACCGCGGCGCGCCGGGCCGTGCTGGTGGGGGGCACGTTCGATCCTGTCCACCTCGGCCATCTCGCCATCGCCGGCCAGGCGCGCGAGCAGCTGGATGCCGACCAGGCCTGGCTGATCCCCGCGCGGCGACCCCCGCACCGCCCCGCGGCCGTGGCGGGCGGCGCCGACCGCCTGGCGCTGCTTCAGGCGGCCGCCGCCGGCCAGCCGTGGCTGCGCGTGCTCGACCTCGAGCTGCGCCGCGCTGGACCCTCCTATACGTCGGACACCGTGGCTGAGCTCGCCGCCTTGCATCCTCAGGTCGAGCAGTGGTTCCTGCTCGGCGCCGACGCGGCGCGCGAGATCCGCACGTGGCACCGCCTCGACGAGCTCTTGGCGAGGACCCGGTTCGTGGTCGTCAATCGGGAGGGGATCGGGGAGCTGACCGTCGACGAAGCGGCGGCTCTGGGATTCGACAGCGCTCGGTTGCGCATCATCCTGGTGAACTCGCCACCGATCAGTGCGACCGAGGTGCGCCGCCGCGCCGCCGCCGGCCTGCCGCTGCTGGACCTGGTCCCTGCCGAAGTCGCCCGGCTCATCGAGGAGCGCGGGCTCTACGTGGAGGGTGGCGGCGATGTCGTTGGGGACGGTCACCCTGCGGACGAGGTGGGATAATCGTATGCAGATGACGTCCGAGACCCTTGCCCGCCTGGCCGCCGATGCGGCTGGAGACCGCAAGGCGAGGGAGGTGGTGGTGCTCGACGTCCGCGCCAAGACCACCATCGCCGATTACTTCGTGGTCTGCGAGGGCGACACCGACCGCCAGGTTCGGGCCATCGCCGACAGCATCGAGGAACGCTGCCGCGAGCAGGGCGTGCGCCCGTTGCGTACCGCGGGTCTGCGCGACGCTTCGTGGGCATGCATCGACTACGACAGCGTGATCGTGCACATCTTCCTCCCCGGGGAGCGCAGCTTCTACGACCTCGAGGGCCTCTGGGGCCCGCACGCCGGCGCCCACGTCTCCGTGCCCCGGGTCTGACCCGGCCGGGGCCGTCCCGCCGTCACTGCTGCGGGATCAGGGCGGGGCTGGCGGCCTGCTGATCGAGCGCGTCGTGGAGATGGACCCCGGCGGCGACCAGCGCCACCCCGGCGGCCGCGACCACAGCGAGGAGAACGCCCCGCTCCCAGACGCGCAGCTCCCGTCCGCCGACGGCCGCCCGCGGCGGCAGCCAGGCGCCCAGGGCGACGCCGGTGAGCAGCCCTCCGGCATGGGCGAAGTTGTTGATGCCCAGGGCCCCACCCAGGGCCAACAGGATCACCGCGTTGTAGATGAGCAGCCCCAGCGCGTACTGCCGGAGCGCGTGGGCGACGCCCACTGGCAGGTCGCGACCCTGGACACGACCGAGCATGAGAATGAAGCCGATCAGTCCGAAGACGCCGCCCGAGGCGCCGTAGCCGATGCCTGGCCCGGCGATGCCGAGCGCATGGCTGGCCACCCAGAACAGGCTTCCGCCCACGGCCGTGATGAGGAAGGTGGCGACCAGCACGAGCCGGCCGAAGAGCTGCTCGATCGGGCGGCCGAGCAGGTAGATGCCCAGGGAGTTGCCGAGGATGTGCAGGATGCCCACGCCTCCCCCCACCCCGGCATCGTGGACGAAGGCGCTGCTCACGTAGCGCCACCACTCCGCCCCACCCGTATTGGTGAGGGCGCCGAAGGCGTCGTAGAAAGCCAGGGCGTTGATTCCGAAGGGGGTGTCGAAGCGGTGCTTGAGCAGCTCCTCGAGGACAAACACCGTCGCGAAGGCGCCGATGAGCCCATACGTGGCGATCGGGCGGGTGTCGAGGGCGCGACGGGTGGGGGCGCCACGCCCGTCCTGCACGGTCTGCCGCTCGGCGAGATCGACGGCCGCCAGGGTGGGGATGCGGGCCGGATCCTGAGCGACGCGCGCGTAGTCGCGGAGCTGGCCGGCCTGAGGCAGCTCGCGGGGCAGTGGGGCAAGCATCGCGACCTCACCGCTCGCCTGGTCGACGGCGGCGGCGCCCACCCGCACCCGGGGCTCAGCGGTCTGGGGCGCGATCCGGCCGGCGATGGGTCCCAGCGCGACGAGCAGGACCGCAGCGTTCTCGGCGCCCCCGACCCCCTGCATGGTGAGGCGCTGCGTGGCCCACCGCTCGGCGGCCTCGACGCGCCTCTCCAGGTCGCCCAGGGCATCCGTGGCAGGCGGCTCGTAGAAGCCGACGAAGGCGGCGAGGCGTCCCGTCCATGCGGCCAGCCCGAGTGTGTACCGGTCGCCGCCAAGCTCGCCCAGCCGGGTGTCGGCGGGGTCGGTCAGCCGCAGCCGGTAACGGGTGACCAGCGCCTGAGCGGCGACCAGTGCCAGGGCCGGAGGACCGGGCTGAGGCGCCCCCTCCTGGGCGACGGCGCTGGGCGCGGAGGTCACGCGGCCAGTCTACGTGCGGATCCGGCGACCGCCATTCTCGAGCGCGATCGCGTGATGAGGTCTGCGCAACCCGCTCAGCTCGGATCAGTGCGTCGGCGGCGGTTGGTACCCGGGCGGGGCGGCGGTCGGCGCCGCGGGAGCAGGGGTGGCCGCGGGCGCCGGCGGGGCCACGTAGTGGCTGCTGCCCACGTACACGCAGGGGTCGGCGGCCGCCGGCGCCTTGCCGTAGTGGTAACAGTGGCTCTCGTCGTAGCCGGCGGCGGTCCCGGGGAGGTAGTAGTAGGCGTTGTCGCCAGTCCCGTCCTGGAGCAGGTCGGGCGGCTTGGTGAACCAGGGCACGGGCGGCCCCAGCGCCTGGCGCATGTACGCGTTCCAGATGGGCGCCGCGCCCGTGATGCCGGTGGAGCCGACCAGGTGCCCGCAGGAACTGTTGATCGGCTGCAGGCCGTACGCCGCCAGCTCGCCGGGTGTGAAGGGGTCGTCGATGCTCTGGCCCGAGTAGATCACCTTGGTCCTCATCAGCTGCAGGAGCTTGGCGCGGTCCTCGGGCTTCAGGCATGACTGCCGGGCGTTGCCCACCCACACCACCGACACCAGGTCGGGGGTGAAGCCCACCGTCCAGTTGGAGATGAAGTCCTGCGTGGTTCCCGTCTTGGCGCTGACGCGGCGGTCCTTGAGGGTCAGGTCACCGTTGGCGCCGAACTCGCGCACGCGGTTGTTGTCGTTGCTGGTCATCTCGTCCATGATGAAAGCCACGTTGGCGGGAACTACCCGCACGCCGGAGGTGGCGGGATCGTCGACGAACACCGTGGCGTTGCCGTGGTTGCGGTCGACGATCGACTTGACCGGGACGGGGTCGTGGTGGATGCCCAGGTCGGCCAGGGTGGCGGCGCCGTCAGCCAGCTCCAGCGGCGCCACGCCGTGGGTGAGGCCGCCGAGGGTGGCCGACCACTGGTACGGGGCGGGCCGGTTGTCGGGAATCGCCAATGAGGTCAACCCCATGGCGATCTCCAGGTCGGTGATGTAGGGGATCCCGACCTTCTGCTCGACCTTGACGGCGGGGATGTTGAACGAGTTGCCCAGGCATTGCATCAGCTGGCAGGTGCCGTGATAGCGGAGGTCGTAGTTGGTCGGCACGTAGTCGGGTGAGCCGGGGATCTTGAAAGCGGTGCGCTGGTCGACGATGGGGCTGTGCATGGTGAGCTTGCGCGTGGCGATCGCCGCCGTGTAGGTGAAGAGCTTGATGGTCGACCCGGGCTGCAGCTCGGCGGTGCTGGCGTTGAACTGGCCGATGTCCTTGTTGTTCGGGTCCGCGGCGCCCACCATGGCGACGATCTCCCCGGAGCGGGGGTCCATCGACACCAGTGCGCCGTCGCGGGCGTTCTTGCTGCTCACGGCCGCAACTCCGCTGCGGACGGCCTGCTCGGCGATGGCCTGGCGGCGCGGGTCGAGGGTCGTGTGCACCTCCCAACCTCCCGGGTTGAGGAAGGCGCCGCCGAAGTGGTCCTGCAGCCAGGTCCGGACGTACACGGTGAAGTCGGTGGGGTCGGGCTCGTTGTCGCCGACGTAGTGGAAGGTGAGCGGCTCGGCGGCGGCTGCGACAGCCTGGGCCTGGGTGATGTCGCCGTTGTTGACCATGGCCTGCAGAACCACTTTCTGCCGGTCCTTGGCGGCGGGGTTCTCCTCGAGCCCGGGCGCGTGGTTCAGGGGATAGAGGTAGGTGGGGCTGTTGGGGAGCCCGGCCAGCATCGCCGCCTCGGCGAGGTCGAGGTCGTGGGCGCTCTTGTGAAAGTAGGTCTCAGCGGCGGTTTCGATCCCCACAGAGTGATTGCCGTACTCGATGCGATTCAGGTACATCGCCAGGATCTGGTCCTTGGAGAAGTTGTTCTCGATCTCGATGCCGAGGATGACCTGCTTGGCCTTGTACTCCAGGGTGCGTGAGCCGAAGCCCAGAAAGCTGATCTTGGCAAGCTGCTGGGTGATCGTGGAGGCGCCCTGCTGGGCGCCGCCCCGCAGGTTGGTGTAGCCGGCCTTGACGATGCGCTGCAGGTCCCACGACCCCTCAGAGTAGAAGCGCCGGTCCTCGACATCGACGGTGGCCAGCCGCACCCAGCGCGACATCTGATCGAGGGGGATGTTCACGTGGCGCTGATCGCCGTAGAAGGTGGCGATGAGGCTGCCGGCGGCGTCGTAGACGTGGGTGTCCAGCGGCGGCTCCATGGCCGCCAGGGTGGCCGCATCGGGGAGCTGCGAACGGTAGCTCTGGTAGAGGCCGTAGGCGACCGCGGTGCCGGTCATGCCCATCGCCGCCAGGAGGGCGATGGCGACGAGGCTCAGCTTGGCCGCCGTCCGGCGGCGGCTGCGGCGCCGGCTCACCCGGGTGCGCGACGTCGCCACCAGTCCGGCTCGAACGCGGCGCTGCCGCGTCCCGTTCTCAGCTCGCGACGGGGTGCTCCCACGCCGCGACCCAGGCGAGGCGCCCGAGCCACCGCGGGGCGCGGTGTTGCGAAACTCCATGATCTCCTGGGCTGGGGGTCGGCTCCCTCCCCCTCGGGGCCTCGGGGGTGGAACGGAACAGGCGGCCGAGCGTTACGGCCGGCCGGGCGGATTGGTCAGGTGGGACGGAGGGCGACGGCGATCCCGAAGAGGATCGCCACGGCGATGATGATCAGCCCCCCGACCACGACCAGGCCGATCCCCTCCTCGATCCAGAAGGGGCCGATCCGGCCTTGCGAGCGCGGTCCCTCGTCGAGGGGAACCGTTGCCATGGAGCGAGTCTGCCATCACTGGGGCTGCAGGGCGTTAAGCGGTCTGGTGGCGCGGCCTGCCGATCTCGCCGCCAAGGTCGTATCACGGTGGTGCGACGGAGTTCTGTTGATCTCGCACACCCGCAAATGCGGTGACACAATGCCGCCACCCATGGCCGTTCTCGCCCCCGCCGCACCCGCGCCGAGCACCGCCGCCCCCATCGCCTTCCCCCCGGTGCCCACCAGCGTCGAGGAGACCGGCCTCCCCTTCAGCTTCATCTGCGACCTGGTCCTGAAGGTCATGTACTTCAACGGGGGCATGCTGGGGCGGCAGATCGCCCAGCACATCTGCCTGCCCTTCGCGCTGGTCGAGACCACGCTCAAATTCCTCGCCGACGAGGGCTACTGCGGCTCCACGGGGGTCCGCATGAACGGGCTGGGATCGGACGGTGAATCGATCGTGGCGGGTATGCAGTTCCTGATCAACACCGCCGGTCGCGAGCGCGCCCGCGAGCTCATCGAGCTCAACCAGTACGCCGGGCCGGCCCCGGTGACCATCGAGGTCTACAACACCGTGGCGCGGCACCAGGCGCGGATCGACGCAGTGCTCGACCGCGCCACCCTCCGTGAGGCCTTCAGCAGCCTGGTCCTCCCGGACACGTTCATCGACCGGCTCGGTCCCGCCCTCAACGCCCGCCAGGCGGTCTTCCTCTACGGCCCCCCGGGGAACGGCAAGACCTCGATCGCCGAGGCCTGCGCTCGCATCCTGGGGCCGCCTCTGTTCGTGCCCAAGGCGCTCTACGTGCACGGCGAGGTGATCCGCTTCTTCGACCCCATCCACCACCTCCCCGTCGAGCGCAACGTGCCCGCCCACGACCGGCGCTGGACGTTGACCGAGCGGCCGGTGGTCAAGGTGGGCGGCGAGCTGCTGCCGCGCATGCTCGATCTCGGCTTCGACCCCGTGCTGGGCTTCTACGAGGCCAGCCTCCAGCTCAAGGCCAACGGCGGCCTCTTCCTGGTCGACGACTTCGGGCGCCAGCAGCATATGGGCGCCCGCGACCTCCTCAACCGGCTCATCGTCCCCCTGGAGAAGGGCGTCGACTACCTCAACATCGCGCGCGCCGGCACCAGCGTGGCGGTGCCCTTCACCAACATGCTGATCCTGAGCACCAACCTGCGCCCCCACGACCTCATCGACGAGGCCTTCCTGCGCCGGGTGCGGTTCAAGGTGCTCGTGCCCAACCCCACCGCCGATGACTACAAGGCCATCTGGCGCCGGGTGTGCGCCAAGGAGGGGGTGGCGTACAACGACAAGGTCGTGGCGGGGCTGATGGACTCCCACTACAAGCGGCACAACCGCGCCCTGCACGGCGCCCATCCCCGCGACCTGCTCAATCACATCCTCGCCGCCGCCCGCTACATGGGCCGGCCGGCCGAGCTGTCCGACGAGCTGCTGGAGCTCGCGACCAGCACCTACTTCGTGGAGTCCGACGGCCAGGACTGGTAGCGCGCGGGGCGTCAGGGAGCCGCCCGGGGCGGGCGTATACTCGGCGCTCGAGGGAGGACGTGGGGTCGTAGCTCAGCTGGGAGAGCGCTGCCCTCGCACGGCAGAGGTCCGGGGTTCGAATCCCCGCGGCTCCACCACCTCACCACGCAGGCGCTGGGCCGAGCATCCGCGTTGACCCAGCCTGCCGGCGCCCGTTAGGCTGCGGCGCCGTGGACACCCGGCGGGCCCGCGCGTTCTTCGCCGCGACCGCGCTGGCCGTGCTTGTCGGCGTGGGTCACGCAGGTGGCCGTCTCGGCGACCGGTCCCAACGGCCCCGGGGCTCCGTCAGACACGGCGATCCTGCGCGGGCTCAACGTGTTCGCCTTTTTCACGGTCTGGTCCAACGTGCTCGTCGGCGTCACCACTCTGCTCCTGGCGCTCGACCTCGAACGCCCGTCGACTGTCTTCTGCACGCTGCGGTTGATCGGGGTGGCCGCGATCACGGTCACGTTCCTCGTCTATCACGTGGCGCTCGCGCACCTGCTCGACCTCGACAGCTGGGCGCTCGTCGCCGAAACGATCCTGCACACTGGGGTCCCCATCCTCACCATCGCCGGGTGGTTGATGTTCGGACCACGGGGCATGACGTCGACCCGGGTCGTGCAACTCACCGCGCTGTTCCCCGCCACCTACATGGTATTCGCAGTGTTCCGCGGCGCCATCACCGGGTTCTATCCATACCCGTTCGCGGATGTCGGCGCGCTGGGCTACCCGCGAGTGATCGTCAACGGCGTCTGGATCACCGCGCTGTTCATGGGCATTGCCGCGGGGCTTGACGTCTTCGACAGGTGGCTCGTCCGGCGGGAGCGGCCGGCGTGACCCCCGGCTCCGCGAGCGCAGGTCAGATGGGCCGGCGCCGCCGGCCGCCCCAGGCGACCATGACCAGGAGGATGCCGAGGACCACCAAGGGAATTCCCACCCGCCAACGGGGTTGAGCTGACGCCTGCCCGGTGTCCGGGGGCAGCGGGCCCGGTCCGACGGAGGCCGCTTCCACGCCGGCGTTGACCGCGGCGACATTGTTGTCGGGAAGGGGGTCGGGTGTGGGGCTTGTCACCGTCGCGTGGTTGGTGAGGCTGGTCCCCACGCTTGCGCTCACCTTCACAGTGAGCGTCAGCGAGCTTTCAGCACCGACCGCAAGGCCGCTGCTCTGCGAACAGGTCACCGTCTGGCCGCTCGATGTACAGCTCCAGCTGCCACCCGACGAGGAGACATAGCTCAGGCCGTTGGGGAGCTGGTCTATCACGGTGATGGGGCCGGCGGCGTCAGACGGCCCCAGGTTGCCCACGGTGAGCAGGTACGCGGCGATGGCGCCGGCAACGAGGGTGCCGGTGAGCTGCTTGGTCAGCGTGAGATCCGCCAGCTGGGTCACGGTGACCGGGTCACTTGCGTGATTGTTGTCCGGGTTGGGATCCGTGGCCGGACCGCTCACCGAGGCGTTGTTCGTGAGCGTGCCCGTGGCCCCCGGGCTGACCGCAACGGTCAGTTGCAGCGCCGGGGCGTCGGCGCCCGCTGGAACCGGCACGCTGGTGGTGCAGGTCACGACTGCAGCGCTCGCCGCGCACGACCAGCCGGCGCCCGTGCCGCTCACGAAGGTCTCACCGCTGGGCAGGGTGTCGGTGACCACCACCGGCGCGCCCGAATCCGACGGCCCCTCGTTGCGAACGCCCAGTGTGTACGTCAGCTGCGTGCCGGCCACCACCGCATCCAGGCCGTGGGTCTTGGACAGGATCAGGTCGGCGACCACGGCCACGTCGCCCACATCGACGGCTGTGTTGTTGGCCAGGTCGGGGTCGGGCGTGGGGCTGCTGACGGTGGCGGTGTTGGCGATGGAGCCGGTCACGCTGGAGGCGATGGCCACGGTCAGGTCGATCTCGTTGCTGGTCGCGCCCAGGGCGAGCCCTGCGGGAGTGGTGCAGGTCACCACAGCGGAGGCGTCGACGCATGTCCAGCCGGGACCGGATGCGGACACGAACGAGGTTCCGGCGGGCAGGGTGTCGACGATCTGCAGTGGTCCGGCAGCGTCGGAGGGGCCGTTGTTGCGCGCACTGAGGACGTACGTCGCCTGCATGCCGGCAACCAGCGGGTTGGAGTGGTGCTTGCTCATCACCAGGTCGGCGCTCGTCACGATTGTGGTCCGGTCCTCACTGCTGTTGTTCCCAGGGTTGGGATCAGTGGTGGCCGAAACCACAGAGGCGTGGTTGACCAGCGTTCCCGGAGGCTGAGACGCGGAGATCGCGACCGTGAGGATGATCGGCGTCGCGTCGGCCCCGGCATGGAGCGGCACGAGCGCGTGGCAGGTGACCGTCTGCAGCACCGCCCCGCAGGTCCAGTCGGTTCCGGTCGCGTTCACGTACGTCATCCCGGTCGGGAGGTTGTCCGTGACGGTGAGTGGGAGGGCGGCGTCCGAAGGCCCGGCGTTGTGAACCTGCAGGGTGTAGTCACCCTGGGTCCCGGCGGTGAAGGACCCGAGGTGCGTCTTGACGATGCTGATGTCCGCGCTGGTGGTGATCGCCGTGGTATCGGTGCTGTGGTTGTTGTTCGGATTGGGGTCCGAAGTGGGGCTGGTAACGCTGGCGGAGTTGGTGAGCGAGCCCGTCACGCCGGAGGCCACCGCCACAATCAGCGTTATCGGCGCGTTGCCACCGCTGGGCAGGCTGGTTGCGAGCGTGCAGGTGACGACGTTTGCGGCGGCGCCGCAGCTCCAACCCGTGCCGGTGCCACTGACGAAGCTCATCCCCGCCGGGAGCGGGTCGGTGACCGTCACCGGCGCCGCCGCGTCGGACGGCCCCGCGTTGTGCACCTGCAGCGTGTAGGTGCCCTGGCTCCCGGCGGTGAAGCTCCCCGTGTGGGACTTGACGATGCTGATGTCGGCGCTGGTCACCACCTGGGTCGGATCGGTGGCGGTGTTGTTGTCATTGTTGGGATCCGCCGTCGGTGACTTCACGGTGGCGGAGTTCACCAGCACCTGGGGGAGCACGCTGCTCGCCACGCTCACGGTCAGCGTGATCGGGGCCGCGTCGGTCCCGGCGACGAGCGCTGCGGCGTGCGTACAGGTGACCACTGCCAGGACCGCGCTGCACGTCCAGCCGGTACCGGTGGCGGAGACGAAGCTCAAGCCGACCGGCAGGGTGTCGGTCACGGTGACCGGCGCCGCGGCATCCGACGGCCCGCCGTTGT
>DATDHG010000154.1:0-5650 GCA_036521675.1 Candidatus Dormiibacterota bacterium
TGCGGGTCTTCTGCGATCGATGCATCGAGAAGATACGGCGTCCTGGCCGCTGCGACCCGCGACCACTGATGACCGTCGAACCGCCAGGTCTGAGCGGACTGCTTATCGCTGATGATGGCCACAACGCTGGCGTCCGATGCATCGCCGGACAGACCGCTGAGCACGCCACCGCCTGTGTTCACGGCCTGTGACAACGGGCCCGCCATGGTGGTGCTGCGCCACGATCCGTCGAAGCGCGACTGCTCAAGGCTGAAAGTGAACGTCCCGCCGGGGCAGCCTACCAAGGGGCACAGCTTGCTGGAACCGCTCGAGGACGCCGCGCCCACCGAGGGGCTGCGGCTGCTCCCTGCCAACGCACACTCGACATCCGGTGGGCAGGCCAGGCAGAGCGAGGCAGCGTCATTGCCGACAGCACCCGCCGCCGCGCTCGCAGGGCAGGTGACGCCCCAATTCTCCGTGAGGGCGAGCGGCCGGCCAGACTGTGGATCCCGAGCGACGTGGGTGCTACCAAACGGCAGTGGCGTCAGCGTGCTCCAATCCGACCCGTTCCAGCCGAACGTCGGCGCGGTCACAGACTGCGGGCATCCACCGGCCGACGTGCCCACTTTGGCGCATGGGAACAGTTGCGGCGCAGGCGCCGGCGCCTGCGAGCCACCGGCGGCCCCCGCCTGGCCCGCGCCCCCGATTGCAAGAGGCCCGCTGCACCCAGTGGTCGCCCCATTTGGGGCGGTCGCCGGCGGCGGGCATGCCGGCGGGCTCGGGGCGGCGGCAGGGCCGCTCGCCGACACCGTGAAGGACGTGCACTGGCCGGCCCCTGCGGGGTAGGGAGTTGGGCACGCGAACGCAGGCGCGCCGGTGCAAGCGCCGCCACCGGAGGCGCTGCCACCCGGTCCGGACGAGCTCCAGCTGGAGCAGGAGACGCTGCACTGGCTGGCGCCGCACCCGCCCGCACGCGGATTGGGAACCGCTGCCGGCGACCCATCGCCGGCCTCCAGCAGGGACGGGCCGGTGCCGAGGAGGACCACCTGGTGGCTCGCCGGATCGTCGACCATCCCCTGTGCGAACCCGTATATCGGGTGGTGCGCCGGGTGCGCCTGCCGCCATGTGCTCCCGTCCCAGGTCCACGTGTCGGTCAGCGGGCTGAGCGCCGGCAACGCCGAGAACGGGCACTGCTGCTGCGGCGTGCAAGCGATCGCGGGCAGCGGAACCAGGCGGCCCTCTGCGTCACCGCCGAAGAGCACCATACGACCGCGGTCCGCGTCCCAGGCCATCTGTGCCCGCGTCCGTGCCGGTGGCGAGGTGGCGGGGTGAAGCTGCGCCCACGACGAACCGTCCCAGGCCCACGTGTCGCCGAGGTTGCTGCCATCCACCCCCTGGCCTCCGAACAGCAGGGTCAGGTGGTCGGCAGGATCGTAGGCCATGGCGGCGCCGGAGCGGGCGCTTGGCGTCCCGGGAGTCGCCGCGGCGGCGCCGCCGCTCAGCCGTGCGTGCAGCCCGATGGCGGCGCCGGCACTCCCGACCAGCAGCGAGATGACACCCGCCACCGCGATGGGAACGTAGCGTCCCCGGAGGTCGAGCCGGGACCATCGCGGCGACCACGCCGCTGGCCGCCCGACGCGCCCGCCGGCCGCGCCCCAGCGGCGCATCGTCGGCGGCGCGTCGACCGACGCAAAAAGCTCCGCATACTCCTGCTCGTCCGGGGAGCGCATCTCATCGGTCACGTCACGCCTCCCCCGTGACCCAGGCGCGCACTTTCGCCAGCGCGCGGTGTGTGGCCTGCCGGGCTGATGCCTCGCTCATCCCCATCACCGCCCCCACCTCGCCGTACGGCAGCCCCGCGGCGATCCGCAGGCCCACCAGCTGGCGCTCCCTGCGGGACAGCGCAGCCACCGCCGTCACCACCGCCCGGAGATCGCCCCGCAGCTCCGCCCGCGTCTCGACACTGGCCGCCTCAGCCGAGCCCGCGGCCAGCAGCGCCGAGGCGCGCCGGCCGCGGAACCCCCGGCGGCGTTGGTCGATCGCCGCGTTGCGCGCGATCCGGAAGAGCCAGGCACGCACCCCCGCCGGATCTGGACGGACTCGCGGGTACGCGGCGAAGGCGGCGGTGAAGGCGTCGGCCGCCACGTCCTCGGCAAGCTGAGGATCGCCGAGCTGGGAGAGGCAGTATCGATAGAGAGGCGAGGCGTGGCGTCGGTACACCTCCTCGAACTCCAGCGGCGTCTCGATGACCCGGGCCTCCCGAGCTGCCAGGACGTCGGACATGCGCTCCAGCTCCCAGCTGCGCAGAGCGGCGGCGGCGATCATGACCGAACAACGACGATCGCGCCTTGCTGTGACAGACGCGCCGACCGGCGGTGCGGTTCCCGGGGGCTGGGCAGCGAGCGGCACCGCGGGCACCGCCACCGCCCGAGCAGCTACCCCCCTGCGGCGCTGCGCCGGCCACCCGGGGCGAGCAGCCCCCCGGCGTCCTCGAAAGGCGTCGTACACGGCGTGCCCTCGGCGACGCGATACGTGACACTCCCGCCGTCATCGACGAGCGCCGATGTCGACGAGCGCGTCCCGTAGCGCTCGAGGTGGACGCAGGCGGCGTCAGGCCCGCGATCGCCGTCCGGTCCGTGATCGGCGAGCAGCGCCTCCATGCGCCGCAACGCGGTCGAGGCGTCGGGCACCGCCTCCACCGCCGTCCTCAGCAACTTCCCGAGCCGCTGCGCCTTGGGGTTCTCCGAGTCGTCCACGTCGACGGTCGTGAGCACGTGCGGCCCCGGCCCCAGCCACAGCGGCCCGTCGCCGTCAGCCACGAGATGGCGCACGACCAGCACGTCCGGCGCTGCCAGCAGCACGTTGGCGGGGTTGTACGCGGCCGCGTCGAGGGCGTCGAGGCACGCCACGGGATCCGCCGCCGCCAGCAGCGCCAGGGGCAGTTCCCCGCGCGAGCGCCGTGAGGGGTCGCGCTCGCCGACGTGCCGGTTGGTCACCGCGGTGACGCGACCGTCGGCGGCCACCGCCATCCAGGTGCCGCCGGCGGCCAGGTCGCGGCCGCCGGCCACGCGGGGCGGCCCCTCGAGGAGCACCCCCGCCGGTGCGGTGGGGCGGTCGAGCAGCTCGTCGCGGTTGGCGGCGATCAGCAGCGGCGCCCCGGGGACACAGCGCCACGCGACGAGGATCGTGCACATCGATGTGAAGCCCAGCATGGCCCATCCACACGTCGCCACGGTGGCGTAGGCTGGGCGCTGTGATCGCCGCCACCATCCACTTCACGCTTCCCGAGGACACCGACTGGGACGCGGTGCGGGATCTCATGCGCGAGCGCGCCCAACTCTACGTCGGCCTGCGCGGGCTCCATTCCAAGGCGTTCGTCATCGATCCCGCGACCCGCACCTATGGCGGCAACTACGTGTTCGACAGCCGCGAGGCCCTCGACGACTTCCTCGCCTCCGACATCTTCACCGGGGCGCGGACGCGCTTCGGTGAGCCGCGGGTCAGCGTCTACGAGGTGGTCGCCAACCTCGAGGGCGACCGCGTGATGGCCACTACAGCCCGCTGAGTCCGAGCCGGGCGCGGCTCAGTCGCTCACCGCGTCGGCCGGCACCCGGAAGAGCCGCACAGCGCCGCCCGCGGGACGTGGCTCCGCCGTCTCAGCCCCCTCGCCAAAGGCCGCCATCAGCGCGTACCGCACCGCCGCCTCATCAGGCGGCCCGTCGACCTGGATCCGCGAGACGGTCACGGCGTACAGGTCGCGGCCGCCGGCCCGATTGGGATAGCGGGAGCGGGTGATGCTGACGCGCAGTCCGAGCTCGGCCACGTCCGCGCTGTGACGGCCCTGCTCGTGGAGCGCGGGCGGCGACAGGAAGTCCTCGTCGGCGCGGCGGCGCAGCGCCAGGAGCTGATCGGCGGGCGTCGGGTCCTGGCTCACGGCGCGCAGCCTACCGCGGCGCGCCGGCCCAGGCGCCGGGCGTTTAGCATCCGGGGTCGGCGCGGTATCTGCGGTATGCGCCAAGCCACCTCGGATGGCCGCCACACTCGTTTGATTCCCTGATTGCGGAGGCATCCACTCCATGGCCAAGACCGTTGGCATCGATCTCGGCACCACCAACAGCGTCGTGTCGGTGATGGAGGGCGGCGAGCCCGTCGTCATCCCCAACGCCGAAGGCGGCCGGACCACGCCCTCGGTGGTCGCCTTCACCCGTACCGGCGAGCGCCTGGTGGGCCAGCTGGCCCGGCGTCAGGCAGCCGTCAACCCGGAGAACACCGTCTCCTCCATCAAGCGCTTCATGGGCCGCCGCCTGGACGAGGTCACCAACGAGGCCAAGCAGGTCCCCTACAAGGTCGTGGCCGGCAAGGACGGCCGCGTCGAGGTCGATATCCAGGGCGAGCACTACACCCCCGAGCAGATCTCGGCCATGGTGCTCCAGAAGCTCAAGACCGACGCCGAGGCCTATCTGGGCGAGACCGTGGCCGACGCCGTCATCACCGTCCCCGCCTACTTCAACGACGCCCAGCGCCAGGCCACCAAGAACGCCGGCCAGATCGCCGGGCTCAACGTGCTGCGCATCATCAACGAGCCCACCGCCGCGTCCCTCGCCTATGGCCTGGAGAAGAAGGAGAACGAGAAGATCCTCGTCTTCGACCTCGGCGGCGGCACCTTTGACGTCTCCGTGCTCGAGGTCGGCGAGGGCGTCTTCGAGGTCAAGTCGACCAACGGCGACACCCACCTCGGCGGCGACGACTACGACCGCCGCGTCGTCGACTGGCTGGCCGACGAGTTCAAGCGCGACCAGGGCGTCGACCTGCGCCTGGACCGCCAGGCGCTGCAGCGGCTCACCGAGGCTGCCGAGCGGGCCAAGATGGAGCTGTCCTCGCGGCAGGAGACCGAGGTCAACCTGCCCTTCATCACCGCCGTCGACGGCGTGCCCAAGCACCTGGTCATCAGCGTCTCACGCAGCAAGTTCGAGCAGCTCACCGACGACCTCACCGAGCGCTGCCGCAAGCCTTTCGCCGACGCCCTGGCCGATGCGGCCATCAAGCCCGCCGAGCTCGACGAGGTCATCCTGGTCGGCGGTTCGACGCGCATGCCGGTCATCCAGGAGCTGGTCAAGGAACTCACCGGCAAGGAGCCCCACCGCGGCGTCAACCCCGACGAGGTGGTCGCTGTCGGCGCCGCCATCCAGGCGGGCGTCCTCAAGGGCGAGGTCAAGGACGTCCTCCTCCTCGACGTCACGCCCCTGTCGCTGGGGATCATGACCGAGGGCGAGGTCAACACCAAGCTCATCGACCGCAACACCACCATCCCCACAGCCAAGTCGCAGGTCTTCTCCACCGCCGCCGACAACCAGTCGAGCGTGGAGATCGTCGTCCTGCAGGGCGAGCGCCCGATGGCGCGCGACAACCGCATCCTCGGCACCTTCCAGCTCGACGGGATTCCCCCGGCGCCGCGCGGCCTGCCCCAGATCGAGGTGAGCTTCGACATCGACGCCAACGGCATCCTCAGCGTGCACGCCAAGGATCGCGGCACCGGCAAGGAGAACCGGGTCACGATCACGGGCTCGACCACCCTTCAGAAGGAAGAGGTGGAGCGGATGGTCAAAGAGGCCGAGGCCCACGCCGACGAGGACCGCAAGCGGGCGGAGGCGGTGGAGACGCGCAACCGCGC
>DATDHG010000155.1:0-14045 GCA_036521675.1 Candidatus Dormiibacterota bacterium
CCGCGACGGCTGCTCATCCCCTCCCTGGGCGCCGCTCTGGTTCTGCTCGTGGTGCTCGCCAACGTGACCGGTCTCCCCTACCTCCTGGTGCGGTCTGGAGCGAGCTCGCCTGTGCCCCTCGACGTCGTCGACGGCAGCCACGTCTACCTCGGCCTTGTGGCGGTCGTTGTGCTCGTCGCGAAGGTGTGGCGGGTGGGCGCCCGCCGCGCTGTCAGCGGCGTGGGCCTTCCTGAGCTCTGGCATCGCTGGGTCTCCGCCAGCCTTGGCGTCGCCTATGCCGCCGTTCTCCTCAGCGGGGTAATCCTGCTGCCGCGCTGGCCGGGGAACGTCCGCACTGCCCTCGTCAACATCCACTTGATCACCGCGGTCTGGGCGGCCGTGCCGACGGCGTGGCACGCATGGCATTACCGCCGCCTGCTCGTGCCCCTGATCCGGGGCCCGGGTCAGGGCTCCCGCCCGCGACGGTTGTTCCTGGGGGCGGTGGTGCTCGTCGCCGGCGTGCTCATGCCGGTCCTGGCGCCGCGCGCCCTCGCGCCGCTCACCCAGAACGGCGCCGGGAACGCCTGGATCGCCGACGGCCCCCCCGCCTTCCTCGACAGGATGGAGAAGACCCCGGACGGGCGATGGATCGTCGCCGGCGGCGAAGGTCTCTACGTCCGCGCGGCAGCAGGGCAGCGCTGGGACGCGATCCCGGGGTTCTCTGCGGCCGACACCGTCCTCGGTCTGACCCTCCCCACAGGGCCGATGGCCGCCTATGTCGGGACCAGCCGGGGCCTCTTCACCAGCGCCGACGTGCACGGTCCGTACCGGCAGCTGCCCTTCCCCAGCCGGGAGGTTCACGGCATCGCAGTCGATCCGGGGGATCCGGCCACCGTATGGGCGAGCTCCATTGACGGATTCTTCGTCTCGCACGATGGCGGTCAGCACTGGACGCTCGAGAATGGCGGTCTGTCCCAGCCGTCGACGACATGGGCGGTCGCCTACTTCCGCGGGGCTGTGTTCGCCGCCGATGTCGACGCCGTCTATCGCTGGAGTGGTGCGCGGTGGGAGACGAGCAACGGGCAGCGGTTCGTCGTCACGTTCGACAGCACGCCGGACGGGCGCCTGCTGGCGAGTTCGATGGGCGACGGACTGCGCGCCTACGACGGGCACACATGGAAGGACGTCAGCGCCGGGCTGCCCCGTCACGGCCACGACACCGGGAACGGGACCATTCACGTCGTCAGCGTCACGGCGACTCCGGCACGCGTGGCCTATGCCGCGACCATGCTCGAGGGGGTTGCCGTGAGCGACGACGCCGCCAAGAGCTGGGCATCGACGTGGCCGGGCCTGCGCGCCAACGGGACGATCTGGCGCGTGCTGGCCGTGGACGGCCGGCTGTTGGCGGCGACCGACCGGGGGATGCTGTCCTATGAGCTGCCGGCGATCCAGTCACCGGGAGCGATCTGGTGGACGCTCCTGGTCATCTGCGCCGCCCTGGCTGGGGTGCTCGGGCTCGCCATCGCGGCCACCCCCGACGCGGGGCGCCGCGGATCGCCACCGCTCTGATCCCCACCCCTGGTGGGGTCGGTCGACGGAGCCATGTCGCGATGGCGCCGGCGGGCTCCGCACCAGTGGCGGACCACGCAGAGTGCGTCGGGTCGAGCAGACTGTGGCAATGACCGCGCACCAGGCCATCATCCACATCGGGATCGACCCCGTGGTCCATATCGGCGGCCTGGCCATCCACTGGTATGGCGTCTGCTACGCCGTCGCCTTCTGGGCGGCTTGGCGCTACGCCGCCTCTCCGTATCTGACGTCTCGGGGCGTTTCCCAAGCGGTCATCGACCGCATCCTCTTCGCAGCGATTGTGGTTGGGCTGATCGGTGCTCGTCTGTACTACGACGTGCAGAACACTGGCCTCATCCACAACCCCATCGACGTCATCGCGGTCTGGAACGGCGGCATGGACTTCTTCGGCGCCATCCTTGCCGTCTTCACCGCCATGGTTCTGCTTGCCCGACGCCATCGTGTGTCGTACTGGCTCCTCATCGACGCCGCCGCGCTGTTCGCCGTGCTGGGTCAGCCGATCGGCCGCATCGGCAACATCATCAACGGTGACATCCTCGGCAGTCAGAGTTCGCTCCCGTGGGCGACGGCGTATACCAATCCCAACGCAGTCCTCCAACCCGGTTTCCACCTCTGCGATCCCAACGGGGTCTGCCCCGCGTATCAGCCGGCCGCTGTCTACGAGATCATCGGCACGCTGCTCATCGGCCTGCTGCTCATCGTCCTGCTGCGCCGCGGGGTTCGCCCCGGCGTCCTCGGGATCACCTTCGTGGCCGCGTATGCGGCCAGTCACATGGTCATCTTCGCGTTGCGCGAGAGCGAACCGGCGGTGCTCTGGGGTCTCAAGCAGTCGCAGTGGACGTCGATCGGCCTGCTCGTCGTGGCCGTGCCTCTGCTGGTCGTCCTGTGGCGGCGATTCCCGCCGGCTGACAAACGGAGCCCGGTCGACGCGCCGCGGGAAGTTGTGGTCGCCGGCTGACTGACGCGGCTCCTCGGCGGACCTTCTTCGAGCGTCACCGTTCCTCTCCGACGACCGGGGGCGACAATGAGCGTGCATGGACGAACCACCCCCGATCGCCTGCACGCTGTCTCCCGCTGCGTTCGCCGACCGCGAGGGTGCCTGGCGGGCGATGCTGGCCACCTGGCTCGTCTCCTATGAGCGGCGACCCGACGGTGTCCGGCTTCGGCTCCGCCCCGCTGCCGAGGACCGCGTTCGCGATCTGGTCGCCCTGGAGGCTGAGTGCTGTGGCTGGTTCCGCGGCACGGTGACGCGCGGCGAACTCGTGACCGTCGACCTGGTCGCGGCGGGCGACGGCCCGATGGTTCTCCACACCATGTTCGACGTCTTCGCGGCTGGCGGCTGACTCGCTCACGTGCGTGTCGTGCGGTCGCGCTGGTGGCGGCACCACGTCGTCAGCAGCACTCTGAGCTAGCTGGATCGACCTGCATGGGCGCCGTCGCCGTGCCCGTATGCTACGAAGAGTGACCGGCGCAGCAGGCCGCGTTCAATGGCAGCAGCATGCAGCTGATGATCGCGTTGGCGGTCCTCAAACACTCGGTTCCCTTGGACCGCCCTCAGCTCGTCAGCTCGGGCAGACGCTTCCCTGAACCATGCGCGGACAGTGCTCAAATAGTCCGGTGTGACGTCGATCTCCTCGCTCATCGTGAAGCCCGCGGAGTGGAGCATGGTCTGGTGGTCACCGCGCATAGGTACCGCGGGCGGCCCGGCGCGCACGGCCTGACGATGATCCTGTGGCGACACGCCGGGAGCAATCGATATCGTGAAGAACGCCGTTCGCCCATCGGGGCGGAGCAGTCGCCGGCAGGCTCTCAGCACGGAGAGCTTGGCCGGTATTCAACACAGCACATCGGTGTGGACGATGGCGTCGAAGCTCTCCGCCCTGAAGGGAAGGCGGCGCGCTGACGCAAGAACCGCACCCGATCTCAGAGTCAGGCAGTCGTCCCGGGACCGCCGGCGTGCCCGCCGCAATCCCTCCATCGGCAGATCTGTCACAACGACATCGCAGCCTGCCGTCTTCGCCAGGTAGAGGCCGGGCCAGCCGCAGCCCGCGCCGATGTCGAGCAGCCGGTGGCCTTCCCGCAGGGCGAGGACGGCGGCAAGCGTATCCGCCTGCGCTACGGTGGTATACCCGTTCGCGCCGTAGTCACTGCCCAGCACGGCCCGCTCGAGGTCGACGGCGATCGACGCCTCGACCCGGTAGCGCTCACCGAATCGACGGGTGGCCTCGCCTTCGATTTTGGTTGGCATCACATCGCATCCATCGCAGCTCGCGACCCTGCTCGCAGCCGTGCTGCGGCGCCTCGGGTTTCATACATGCGCAGCGCGACGACGACCCCCGATGCGGCGGTGATCACGGCGACGACCCAGATCGCCGCCTCGAGGCCGAACAGGTCCGCCACGACGCCGGCCAGCAACGCCCCCACTGCGAAGCCACCGTCGCGCCACAGCCGGTAGACACCGACCGCCGACCCTCGCCAGGCGGGATGAGCGACATCGCCGATGACCGCCAGCAGGGTCGGGTACACCATCGCCGTCCCGGCGCCGAGGAGCACGGCCCCGCACGCCCATGGCGTGAACCCTTGAGTCGCCGCGATGAGGCCGATCGCGGCGGACTGCAGCCACATCCCTGAGGCGATGAGCCATTTGCGACCAACGCGATCGGAGAGCGCACCAGTGACAAGCTGCCCAAGTCCCCACACCGCGGGATAGAGGGCGGCGAGCGTTCCGATGGCGGCAATCGACAACCCACCGCGGGCGAACAGGATGGGGAACAGTCCCCAGGCAACGCCGTCGTTGAGGTTGTTCACCATGCCCGCCTGGCTCGCCGCCGACAGAGCGGGCTCCTTGAAGCTGGTCAGCAGAAGCACGTCCTTCGTCGACAGACCCTGCCCGAGGCCTGGCGAGTCGACGTGCTGCGCTGCCTCCAGCCGCACATGGCCACGCGTCTCGCGGACGAACAGCGTCGACAGCCCAAGCCCGAGTCCCGCATAGGCGATCCCCAGGAGGAACGGCGCGGGGCGCAACCCATACTGTTCGGCGATGAAGCCCGTGGCCAGCGCCGTTGCCGCCACGGCGCCGTAGCCTGCCGCTTCGTTGAGCCCCATGGCGAGACCGCGGCGCTCCGGCCCGGCCAGGTCGATCTTCATGATGACGGTCGTGGACCAGGTCAGGCCCTGGTTGATGCCGAGCAGGACGTTGGCGAAGACGACCCAGCCCCAGGACGGGGCCCAGATCAGAAGCAGCGGCACCGGCAGGCCGATGATCCATCCGCTGACGAGGACCGGCTTGCGGCCGTAGCGATCGGACAGCGTCCCCGCGACGAAGTTCGTCGCCGCCTTCACCGCCCCGAAGGCGAGGATGAAGGTGAGCGCGGTGGTGAAGGCCTGCAGATGGAAGACGCGCTCGCCGAGCAGCGGGAGGACGGTGCGCTCCTGCCCGATCATCCCGCCGACGAGGGCGTTGACGCCGACGAGCAGCGAGAACTGGGCAAGGTTGGCACGAATCCCGAGGCGAACCGGGGTCGGTGCCGCCAGGGCGGTCATGTCCAAGCGAAGAGGCGGTTCCCGGCGACCGGATCAGCAGGGCTCGGGTCGCCGGCCAAGGTCTGCGCGGACGGGAGTGGTCCACCGTCCATCAAGCCGGCCGACGCGCTCGAATCGGGTACCCGTACGTGCCGAAGCGTCGCGCCTGCTCCTCACCACCGGCGTTCGCGAAGGTGTCGACGGGCGGCCCGAGCTCGACATCGACGAGACCGGCCCCGCGGAGGGTTGGGGCGGACCCCAGTGGAAGGGATTGGCCACGCCGGCGAACGCCTCGCAGGCTTCCTCGGGAAGCTGGTCAAGCGGCGCGGCCCGATACCCCAGCCGCAGGGCGTGCTGGCGGCCGGTGTGGAAGTGATACTCGGCTGTCGGGGCGTCGGCGACCTCGCGATACTTCGTCTGCACCTCGGCCCGAAGCCGATCGACGTCGACCAGGTCGAGGATGTCGGTCATGTCGCCTCCTGCGCGGTCGCCATGCCTGCCGCACGTGATCCCCGAGCGACCCCAGCACCGCGCCCGAGCGGCAGGCCGGCGGCAGCCCACTCGGGCAGCCCGTCTTGAAGGCGACGCGCGCTGTATCCGCGGGATCGCAGCAGTCGGACTGCCTCGTGCGCATAGACGCAGTACGGGCCTCGGCAGTAGGCGACGATCTCCCGCTCCTTGGGAACGTCTCGCAGCCGCTTGCGCAGCTCGGCGAGCGGGATGGACACCGCACCGGCGACGTGCGCGCTCTGGTACTCCTCCGCGGGACGGACGTCGAGCACGATGGGCGCCGGTTTCTCACGCAGGCGGCGAAACAGCTCATCGCGAGTGACCGGCTCGAGGGTCTCTCGGTCTCCCAGGTACGCCGCGGCCAGCCGCTCGATCTCGGCCAGCCTAGTCGACGCCACAGAGCGCAGCGTCGACCAGAGGGAGAACACGTCGTCACCGGCGAGCCCATACCGGATATGGTTTCCGTCTCGACGTCCGCTGACCAGACCGGCCCGCCTGAGGATCTGCAGGTGCTGGCTGGTGTTCGCGACGGTCAGGCCGACCGTTTTGGCCAGGCTCTCGACAGTGCGCTCGCCGTTGGCGAGGATATCGAGGATCTCCACGCGACGCCCACTGCCGAGCGCCTGGGCGACGCGGGCAAACCCGTCGAAGAGGTCTGCCTTTGCAGCGGGGCTCGTGACCGCATGGTGCTCAGCAGCGTGCCGGCGGCCCAGGTCCACCAGCTCGGCGTCGATCGGCGCCTGGGGCCGTGATTCTGAACGGGGTCCAACTGTCCGCATAGCCTTTTCCGGCGCCTCCCGCCCAGCCCTCAAGTAATCACGCGAATACTAGAACGTAGCTGACACGAGGTCAAGCCCCGAGCCTTGCCAGCTTCGAACGGCTCAGCTCCTCGGCTCAGCACCTCGGTCCGGGCGGCGCCACACACGGCGCCGCTGCGAGGGCACCATTGCGATGGAGAGCCCCAAAGTCTCGGGTTGTGGGACCGCGATCCTCAGGTGTACTGTCGCGCTGGCGCATGACAGGCGCAGGCCGCACTTTGGGGGACCATGGCCATGTTGGAGTCGCGCTGGGCGCCGGTATCTGGGATCTTGTTTGTTCCACTTCTCGTGGTGGGGTTCGGGATGGTCACCACCAACCTCGACACCAACAAGGATCCTGCGTCGAAGTTTGTCAGCTACTACAGCGATTCGGGCAACCGCGCACAGATCCTGGTCGGTATGTACCTGGTCATACTCGCATCCCTCGCCTTCGCTGCCTTCGCCGGCTGCCTTGTCGTGCGGGTACGGGCAGCAGGCGGCTCGGCGACTGCCCTGGTCGCCAGCGCGGCGGTGTTCTGTACGCTCCTCGGGCTCGCCGGGGCGGCTTGGGGATGGCTCGCCGGCGATATCGCCTTCGGTGGAAACCCGGTACCTAGCGGCGATCTCCTCCGCAACCTCCCCCAACTCGGCTTCCCCATTCTGCTTGTCCCGGGAGCCATCGCAGCCGCTGTCTTCCTCGCCGCTGCCGGGCTGGACGGTCGGCGACTCGGCGTCCTCCCTGGTTGGCTTTCGATCCTCGCTTTTGTGGCCGCGGCGCTGCTGCTCTTCTCCGTTGCGTTCTTCCCCTTCCTCGCGCTACCGCTGTGGGTGCTGGTGGCGAGCATCACAATGCTGGTACGCCCGGTTCCGGAGCCCGTTCGCCTGGCACCGGCCCCTGGCTGAGCGGCGTCACCTAGTCGGGCGCACACTGGCAGCTGCTTCGTTTCTGTGATTCGGCACGCCCCTCGGGGTGAAATGCGCCGCGAGCAGCTCGCGACCATGGGCGTTCACTTCTCACCCAGGATGCGGCCCCAATCCCGCTCATGGAGATCCGCCGCCTGCGCCTCGGAAGCCTCCACGTTCTGGATCACCACGCTGCCCCCTGGAGGAATCGAACCTCCCTCAACCGGTTAAAAGCCGGCTGCTCTACCGATGAGCTAAGGGGGCGCGCCGCCCGATTGTAGGGGCGCCCCGGTCAGTCGCCCGCCGGCGGAGGGCTCCAGCGCAGCTCGGTGAGCCGCTGCAGCCCCTCACGGCGCGCGTAGGCGACGACCCCGTCGAGAACTGCGAGCGCCGCCCCGGGGTCGGCAAAGCTGGCCGTGCCCACCTGCACGGCGGCGGCGCCGGCGACGAAGAACTCCAGCGCATCCTCGGCGCTGCGGATGCCACCCACGCCGACCACGGGGATGCGCACGGCGGCGCGCACCGCGGCGACCGCCGCCAGGGCGAGCGGCTTGATGGCCGGCCCGCTGAGCCCGCCGGTGCCGCGCGGCAGCACGGGCCCGCGGATACCGAGGTGCACCTTCATGCCCACGTAGGTGTTCACGGCGCTCACCGCGTCGGCGCCAGCGGACTCGACCGCTGCGGCCACCGCCGCGATGTCGGTGACGTTGGGGCTCAGCTTGACCGTCAGCGACAGCGAAGTGGCCGCCCGCACCGCTTCGACCACCCGGGCCGCGGCGGCAGGTTCGCGGCCGAAGTCGAGGCCGTGGGCGATGTTGGGACAGGAGATGTTGAGCTCGATGCCGGCGACGCCGGCCACGCCCTCGAGCCGGCGCACCACCGCCACGTATTCGGCGACATCGCCCGCAGCCACGTTGACGACCACCGGCACGCGCCACGCAGCGAACCGGGCCGCGTAGCTGGCCGCGACATGCTCGACGCCGGGGTTCTGCAGCCCGATGCTGTTGAGCATCCCGCCGGCGGTCTCGGCGACACGCGGCGGGGCGTTGCCGGCGCGCGGGTGCAGGGTGGTGCCCTTGGTCCAGATACAGCCCAGGCGATGGATGTCGATGAGGTGCGCGAACTCGAACCCGTAGCCGAAGGTGCCGCTGGCGACGCCGATCGGGTTGGGCAGCACCAGCGCTCTGCCCAGATCGACGCGCAGGTCGAGGGCCGGTTCCGCGCCGGCGGGAAGCGTGAGCGCGTCGGTAGCCTCGATGGTCATGCCACCGAAGCGGGAGGGAGGGCGCGCAGCGCCGCCCAGTCGACGCGCTCCATCGCCATGACGGGGCCGTCGCGGCAGCAGAGCGCCCAGGCCGGCTCCGCGGCCGCGCCATCCGCGCGCACCGGAAGCGCACAGCCCAGGCACGTGCCGAAGCCGCACCCCATCGGCGCCTCCAGACTGGCCTCGCAGAGGCGGGGTGGGTCCGCGGCGCGCTCCAGGACTCCGGCGAGCGTGGCCAGCATGGGATTCGGACCACAGGCGGCCAGGACGTCAGGAGCCTCAGCGAGTGCGTCGAGGACCATCTCCGTGACGCGGCCGTAGTGCCCCCGACTCCCATCGTCGGTGGCTTCCCTGACCTCGACACGCGCCGCGCCGCGAGCGAAGCGGGCGGCGGGATAGAGCCGCGCCGCCGTGGCGGCGCCGCTGAGCACCACCACGCGGCGTGCCCCCGCGGCCACCGCGCGGCTTGCCAGCAGAGGAAAGGGGGCGCACCCCAGTCCCCCGCTGACGCAGAGCAGGGTGCCACCGGCGCGCGGCAGCGTGAAGCCGGCGCCGAGCGGGCCGAGCACATCCAGGCGGTCACCGCCGCGCAAGGCCGCCAGGCGCGCCGTCCCCTCGCCCACCACCTCGAAGACGAAGCTGCAGCAATCGTCCTCGATCCACGCGACGCTCATCGGCCGGCGGAGCAGGGGCACGATGCCCGCAGCGCAGCGCAGCTGAGCGAACTCCCCGGGACGAGCGTCCGCCGCGAGGTGGGGGACGCGCACCGTCAACTCCACGATGCCGCCCTCGAGCCGCTCGACACTGACCACCTCCCCGCGTTCGTCGCGAGCGCGGCCGAGGTCTGACTGGAGCGACGTCGCCAGCGTCACCGCTGCGCCGTGCTGCCCACGGCCCCGGTGCGGTATTCGGCCACAGTCGCCACTGCCACGGCTTCCCCGGCACGCTGGCGGGCCATCGCGTCCACCAGCGCGGCGGCGGTGTCGAGCGACGTGCAGCAGGCCACGCGCCGCTGCGCTGCGGCCAGGCGGATGAGGTATCCGTCCTTGACCGAACGTCCGGGGTCGAGGTCGCCGGCGGGGGCGAGGCGCAGCTCGTCGGTCTCCACGTGGCTGATGGTGTTGAGCACCAGCGAGACGCGGCCGTCGGCGATGACGTCGATGACGTTGGGGCGATGGCCGCCGATCTTGCCGACCGCGACGGCGCTGAGCCCGGCGGCGCGCAGGGCTGCGGCGGTGCCTTCGGTGGCGTAGAGGTTGAAGCCCGCCTCGCTGAGCCTGGCCAGCGTGGGAAGGGCCTCGGCCTTGTCGGCATCGGCGACCGTGCAGAGCACGCCCCCGGCGTCAGGCACGGTCCCGAGCGCGCCCAGGAACGCCTTCTCCAGGGCGGCGCCGAGGTCGACGTCGACGCCCATCACCTCGCCGGTGGACTTCATCTCGGGACCGAGCACAGTGTCGACGCCGATCAGCTTGACCATCGAGAACACCGGCGCCTTGACGGCCACCAACGGCCGCGCGGGGACAAGGCCGCTGCGGTAACCCAGGTCACCCAGGGATTGGCCGAGCATCACCCGCACCGCCAGCTCCACCATGGGCACACCCGTCACCTTGCTGAGGAAGGGCACCGTTCGCGAGGCCCGCGGGTTGACCTCGATGACGTGCACCCTCCCGCGGTGAACGACGTACTGGACGTTGAGCAGGCCGTACAGCTTCATCGCGCGCGCGAGCCGCATGGTGTTCTCGACGATCTGGTCCAGAACCTCTGGCGGAGCCGTGGCCGGATAGACCGCCATGCTGTCGCCGCTGTGCACGCCGGCGCGCTCGACGTGCTCCATGATCCCGGGGATGACGACGGTGTCGCCGTCGCTGATGGCGTCGACATCGAACTCGGTGCCGATCAGGAACTTGTCGACGAGCACTGTCCCACGGCGTCCCGAGGCGCCGTCGGGGAGCGCCGCCATGGCCGCCTCCAGGTAGCTCTCCATCGCGCCGCGGGTGTAGGCCACCTCCATGGCGCGGCCGCCCAGCACGTAGCTGGGTCGCACCAGCACGGGGAAGCCGATGCGCCGCGCGATGGCGAGCGCCTCCACGGGGTCGGTCGTGGCCGCCCCCGCGGGCCGCAGGATGCCGAGCTCACCGAGCAGGGCGTCGAAGCGGTGGCGGTCCTCGGCGACGTCGATGGCGCCGGCCCCGCTGCCCAGGATGGTGACCCCGCGATCGGCGAGCGGCGCGGCCAGGTTCACGGCGGTCTGACCGCCGAACTGCACCACCACCCCGCCGGCGCGCTCCTCGTCGATCACGGCCAGTGCCGACTCGGCGTCCAGGGGCTCGAAGTACAGGCGGTCGGAGCAGTCGAAGTCGGTGGAGACGGTCTCCGGGTTGCTGTTCACCATCACCGCGGTGCGACCGTTGGCGCGCAGCGCCTGGGCCGCCTGCACCGAGCAGCAGTCGAACTCGATGCCCTGACCGATGCGGATGGGGCCGGAGCCCAGGACCACGACCGGGCTCTGGTCCGCCGGCCGCGCCACCGCCGGGGTCGCAGCCGACGGGCCCTCGTTCTCCATCTCAAAGGTCGAGTAGTAGTAGGGCGTGGCGGCTTCGAACTCGGCGGCACACGTGTCGACGCACTTGAAAACGGGGCGCAGCCCCAGCTCCTCGCGCCGGTTACGGACGGTCTCGACCGCAACGCCGGCGAGGGTGGCGATGCGCTCGTCCGCCAGGGCCAGACGCTTGGCCTGGACCAGGGCGGCGTCGTCGAGCCCCGCCCAGCGCAGCTGCTGCTCACCGTCGACCAGGGTGCGCAGCCGCTCCAGGAACCAGCGGCCGACCCCACTGCGCAGCGCCACCTCCTCGACGGGCGTGCCCGCGCGGAGCGCCTCCATGAGCGCCCAGAGCCGGCGGTCGGTGGGGACGTCGACGAGCTGTGAGTCGCGCACTGCGGCCGGCTCCGGGGGGCGCTGCTCGAGCGAGCGGAGCGCCTTGCTCAGCGCCGCCTCCAGGCTGCGCTCGATCGCCATCACCTCGCCGGTCGACTTCATCTGCGTGGTCAGGCGGCGGTCGGCGTCGGGAAATTTGTCGAAGGGCCAGCGGGGCACCTTGATCACGCAGTAGTCGAGGGCGGGCTCGAAGGCGGCGCAGGTGCGCCCGGTGACGGCGTTG
Organism: Candidatus Dormiibacterota bacterium; assembly: GCA_036521675.1. Taxonomy (GTDB): domain Bacteria; phylum Chloroflexota; class Dormibacteria; order Aeolococcales; family Aeolococcaceae; genus DATDHG01. Next base: position 11,724 of record DATDHG010000155.1, read on the forward strand.
GGGATCTCGTCGAGGCGCAGTCCGACTGCGATCTTCGCGGCGCTGCGCGCGATCGGATACCCCGTGGCCTTGCTGGCCAGCGCCGACGAGCGGGAGACGCGCGGGTTGACCTCGATGACGTAGTACTCGTGGCCATCAGGCTCGAGCGCGAACTGCACGTTGCACCCGCCGCCGATGCCCAGAGCGCTGATGATGCGCAGCGCGGCGCTGCGCAGCTGCTGGTGCTCGCGGTCCGTCAGCGTCTGCGCGGGAGCGACCACCACCGAGTCGCCGGTGTGCACCCCCATGGGGTCGAGGTTCTCCATGTTGCAGACCGTGATGCAGGTGCCGGCGGCGTCGCGCATCACCTCGTACTCGATCTCTCGCCAGCCCACCAGCGAGCGCTCGACGAGCACCTGGCCGATGGGCGAGGCCGACAGCCCGGCGGCCACGATCTCGCTGAGCTGGTCATCGGTCTCGCAGATTCCGCCACCGGTTCCCCCGAGGGTGAAGGCGGGGCGGACTACCACCGGCAGTCCCTGACGCTCTGCGAACGCGCGTGCCTCTGCAAGCGACGCTACCGTCGCCGACTCGGGCACGGGCTCGCCGATGCTCACCAGCAGTTGCTTGAAGAGCTCGCGGTCCTCGGCGGCGCGAATCGCCTCGAGGGAGCTACCCAGCAGGCGCACTCCGTAGCGCTCCAGGACGCCGGCCTCGGCGAGCGCGACGGCGAGGTTGAGGCCCGTCTGCCCACCCAGGGTGGCGAGGAGGCCGTCGGGGCGCTCACGCCCGATGATGCGCTCGGCGATGGCGACCGTCAGCGGCTCGACGTACACGGCGTCGGCGCTACCGTCGTCGGTCATGATGGTGGCGGGGTTGCTGTTGACCAGCACGACGCGCACCCCCTCCTCGCGGAGAGCGCGGCACGCCTGCGTCCCCGCGTAGTCGAACTCGGCGGCCTGGCCGATGACGATCGGACCGCTGCCGATCACCATCACGCACCGCGGACGGTCCGGCACGGCCGCGTCGGAAGGCGCCGCCGCAGCGAGCCGGTCGACCTCCAGGGAGAGCTGCCCGCCGCCCCCGGCCGTCAGCCCGGCGCCGGCGCCCAGCAGCGGGGTGGCGCGCATGGCCGTCGTGGCGCTGCGCAGCGTGGCCACCCGGGCCCCGCCAGTTGCGGCCGCCAGCGTCAGGAACTCATCGAACAGAGGCCCACGGTCCTGGGGCCCGGGAGCTCCCTCGGGGTGGTACTGGACGCTGAAGGCGGGCAGGCTGCGGTGACGCAGCCTCTCAACGCTGCCGTCGTTGAGATTGCGCTCGCTGACGAACCAGCCCGATCCCTCCGGAACGGTGTCCGCGTCGACCTGGAACTCGTGGTTCTGCGAGGTGACGAAGACGGCCCCGGTCGTGAGGTCGCGGACGGGGTGGTTGCCGCCGTGATGCCCGAAAGGCAGCCGCGAGGTCATAGCCCCGATGGCACGGCCCAGGATCTGGTGCCCAAGACAGATGCCCAGCAGCGGCACGCGCCGTTCGACCAGCTCAGCGCAGAGCCGCACCGCGTGAGGGACGTTGGACGGGTCGCCCGGACCGTTGCTCAGCACCACCCCCTGGGGATGCTGCGCGAGCACGTCGTCCACGGTGGCGTCGTGGCGCAGCACGGTGATCTCGGCGCCGCGGCTGCGCAGGGCGCGCAGCATGTTGCGCTTCACCCCGTAGTCCAGCACGACGACGCGCAGGCCGGCGAATGCGCCCGCGCTGCCGGAGAGCCGCAGCGCCCGCTCCAGGGTGGGGTCGAGGCCCTCCTCCCAGACCGTCGCCGGCACCGCCTGGGAGACCATCTCCACCAGGTCGCGCTCGGTGACCGTCGGGGAGCCGCGAGCCGCCTCCACCTGCGCCTGCGGGCTCATCGTCGCCGGCGCGAGCACGCCGCGGATGGTGCCCTGGGCACGCAGATGGCGCGTCAGCGCCCGCGTGTCCACCCCGCAGAGCCCCGGCACGCCGAAGAGCTGGAGCTCCTCCTCCAGGGAGCGGTCGGCGCGGGCGTGTCCGACCTGCGGGGAGAGTTCGCGCACCACCAGCGCGGTGCACCAGACACTCCGTGACTCCCGCGTGTCGTCGCGGCAGCCGTAGTTGCCGATCAGCGGGTAGGTCATGACCACCATCTGACCGGCGTACGAGGGGTCCGTCGACACCTCCTGGTAGCCGGACATGCACGTGTTGAAGACGACCTCGCCCGCAACTCCGTCGCTCCCCACGGGCGCGCCGAAGAGCCGGCCGTCGAAGACCGCGCCCGTCTCCAGGGCCAGCCGCCCGGCGGCGCGTGGCTCAGGCACTGGCCACGGG
>DATDHG010000156.1:0-16248 GCA_036521675.1 Candidatus Dormiibacterota bacterium
GGCCTCGGCGATCCGGCGGCGCGAGCGCGGGGTGTCGCCGGCCGCCTCGCCTGCGGCCCGTCTGGCGGCCGCCACAGCGCGGCCGGCGGGGTCGACGCGGCGCCGTGAGCGCGGGCCGCGCAGCGCCTCGAGGGCGGCCAGGGCGGCAGCCTGCTCGGCGGCCTGCTTGGTGGCTGCGGTGCCCGTGCCCAGCACGTCGCCGCCCACCACGGCCTCCGCCGTGTAGAGGCGCCGATGGCCCGCCCCGCCGGCGCTCTTGACGCGATAGCTGGGAGGCTGCCCGGTGCGCTCCTGGGCCGCTTCCTGGAGCCTGCCCTTGTGGTTCTGGTCGCTCCAGTCTGCGAGGTCGCCGATGTTCTGCAGGAAGACGCGGGTGGCGACGCGGTACCCCTGGTCGAGGAAGATGGCGCCGATCAACGCCTCGAAGGCGTTGGCCAGCAGCGACGGCAGGCGGTTGGCCCCCGTCTTGGCGGCCCCCTTGCCCAGGAGCAGGGCATCGCCCAGCTCCAGCTTCTCGGCCAGGCGGGCCAGAGAAAGGGTGTTGACGAGGGCGGCCCGGAGCTGGGTCAGCTGGCCCTCGTCGTAGCCGGGGAAGCGGCGGAAGAGGTACTCCCCGACCACCAGCTCCAGGACCGCGTCCCCGAGGTACTCGAGCCGCTCGTTGTCGTGGCCGGGGCCGCTCACCCTGCCCTGCTCGTTGTTCCAGGAGGCGTGGGTCATGGCCTCCCAGAGGAGTTCGGGATGCCGGAAGCGCACAGCGACGCGCTCCTGGAGAGCCTCCAACCGGGCGAGGTCGGCGGCCGAAGGCGCCTCCCCGGACGCCGCCGAGGGCCCGGCTCGCGGCGCGGCGGGGGCGGCCGGGAGGGGCGCGGCTAGCTGGCGATCCCCAGCTTCTCCTGGACGTAGTCCCAGGCCTGGCCCACTGTCCCGATCCGCTCGGCGTCCTCGTCCGAGATCTCCATTGAGTACTCCTCCTCGAACGCCATGATCAGCTCCACGAGGTCCAGGGAGTCCGCGTTCAGATCCTCCACGAACGACGCTTCCAGGGTCACCTGTTCCGGCTCCACGCCGAGCTGGTCCACCACGATCGACTTGTACTTCTCGAAACTCGTGTCTGCCATCGGTCCTCTCTTCGGATGCGGGCGGTGGCGCCGCCGTTGGGGTGGCGTCAGTGTGATGCGTCGGGGCCTCCTCCGGCACGATGACCGCAGGTGCGCGAGCCAGTGGGCCGGAGGCGCCGTCGATGAACTGGGGCGTCTCTGGGAGTGACGGGACGACCGCCGGGGCGGGCCCAGGGGACAGCACGGCGGCGGCTGCGCCGCCGGCAGCGGCAGTGGTGGCGCCGCTGCGGCGGCGTCGCGGCGCCGGGACCGGGGTCGGCGGCGGTTCGGCAGGCTGAGCCGCCGGGGTCACCTCACCGCGCGCGGGCAGCTCGGGGCGGCCGTCGAGGGCCAGACCCTCTCCGCTGCGCGCCGCGCCACCGATGCGCAGCCCCGCGAAGACCGGGGGCGCGTCCCAGTCCGGGATGGCCCCGCCGCCAGACCCGGAGAGCTCGGGTCGCGTCACCCCTGGAGCGGGCTCGTCGCGGCGATCGGTCATCGCGGTTGCGGCGGCACTAGGCCGCCAGCCCCCCGTCGACGTGGAGCACGCACGCCGTGATGTAGGACGCCGCCGGCGAGGCGAGGAAGCTCACCGCCGCCGCCACCTCCTCGGGGCTGCCATACCGCCCCGCCGGGATCAGCGCCCGGAGCTGTTCCACCACCGTGCCGCCGATTCCGGCGGTCAGGTCGGTGTCGATGAATCCGGGGGCCACCGCGTTGACGGTGATGCCCCGGCCCGCCACCTCCTTGGCGATCGACTTCGTCAAGCCGATCAGGCCGGCTTTGGCGGCCGCGTAGTTGGCCTGACCGGCGTTGCCCACAACTCCGCTCACGCTGGTGATGTTGATGATCCGCCCCGAGCGCTGCCGGACCATGGGCCGTAGCGCGGCGCGGCAGACCGCGAAGGCTGCGCTCAGGTCGACGGCGATGACCTCGTCCCAGTCCGCGTCACTCATGCGCAGCACCAGTCCGTCCCGGGTGACCCCGGCGTTGTTGACAACGATGTCCAGATGGCCAAGCGCCTCGATGGTCCGCCCCACCAGGCCGGCCGCCTGGGCGGGGTCGCGAAGGTCGGCCTCGAGCGCTACGGCCCGCTCACCCTGCTCCTGCAGTTGCGCGACGAGCTCGGCCGCGGCCGCGGCGCTGCTGCTGTAGGCGCAGGCCACGTCGACGCCATCGCGGCCGAAGGCCAGGGCGATGGCCCGGCCGATGCCCCGGGACGCACCGGTGACCAGCGCGACGCGCCGCGGCCTGGCCTCAACCACTGCTGGCCACCGCCTGTGCCAGCTGGGCGGCCTCGCCGACGGTCGCGACGTTGAGCGAGCGCACCCCGGGAACGATGCGCCGGGCGAGGCTTGTCAGCACGCCACCACAGCTCAGCTCGACCAGCGCCTCGACGTCCTCGCGGGCGAGGGCTTCGACGCAGTCGGTCCAGCGCACGGGGGCCGCCAGCTGCCCGCGCAGCCTCTCCCGGAGCCCCTCGGCGTCGCGGACCAGCGCGCCGTCGACGTTGCACGCCACCGGGACGCGCGCATCGCGCAGCGGGGCGGCGTCGATGAGCGCTCCCACCGCGACGGCTGCCTCCACCATGAGCGGGGAATGGAAGGCGCCGCTCACCCGCAGCGGGATGGACTTGCGGACGCCGCGCGCGCGCGCCAGCTCCAGCGCGGTGGCGACACCGTCGACGCTGCCGCTCAGCACCACCTGGCCGGGAGCGTTGAGGTTGGCAACGACGACAGGACCACGACCCATGCCGTTGACCTCTGCACAGACCGCCTCGGCAAGCCCTTGGTCGACGCCCAGGAGCGCCGCCATGGCCCCGTCGCGCATCGCCGCCATCGCGCGGCCGCGGGCGATCACCAGGCGCATGGCCTCGGCGGGCTCCAGGGACCCGGCGGCCACCAGGGCGGCGTACTCGCCCACGCTGTGGCCCGCCACCCCCACGACCTCGACGGCGTCCGGCAGCTGCGTGAACAGGGCCACGCCCACGAGCAGCAGGGCCGGCTGGGCGATCTCGGTGGGGCGCAGGGCCTCGTCGTCGCCGGCCAGCGCCCCGGCCAGGTCCAGCCCCTCGGTCGCGGCCACGTCCAGGAGCTGCCGGGTCAGCTCCAGGTCGAGCACCGAATCGGCCATGCCCCGGGCCTGGCTCCCCTGGCCCGGGAAGCACGCGGCGATGCGCATGTCAGCGCGGGGGCCGCGTCACGGGGGGGCTGCCGGCGGCGGGCCACCGGGCGACACTGAGCCGGGGCGGCGTCGCGCTACTCGACGACCAGCACCTCGCGCCCGTTGTACGTCCCGCAGTTGCGGCAGACGTGATGCGGCCGCTTCTGCTGCCGGCACTGCTGGCAGGGCACGAGGGTGGGCCGCTCGAGCGCGAGGTGGGCGCGCCGGCGATCGCGTCGCGCCTTGGGTATGCGTTCCTTGGGGACTGCCATGGGGCCTCCGGGGGGCGCGCAGACAGATCCGCAAAGCGCCGAGCAGCAAGTTTACATCACCCCTGCGCCGCCACAGTCATGGCGGCGGCAGCGCCTCCAGCGCCCGGCGCAGCGCGGTCTGGCTCCTGGCCACGTGCTGCTCGAGTCCGCCGAGCACCTTGCGGGCGTACGCCTCGGACTCGCGCTTGAACTCCAGGGCCCGCTGAGCCGCCTCCGCCTCCAGGGCGGCCGCGTGCTGCTCCGCCGCGCTGGTGATGGCATGCCCGGCCACCAGGGCGGCGGCACGCTCGCGTGCCTCACCCACCAGGCGCTCACTCTCGGTGCGTGCAGCCTCGACGATCCCGTGAGCCTGGCGTTGCGCCTCGGCGACAGCGGCCTGGGCCTCCGCTTCGGCCTGGGCCATGAGCTGGCGGGCGGCGGCGGCGGCGGCATCGATGAGCTCGCGCTGCCGGTCGAGGACCTGGCGAGCCTGCTTGACGTCCTCGGGCAACGCCCGACGGGCCTCGTCGATGAGGTCGAGCGCCGCGTCCTCGTTGACCAGGATGTTGGGCGTGAAGACGACCCGCCGGCCGCCAACAACCGCACTCTCGAGTGCGTCGAGGAGATCGACCACGCGGCTGCCCGACTGTTCCTCGACGTTCATCGCGCCCCCGCGCCCGGACGCTCGCCGAGCTTGGCGTGCATCGCGGCGGCGACATGCGGCGGCACGAACTCCTCGATCCTGCCCCCGAAACGACAAACCTCCTTGATCAGCGACGAGGAGACGAACACATTGCTGAACGACGTCATCAGGAAGACAGTGTGGATGTCAGGACGAAGGCGGCGATTCATCAGCGCCATCTGGAATTCGTTCTCGAAGTCCGACACCGCCCGCAGCCCGCGCACGACCGCGATGGCCCCCACCCGATGAGCGAAGTCGACGGTCAGCCCATTGAAGGTGCCGACGTCGAGGTTGGGGTTGCTGCCAACGGTTTTCCGAAGCAGCTGGACGCGCTCCTCGACGCTGAACAGAGGCGCCTTGGTGGGGTTCTCGAGCACCGCGAGCACCACCTTGTCGAAGATGAGCGTGGCCCGCTCGAGAATGTCCAGGTGCCCGAGCGTCACCGGGTCGAAGCTCCCCGGGTAGACCGCGATCCGGGTCATTGGGTCGGCGCCTCCTCGCCCCCGACGGGCGCGTCGTCGGCCCCCGCGGGCCGTGCTGCGTAGAAGGTGAGCTGCGTCGACCCGTAGACGGCGGTACGGACAGCCCGCAGGCGTCCGGTCGCCGGCGGCAGGGCTCGGGCGCGGTGATGTTCGCACACGACCAGCGGCACCGGCGAGCCGCCCAGCAGCTCGAGCGCGCGCAGCACCACGTCGTCGCGATAGGGAGCGTCGACATAGCAGACCTGGGCCCGCTCCAGCTCACGCGGGCGCTGTTCCAGCCAGCGCACCACCTCGGCGGGGATCACCCGCACTCGGTCCGTGCAGCCAAGGCGGCTGGCAGTCGACTCGATGAGCGTGGCCAGGGCGCGGTCGCGCTCGACGGCGACCGCCCGGGCCGCGCCCCGGCTGAGGGCCTCGAAGCTGATGGTGCCGGCGCCCGCGAAAAGATCGAGCAGAGCAGCGTCCACGACGCGCTCGCCCAGGATGTTGAAGACCGCCTGGCGCACCAGTGAGGTGGTCGGCCGCACCTCCTGGCCGGGGGGGGTGTCGATGAGCCGCCCGCGCCAGGCGCCGGCGGTGATGCGCGTGCGGGCCCGGCTGCCCCCACGGGTGCCGGCGGCGGGCATCAGCGTTCCACTAGTCGAGGTCGAACACGGCACGATAGCCGTTCATGGCCCTGGCCAGCGGGCCGTGGAGGTCCAGCTCGGGATCCTCGTCGAGCCACGCAGCCGCGGCATCGCGAGCCCGCAGCAGCAGGGCCTGGTCGAGGAGGTCGGCGGCGCGCATCTCCGGCAGGCCGTGCTGGCGCAGCCCGGCGACGTCTCCGGGGCCGCGCAGGCGCAGGTCGAGCTCGGCGAGGTCGAAGCCGCTGGAGGCGGTGGCCACCACCTCGAGCCGCCGGCTGCCCTCCTCATCGGGGCTGCCCTGGAAGAGCAGGCAGCGGCTGGCATGGACGCCGCGCCCGACCCGCCCGCGAAACTGGTGCAACTGCGCCAGGCCGAACCGTTCCGCCCCCTCGACGATCATCACCGTGGCGTTGGGAACGTCGACCCCCACCTCCACCACGCTCGTGCTCACCAGGACGCGCGCCTCGCCGCCCGCGAAGCGCGCCATGCGCGCCTCCTTCTCCCGGCTGGGCATGCGCCCGTGGAGCAGCTCGATGTCGAACCCCTGGAGATCCTCAGCGCCGAGGCGTTCGTATTCCGCGGTCGCCGACTTCACGCCAAGTTTGTCTGATTCTTCGATGAGCGGGCAGATGACGAAGGCCTGGCGTCCGGCGCGCAGCTCTTCGCGGACGTGGGCGTACGCGCGGCTGCGTTCGTGGGGCGGGACCACCTCGGTGGCGACGGGGATGCGGCCCGGGGGCAGCTCGCGCAGCTCGCTGACATCGACGTCGCCATAGACGGTGAGCGCCAGGCTGCGCGGGATGGGGGTGGCGGTCATCGCCAGGAAATTGGGCGGAATGGTGGCCTTGAGGCGCAGCCGCTGGCGCTGGGCGACGCCGAAGCGATGCTGCTCGTCGACCACGCAAAGGCCCAGCCGGATGGGGGCCACGTCCTCCTCGATCAGAGCGTGCGTCCCCACCAGGAGCGCCTCGCGGCCGCTCGCCACTCCGGCGAGGATCTCGCGGCGGGCGCGGGCGGAAGTAGCTCCCAGGAGCATGCGCGCGCCCATGCCATGGGGTTCGAGCAGGGCGGAGAGGGTGGCGTGATGTTGGCGCGCGAGGATCTCGGTCGGCGCCATCACAAGGGTCTGGAGGCCCGCCCGCTCCGCCATCAGCGCCGCCATGGCGGCGACCACGGTCTTGCCGCTGCCCACGTCGCCCTGGAGGAGGCGGTTCATGGACCCGGGGCCGCCCAGGTCGAGGAGGATCTCGTGCGCGGCGCGCCGCTGCCCGTCGGTGAGCCGGAAGGAGAGCGAGGTCACGAAGTCGCGGGCGATCTGCGGTTCGTACGGAATCACCGCCCCGGTGCCCGCGAGGCGGCGCCGCCGGGCCCGTTGAGCGGCCAGTTGCAGCTGGAAGAGCTCGGTGAAGGCGATGCGCTCCAGAGCCCGGTCGCGCAGCTCGACTGTGGTGGGCTGGTGGATCTGACGCACCGCCTCCGCCAGCGGCAGGAGCCCCTGCCGGTCCCGTCGGGGGGGCGGGAGCGCATCGTCGAGCTGCTCGGCGGCGGGGAGCAGCGGCTCGATGCGCTCGCGGAGGAAGCGGCTCGTGAGCCCCTCAGTCTCCGGATAGACGGGCGCCAGCCGACCCACGTGGCGCTGATCACCGCGGTCGGCCTCGAAGACCGGGCTCTGCAGCTGCAGCCTGCCGCTCGGGGTCAGCCGGGCCTTGCCGCTCAGCACCACCTGGTCGCCCTGGTGCAGGCGGTTGCGCAGGAAGGGCTGGTTGAACCAGATCGCCTCGGCGACGGCGCCGTCGTCCTCGAGGGTCGCCTCCACCAGCACCGTCCGCTTGTAGGGGCTGCGCCGCGTCGTCAGCGAGCGTACCCGGGCCCGCACCGTCTGAGCCTGCGGTCCCGGCACCAGCTCGCGCAGCGGGCGGACGTCGCGGGTGTCCTCATAGCGGCGCGGGAGGAGGAGCAGGAGGTCGCCGACGGTGCTGACTCCGATCCGGGCCAGGCGCGCGGCCTGGCGCGGCCCTATCCCCAGCACCCGCTCCACCGGCGTCTGCGGACCGGGGGCGACCACCACGGCGGTGGCGGCCGTCTGCGTCACCGGCGCCCGGCTGCGAGGGTCATCACTCGAGTCTAGGGCGAACGTGGGTTCGCCGCCAGCCCACCGCGGCGCGACGGCGCGGCACGCCGCAACGACCGTCTACTCGGCGCGCAGGCCGCCCACGCCGAGGGCGCCCGGCCCCGCGTAGACGCCGACCACGGGTCCCAGCTCGCCGGCCTGGAGCTCCAGCTCCGGGTAGGCCTCGTGGAGACGAGCGCGGACGTCGTCCGACGGTTGCGCCGCGCCGCTGGTCATGAGCGCCACGCTCTCCAGGTGGCCCTCCCCGCCCAGCAGCTCGAGCAGCTTGGCAACCCCCTGCTGGCGATTGCGCACCCGCGCCTGCGGGTGGGCCTCACCGTCGGCCAGCCGGAGCAGCGGTTTGACGCTGAGCACCCCTCCCAGCAGGGCCTGAGCGCGGCCGATGCGGCCCCCCTTCTGCAGATACGTCAGCGTGTCCAGCATCACGAAGATGGCGATTCGTCCTCGCCGTGCCTCGGCGTTGCGGACAATGCTGTCTAGATCCTGACCCGCGGCGATGTCGCGCAAGGTGGCCCGCACCAGGAACTGAATGCCGGAGCTGACGGTCTGCGAGTCGACGACCACCACGCGGCCGGCGAAATCCTGGGCGGCGAGGTGCGCCGACTGGAGCGTACCGCTCCACTTGGCGGAGAGGTGGATGCTCACCACCTGGTCGCCGGGATCGGTCAGCAGCCGCTGGTACGCCGCGGCGAAATCGCTGGGCGGGGGCTGGGAGGTGACCGGGAGCGGGACCGCCCCCGGCAACCGCGAGTAGAAGGTGGCGGCGTCGATGTCGACGCCGTCCAGGTAGGTCTCCTCGCCGAAGCGCACGCGCAGCGGGACCACGGTCACGCCCAGCTGCGCGGCCATCTGTGGGGTGAGGTCGCTGGTGCTGTCCGTGACCACGTGGACGGTCACCAGCTCACGTGCCCGGGGCTCCGCTCACTCCAGCGAGAGGATGAACGGATAGTGATCCTGGCCGCCTTCGTGAAGCTCGATCTCCACTCCGGGGTGAAGCTCGCGCAGCCCGTCGGCGAGCGCCGCGGCCTCCGCCTCGGCCACCCCGGCGCCGCGATAGACGGTGATCAGCTCCGGCGGAGTGGGCGCCGCCTTGACCGCCGCCTCGACCACGGCGGCGACGTCGTCGCCGACCTGCGTGATGCGGTCGTCCACCAGGGCGATGACATCGCCGGCATGGATCTGGTGGCCGTCGGCCACCGTGTCACGGACGGCGGTGGTCACCTCCACGGTGGTGACGCCGCCTAGAGCAGCCCGCATCCGCTCCACGTTGTCGTCGAGCGAGGCCTCCGGATCGAGCGCAAGGAGGGCGGTGATGCCCTGGGGCAGGGTTTGCGAGGGGACCACGCGAACGGTGGCGTTCGCGGCGAGGCCGTCCACCTGCTCGGCGGTCAGGATGACGTTCTTGTTGTTGGGCAGGATGATGACGTTGTCGGCGTTGGCGTGGGTCACCGCCTCGAGCAGATCCTGAGTGCTGGGGTTCATGGTCTGGCCGCCCTCGACGACCCGGTTGGCACCGATGCCGAGCAGGATGTCGCGAAACCCGGTTCCCGGAGCCACGCTCACGACCGCCAGAGTGCGTCTCGGCGCCGCCGCGGCCGCAGGGTCGGCGGCGCCGTTCGAGCCGGCCAGGGCCGCCTCCTCCGCGCCGGCCCGCTCCAGCACCTCGTGGTGCTGTGCCGACATGTCCTCCACCTTGAGCTTGCTGAGCCGGCCCCGTTGGGCGGCGGCGGTGATCAGCCGGGCCGGGTCCTCGGTGTGGATGTGGACGCGCACGAGCTCCCCGTCGCCGACGACGAGCGCCGACTCACCCAGCGCTGCGAGCTCCGCGCGGAGGGTCTCGACGTCCAGGCCCGGTCCGGTGACCAGGAATTCCGTGCAATACCCGAACCCCTTCTCGGGCGCGGCGACCGCGGCGGCGCCGCGCCGGACGGCGACGCCGCCCAGGTGGGCGCCGGCGTCGCCCGGACGGCGGACGAGCGGCTCGATGACCCGGTGAGCGGCGAGCTCGGTCTCCTCCACGTCGCCGCCGCCCAGGGCTCGCGTGAAGCCCTCCAGGATGATCGCCAGCCCGAAGCCGCCGGCGTCGACCACCCCGGCGTCGCGGAGCACGGCGAGTTGCTCGGGGGTGCGCTCCACGGCTGCGTGCGCCTCAGTGACGGCGACCTCGAGGACGCTGCGCACGTCGGCGCCCTCGCGCTCCGCCTCCTGCCGGGCCGCGCCCGCGGCCTCACGTATGACGGTCAGCAGCGTGCCCTCGGTGGGCTTCATGACCGCCCTATAGGCCACCGTGCTGGCCTCACCGAACGCCGTCGCCAGCCCGGCGGCATCGACGCGCTGCCGGCCCTGGAGACCCTGGGAGAAGCCGCGCAGGATCTGCGAGAGGATGACCCCGCTGTTGCCCCGCGCGCCCATGAGCGAGCCGTGCGCCGCCGCCGCCATGACGGCGGCGATGGAGTTGGGTTCGTCCACGCGGGCGGCGTCCTCGACGGCGCTGCGCAGGGTCAGGTACATGTTCGACCCGGTGTCGCCGTCGGGCACCGGAAACACGTTGAGGTCGTTGACCTCGTCCTGGTTGGCCTGCAGATAGGCCAGCGCCGACTGCAGGCCCGCCTGCGCCTGCCGGCCCCCGACGTCGCTGAGCGCGCGGCGGCCGACGCCCGCCTCAGCGCTTGCCATCGCCTTCCAGGTGGATGGCCTGCACGTTGACGTTCACGGCGAGCACATCCAGGCCCAGCGATTTCTCGACAGCGTACTTCACCTGGCTCATGAGGTTGTGGGCCACCTCGCTGATGCGGGTGCCGTACTGGGCGATGACGTACAACTCGATGAGCAGCCCGTCCTCGCGCACCTCGATGTCGACGCCGCGGTGCAGGTTCTCGCGGTTGAGGCGCTCGGCAATGCCCTCGCGCAGGCCGCGCGCCGCCATCCCGACGATGCCGTAGCACTCGTTGGCGGCGTGGCCCGCAATCGAGGCGACCACGCGTGGCGCAACCTCGATCCGCCCCAGGCTCTCGTTGCGCGCGAGGGTCTGCGGCGCCTTCACCTTGGTGGTCGGCACGATGTCCCCATAAGCCGCGCGGGAGCGCTGTGTTATCCTCGCGCGCCGGTGCGGTGAAAGCCCCAGGGCGTCCGTACCGTCGCGCCGCCCGCTCGGGCGGCGCCATTCTAGTACGGGATCCCCCGCGCTGCCCGCGTGAGGGGCCCGCTCTCAGTCCCCGGCGACCCGAACCAGGACGGACACTTCCTCATCATGGCCAAGCGCTGCGACCTCTGCGGAAAGGGCCCCATGTCGGGCAACAACGTCAGCCATTCCAAGCGGCGGACGCGGCGGCGCTTCATGCCCAATCTCCAGCCCACCCACATCGAGGCCGGCGGCCGGCGCGTCAAGGCGACGGTCTGCACGCGCTGCATCAGGACGGCGACCAAGGTCCGCTGAGCCTCCCGCCCGTGCGCGCCGCGCCCGGCGTCTTTCCTACACCGCCGTCGGCGGTGCCGGCCAGCGGTGGGATGTTCGCCTCCCCGTCGCTCGCCGGCTCATGGGGGAGCGGGTCGAGGAGGTGGCCGAGACGGTCCCGCTTGGTGCTGAGATAGCGCGCGTTGTGCACCGTCGGCTTGGTGACGAGGGGCACGTGCTCGACGACCTCGATGCCGTAGGCCACCATCCCCTCGTATTTGGTTGGGTTGTTGCTAAGCACGCGCAGCTTCTTGAGGCCAAGGTCGGCCAGAATCTGGGTGCCGATGCCGTAATCGCGCTTGTCGATGGGCAGCCCGAGCTGCAGATTGGCGTCGACGGTGTCGAGGCCCTGGTCCTGGAGAGCATAGGCGCGCAGTTTGTTGATCAGCCCCACGCCGCGGCCCTCCTGGCGCAGATAGAGGATCACGCCCCGTCCCGCCTCGCCGATCAGCCGCATCGCCAGGTGCAGCTGGGCCTGGCAATCGCAGCGCTGGGACCCGAAGACATCGCCCGTCAGACACTCGCTGTGGGGGCGCATGAGCACCGGCTCGTCGCCGCCGACGTCGCCGAGTACCAGCGCAAGATGGACGTGGTGGGTGCGCTTCTCCTCGTAGCCGATCACCCGGAAGCTGCCCCAGGTGGTGGGGATCGTGGTCTGCGCGCCCCGCACCAGCTCCTCGACGACGCCGGAGTCCATCAGCCGCTCCTATCCCTCTTGCCGCACCTCACTGTAGCCGCTGACCACGACATCGACGCCCGCCCGCGCGACCTCGACGTCCACCAGCACGGGAGCCTCCGCCAGGGTGGCGGCGCCGTGCCCGCCGACGGCGGCGGGGGTGGCGGTCCCCCCGAGCAGGCGCGGCGCCAGCAGAGCCACGACGCCGTCGCCCAGGCCCGCGTCACGGAAGGCGCCATGCACGGTCGGTCCGCCTTCGACGAGCAGGGAGCTGATCCCGCGGCTGCCGAGGACGGCGAGCAAGGCCGCGAGGTCCACGCGACCGTCCTTCTGGGAAACCGGAAGCACCTCGGCGCCCGCGCTCTCGAGGATGCGGACGCGGCCAGGATCGGGGTCGGGGGCCGTGGCGATCAGGGTGGCCGCCGCCCCGGCGGCCGGCGGCGTGAGCACGCGCGCGTGGGGCGGCGTGCGCAGCCGCGAGTCGAGCACCACCCGCCTGGGCTGGCGGGTATCGGCCGGTTCGGCCAGCCGCGTGGTCAGCTCGGGGTCGTCGGCGAGGATGGTTCCGATGCCCACCAGGATGGCGTCGTGGCGGCGGCGCAGCAGGTGGGCGTGGTGGCGCGCCGCCGGTGAGGTGATCCACCGCGAATCCCCTCTGGCGCTGGTCACGCGCCCGTCGAGCGACGCGGCGAACTTGAGGGTCACGAACGGTCGCGCCCGACGCGCCCACAAGAGGTACATGCGGTGCAGTTGCTGCGCGGGCCCGGCCGCGAGGCCCACCTCGACGATCAGCCCGGCGTCGCGCAGCCGCTGCACGCCGCGTCCGCTGACCACCGGGTTGGGGTCCTCCATGGCCACAACCACCCGGGTGATGCCCGCGGCGACGATGGCGGCGGTGCAGGGCGGGGTGCGGCCCTGATGGTCGCAGGGTTCGAGGGTGACGTAGAGCGTCGCCCCGCGGGTGCGACCGGCGGCGAGGCGGACGACCTCGACCTCGGCGTGGGGCCCGCCGACCGGCCGCGACGCGGCGGCGGCGAGCAGGTCACCCCGCGGACCGGCCAGGACGGCGCCGACGGTGGGGTTGGGGCTGGCGCGGTGGTCGGCCGCCGTGGCTGCGGCCAGCGCCGTCGCCATGAGCTCGCGATCGCGATCGACCCGGTCGTCGGGATGGTTCACGGCGCCGGGGCGCCACGCGCGGGGCCGGTGGGACGCTTCATCGCCCCCAGGGTGCCGTCCGGGCGCAGCTCGCGACGCCGCTCCAGGGCGGCCCGGAGCTGTCCGCACGCGGCCTCGCCGTCGCCGCCACGGGTGTCGCGCACGGTGACGCGGACGCCGCTCAGCTCGCCGAGGAAGGCGCGCGCCGCCGCTGGGGCGGGCGGCCCCCAGGGGCTGCCCTCGATGCGGTTCATGGGGATGACGTTGACGTGGGCCCGGGCACGGCGGGCCACGCCGCGCAGGCGGCGGGCCTGTTCGGGGGAGTCGTTGACGCCACCGATCAGGCACCACTCGAAGGTCAGCCGCCGCCCCGTGGCTTGCGCATAGCCAAGTCCCGCGGCGACCAGCCGCTCGAGCGGATAGGCACGATTGAGGGGGACCAGCCGATCGCGAAGGTCGTCGGTGGCGGCGTGCAGCGATATCGCCAGGGTGACCGGCATCCCAGTGGCGGCGAGCCGCTCGATCCCCGGCACCACCCCGCTCGTGGAGACCGTCAGACGCCGGGCGCCGAGCCCCGCCGCGACCAGGGCGCGCAGGCTCTCCATGGTTGCGTCGGCGTTGAGCAGCGGTTCCCCCATCCCCATGTAGACCACGTGGGTGACCGGGCCCAGGCCGCGCCGGCCGAGGGCGGTGGCCGCGACCCGCACCTGGTCGATGATCTCGGCGGCGGTGCAGGAGCGGATCAGGCCCAGCTGTCCGGTCGCGCAGAAGGGGCACCCCACCGCGCAGCCGACCTGGGAGCTGACGCAGACAGTCGAGCGTCGCCGGGCCCCGCCGCGCGCCGGTGTCTCCATCGCCACGGTCTCCACGGTGGCGCCGTCGCCGAGGCGGCCGAGCAGCTTGAGCGTGGCGCCGCCGTCGGCCACGGTCTCGCCGGCCACCTCGACGGTGCTGAAGCGAAGCTCCTCGGCGAGGGCGACCCGGAGATCGCGAGGCAGCTCCTCGATCTCGGCCAGCGAGGCCACCTGGGGCCGCCACGCAGCGCGGCGGAGCTGACTGGCGCGCCAGGCCGGGGCTCCGTGGGCGGCGAGCACGCCCCGCAGGGTGGCGTCGTCGGCGGTGCTGAGGGCAAGCATGGCGGCGCCGCCATGGTACGAGCGGACCGGACGGCCGCCCGGCGGCTCGCGGGTAGGCTCTGGTGGATGCGCGCCCTGCTGGGAAGCCTGCTTGGAGTCCCGGCCGCCATCCTGCTGGCAGCCGGGCTGGGGATCGTCGCCGTGACCCTGGTCAGCCAGATGCGGGGCGGGGGGCGCCGCGAGCGGCCCATCCGCTGGGCGCACCTGGTGCTGGGGCTGGGCATCGCCGGGGCAGGAGTGCTCCTCCTGTACACGGACGTCGCCTTGATCGGGGTCTCCTAGTTCGGAAGTCGCCGGCCGGTGAGCCCGGCAGGGAGGCGATCTCCCTAGCCCTCAGTGCCGAGGTTGGTGAACATCGGAAGCGTGGTCCCGCTGAGCGGCGCAGCCGCCTCGGAGAGCAAGAACGCCGCCACCTCCGCGACCGCCGCCGGGGTCACCCCGGCCCGCAGCCCGGGAGCGGCGCGCCGCAGCATGGCGGTGTCGACAGCCCCGGGAGCGAGCGTCAGGCAACGCACCCCCAGCGCCCGCCCCTCCAGGGCGACCGCCTCGGAGAGAGCGTGAAGCCCCGCCTTCGATACGTTGTAGGCGAGGTTGCCGGGGAACTTCTCGACGAAGGGAAGACCGGAGAGAGAGCCGATGTTCAGGATCACCCCTCCCCCATTGGCTGCCAGCCGGGGGAGCGCAGCCCGGCAGCCGAGGAAGGCGCCGCGGAGGTTGACGGCCAGGACGGCGTCGAAGGCCTCGACCCCCAGCTCGGTGAGCGGCCGCGGGTCTACGACCGCGGCATTGTTGACCCAGGCCACCAGTCTCCCCTGGGCGTCAGCGGCGGCAGCGAGGGCCTCGACATCCGCCGCAGACGCGACGTCCGCCACCATTGCGGTGACCTGGGGCGCGAGCCCGGCCAGGCTCTCGATGTCGGCTCGGGTGCGCGCGGCCGCCACCACCGCGGCACCGTGGCTCGCGAGCCGCAGGGCCAGGGCGCGGCCGATGCCCCGCCCCGCACCGGTGATCACAGTCACGCCGGCTGCGCGGGTCTGCTGGCTGGTCACGGCGACCCCCAAGCATGCACGGACAGCGCCCGATACAGGCGCAGGTGGCGGGCGACGACCCCCGCCAGGGCGAACCGGCGCACCGCGGCGGCGCGCACTGCGCCCCGATCGAGCCGGGCCGCCTCCACGATCGTGGTCGCGAGCGCGGCCACGGTTGCACGGTCGGCGAGCCGTCCCATCTGAGCGTTGACGATCTCGGCCAGCGCGCCACGCCGCGTGCAGGCGACCGGGGTACCCGCCATGGCCGCCTCCACAGCGAGCATCCCGAAGGGCTCCTCCCACAGCGAGGCCATGACCAGCACTGACCCTCGACCCAGCAGCCGCAGAAGCCGGGTGCGGGGGAGCGGCCCGAGCTGGCGGACCTGCTCGCCGTCGAGGAGCGGGAGCACCTTCTCGCGGTGGTAGGCGGGGTCGTACACGCCCCCGGCGACGAGGACGCGCAGCCCGGCGCGTCGCGCGGCCGCCACGGCCAGGTGCGTGCCCTTCTCGGGGGAGATGCGCCCGGCGACGATGGCCAGCCCCGGCTCGGGACGCTCGCGGAACGGGACCGCATCGGGGTCGACGCCGTTGGGGATCACCGCGTCGACCCCGACGTGGGCTGTCCACGCCGCCGCCAGACTCCGACTGGGCGCCACGAACCAGGGACGCGGGCGCACGCTCGTCGCCAGAGCCGCGGCCGCCGCGGCGGCCGCCCCGCCGGGCGCCAGGTGGAAGGTGTGCACCACGGGCAGGCCGAGGTTGGCGGTGCTCACAAAGGCGGGCCAGTCCATGGCGTGGCCGTGGACCACACCGCCCCGCTCCCGCAGCATCCCGGCCACCCCCAGCCAGCCGGCCAGCTGGCTCATCGACGCGGTCGCACCGATCTCGGGTTGCTCTCCTGGCGGCCCGAAGCGCAACGCCTCGGCCGGGTACGGGCCGCCCGGGGCCCGCCAGAGCCGCAGCCCGGGCAACCTCGAGCCCGGTGCGCCCACCACGAGCGCGTCCGCCCCGGCCCGCGTCAGGCCGAGCCCGAGATCGCACACCACCGCCTGGGCGCCGCCCAGCTGGGCGGCCCCCAGGGGCGCGACGAGGGGGGCGAGCAGGCTGACGCGCATGGCGGCAGCTTGACGCGCGATCCCACCGCGCCGAGGCGGTCTCCGGCCCGTCACGGCCGGCGACCCTATGCCGACCCTGTACCACCTCATGATATCTGCGCTATAACCACGGCAGGCCGCCGTCGGATGTGCCTGGCGCCACCAAGGACAAATCACCCCCGCGCCGCGCCCCTGCCAGGTTCGGGTCATCTTGGGTATTAACCTGGACACCCCCAGAGCTTGGCCGTTTGACTCCTGGACACTGGGTCC
>DATDHG010000157.1:0-3072 GCA_036521675.1 Candidatus Dormiibacterota bacterium
GCTCCACATCCCCGACGCGTCCGAGAACAGCGGCACGGTCACCGTCGCCGACGAGACGGTCACCCTGCGCCGGACCACCGGTGGCGACTACGCGATCGCGGGCCTGGCGGTGACCCCGCTGGCGCCTCAGCTCAACGGGCCGCACGTCCTCCACGCCCAGACGGGGGGGACCACGGATGCCCGGACTGTGGCGATCGCCTTCGACAGCGACCTCGACCCTGCGACGGTTATGCAGGCGATCACCGTCAGCGGCCTGGGCGACGGCGGGTCCGCAATGGTGCGGTACGACGCGCCCACGCGCACGATCATCGTGACTCTCCCCGGCGGGCTTCCGGACATGACGAAGGTGGCCATAACGGTCGGCCCGTCGCTGCACGACATCGACGGCAACGCGCTCAGCCAGGCCTACTCGACAACCGTCATCTCGTAACGCCCGCCGCCGCCCTTCAACACCCTGCTAGTGGCCCCACTTTTCGGCAGGGGACTCGCCGGGCCGGTACTGCGGCCGCTCGCCGAGCGTCTCATCGACGCCGCCCGGCTCCGCGAAGGCGACCGTCTGATCCTGGACGCGCCCTGCGACGGCGGGGTGCTCAGCGCCGCCCTGGCGCGGTCGATCGCCGCCGACGTGCGGGTCGTGGCGGTCGACGCCGATGCCGAAGCGCTGGAGGCGGCCGGGGCGGCCGGCCCACGGGCGCAGCTGGTCCGGGCCGATCCTGCGCAGCTCCCGTTGGCGGCGGGAATCGTCGACGTCGCCCTCTCGCTGCTGACTCTGGCGCACCAGCGCGACCCTGCCGCGGTGGTCGCCGCCTGTGCGTCGACGCTCCGCCCAGAAGGCCGCCTCATCGCCGCGGTCTGGGGCGAGCGCGCCGCCGTGCCCCACCTGAGCGCGCTCAGCGGCGCGCTGCACAGCACGCTCGGGCACACGCCCACCGACGTGGAGGACGCGCTCGCGTTGGGCGCACCCGGAGCGCTGGAGACGCTGGCAGCGCGGGTCGGCATGACGGGTGTGCGGGTCCTCCGGTTGCGCGACGTGGCCCGCTTCGACGGCGTCGATCACCTCTGGTCTGTCCATGGCACGGGGCGGCTCGCCCCACATGCCGGCGAGCTCGACGAGGACGCAGAACGCGCCGTGCGCCACGAGCTGGCCGGACGCCTGCGCAGGGTCACCGCATGGGACGGGACCCTCGTCGTGCCGGTCGAGATCGCCGTCCTGATGGCGAAGACGGACTCCTAGAGGGTCACGGCAACGGCCCCGGCGATGGCGGCGACCTGCGCGGAATTGCGCAGCAGCGCGCCGTCCAGGGCGCGCTTGCGTTCCACCCACGCGCGGGTGCGCTCGGCGAGGTCGGGGTGCTCGGCGATGAAGTGTGTGGTCAGCCTGCCCGCCACGAAATCGGGCTCCTCGAGAAGCGCCAGGTGGTAGGAGATGTTCGTGGTGACGCCGCCGATCGCGTACTCGAGCAGGGCGCGGCGCATGCGCTGGATCGCCTGTTCCCGGTCCGCGCCCCAGGTGATCAGCTTGGCGATCATCGGGTCGTAGTGAGGGGTGACGACCCCGGGCCCGGCGAGCGCGGCGTCGACGCGCACGCCGGGGCCGCTGGGCTCGCGGTAGCCGGTGACGCGGCCCGGCCGCGGCAGGAAGTCGCGCAGTGCGTCCTCGGCGTTGATGCGGCATTCGATGGCGTGGCCGCGGGGGACGATGTCCGCCTGGCGCAGCCGCAACGACGCCCCGGCGGCGATGCGCAGCTGCTCCACCACCAGGTCGACGCCGGTGACCATCTCGGTCACCGGATGCTCGACCTGAAGGCGGGTGTTCATCTCCAGGAAGAAGAACTCGCCGCGGCTGTAGATGAACTCGACGGTGCCGGCGTTGACGTAGCCTACGGCCCGCGCGGCGGTGACCGCCGCGTCGCCCATGGCGGCGCGCTGCGCGGCGGTGATCACGGGGGACGGCGACTCCTCCAGGATCTTCTGGTGGCGCCGCTGGATGCTGCACTCCCGCTCGCCCAGATGGATGGTGTTCTGGTGAGAATCGGCCAGAACCTGGATCTCGATGTGGCGCGGCTCCTCGACATACCGTTCCAGGAAGACAGTCGCGTTGCCGAAGGCGCGCTGCGCGGTACTCTGGGCCGCCTCCAGGCCGGCGCGCAGCTCGGTTTCGTCGCTGGCGATGCGCATGCCGATCCCGCCCCCGCCTGCGCTGGCCTTGATGAGCACCGGGTAGCCGATGCGCGCGGCCTCCCCGGCAGCGTCCTCGGCGTCGGCGAGGGCGTCGCTGCCGGGGACCACGGGCACCCCGGCGGCGATCATGCGCTGTCGCGCGGGGACCTTCTCGCCCATCGCCGCCATTGCGTCCGGCGGGGGGCCGATGAAGACGATGCCCGCCGCCGCGCAGGCGCGGGCGAAGCCCTGGTTCTCACTCAGGAATCCGTAGCCGGGGTGGATGGCCTCAGCCCCCGTCTGTTGCGCTGCCGCGATGATGCGCTGGCCGACCAGGTAGGACTGCGCCGGCGCCGCCGGACCGATGGCCACCGCCTCGTCGGCCAGGCGAACGTGCGCCGCCCCCGCGTCGGCGTCGCTGTGCACCGCAACAGTCGCGATGCCCAGGTCACGGCACGCGCGGATGACGCGGATCGCGATCTCGCCCCGGTTGGCGATGAGCACCTTGGAGAACATGCCGCCTGGGGCTCCTAGCCTACTCGACGACCAGGAGCGGGTCCTTGGGCCCGACCACGGCGCCCTCGGCGACGTAGATCTCCGTCACGGTGCCGGCGCTGGTGGCGATGATGTCGTTCTGCATCTTCATGGCCTCGAGCACCGCCACGGTGTCGCCGATCGCGACGGTGTCGCCCACCGCCACGGGCAGCTTGAGGATCAGGCCCTGCATGGGCGCCAGCACGGTGCCCTCGCGAATGGCCGGGCGCCCCGCGGCGGCGGCGACTCCATTGCCGGTGGGGCCGCCCCCGCCGCCCCCGCCGCCGAAGCTTCCGGGCGGCCCGCTGACGCGCACCCGGTACTCCTCGCCGTCGACCTCCACCAGCAGGTCGCGGGTCTCCACCGCCGCCGCCGCCG
>DATDHG010000158.1:0-5358 GCA_036521675.1 Candidatus Dormiibacterota bacterium
GCGCTCCTCGGACGAGTACATCGAGTACGCGCCCTGTGGTGCTCGTCGCTTCCTTGATCTCGGCGGCCGGTGCGGCGTATCCGAAAGGTTCCTCTGGCGCGCTGCACTAGCATGGAGATCCTTCGCCTCAACCTCGGGCGCCTCACCATGCAGCGCCTCGAGGTTCCCGTGCACGGGTTCGCGATCACGCATCCCAACGGCGTCATCCTCGTCGACACCGGGATCGGTGGCCCCGAGAAGGAGCTGAGCGACTGGCGGGTTGTCAGCCGCTCCATGGCCGACGCGCTTGCCGACCACGATCTCTCGCCGTCCGACGTGCGCCTCGTCGTCAACACCCACCTCCATTTCGACCACTGCGGCTGGAACGCCGTGTTTCACCACGCTCCGTTCTGGGTGCAACGACGCGAGCTGGAACGGGCTCGACGTGAGAGCCCCGAACTCGCCGATTGGTTCGACTTCGCCGGAGCCCGCTTCGAGCTGCTGGACGGCGACACCGACGTCGCCACTGGGGTGCGAATCGTGGCCACCCCGGGCCACACGGGCGGCCATCAGTCGGTGGTCGTCACGCTGCAAGCAGGGCCCGAGCTGCTGGTCGGCGACGCTGCCTACAGTCGCCGGGTCTGGGGTGATCCGGACATGGTGACGCTGCCCGACGGGCAGGCTGCGGATCGCCCCGCCTGGCGGCGGAGCGTGGACCGGCTGCGGAGCATGGCCGCACGCCGCGTCCATTTCTGTCACGACGAGACACTGAGCGCGGTGCACCCCTGACCGCACCTTGCTAGTAAACGGGCGTCAACCAGTGTTGGTACTTCTCGATCTCGCCGCGGCAGACGCCGAAGTAGAGTTCCTGGAGGCGCTTGGTCAGCGGCCCCGGCGCGCCGCTGCCGACCGGTCGGTTGTCGACCTCGATCACCGGTGAGACCTCGGCGCCGGTGCCGCACAGGATGATCTCGTCGGCGATGTAGAGCTCGCTGCGATCGACGGAGCGCTCGATGACCTCGAGGCCGAGTTCATCGCGGATGAGCACCGCCAGGGTGTCGCGCGTGATCCCTTCGAGGATGTTCTCCGAGGCCGGCGGGGTGATGAAGCTGCCGTTGCGGAGCAGGAAGATGTTCTCGGCGCTGCCTTCGCTGACGTGGCCGTCATGGGTGAGCAGGATGGCCTCGTCGAAGCCGTTGGCGACTGCCTCGGTCTTGGCGAGCGCGCTGTTGACGTAGAGGCCCGTCGCCTTGGAGCGCGGCGGCGCGACGTTGTCGTCGATGCGCCGCCAGCTAGACACCTGGCAGCGGATGCCGCCGGTGGTGTCGACATAGGCGCCGAAGGGCACGGCCACGATCATGAATCCGTCGCGCAGATTGTGGAAACGGATGCCGATCTCCTCGCTGGCCTTGTAGCACAGCGGCCGCACGTAGACGTCGGTCTCGAAGCGGTTGCGCAGCAGCAGCTCGACGGTGAGCGCAGTCAGCTCGTCCACTGTGTGGGGGACGCTCATGTGGAGGATGCGGGCATTGCCGCGCAGCCGCGCATAGTGATCGGCGGCGCGGAACACGTGGAGCTGGCGCTGCTCTGCGTTCCAGTACGCGCGCAGGCCCTCGAAGCAGCCCGTCCCGTAGTGGAGGGCGTGGGTGAGCAGGCCCAGCTTGGCGTCGCGATAGCGCGCGAAGTCGCCGTTGAAGAAGGTCCAGTAGTCCTCTTTCGCCTGCGGGGCCGCCGGCGCGGGTGCCGGCACCGATTGAGTGGACACGGCCGCTAATCCTCCGCAATCGCCAGCGCGGGGTGCTCGACCAGGTCGCCGAGCAGGCGCAGGAAGCCGCCGGCGACCCCGCCGTCGCAGACCCGGTGGTCGAAAACCAACGAGAGCTCGACGACGCGACGGGCGACCACGGCTCCGTCGACGACCCAGGGGCGCTCGGCGATCCGGCCCACCCCCAGGATGGCGGCCTCCGGAGGGTTGATGATGGGCGTCCCGCCGTCGACACCGAAGGCGCCGAAGTTGGAGACCGTGAAGGTGCTGCCGCTGAGCTCGGCGGCGGCGATGCTGCCGTCGCGGGCCGCGTCGGTGAGGCGGCTCAGCTCGGCGGCGATGGCCACTGCCGACCTGGCGCCCGCGTCGCGGATCACCGGTACGAGCAGCCCGTGGGGCGCCTGCACGGCAACGCCGAGGTGCACTGCGCGCGCCACGACGATTTCCCCGGCGGCACTGTCGAAGTGGGCGTTGAGCAGCGGGAAGCGGTGGAGGGCGGCGACGCATAGCCGCAGGATCAGGGCCAGGGGAGTGACGCGCCCATCCGGGTGACGCGCCGCGAGCACTCTTCGCAGCTCCAGCAGCGCGGTGGCGTCGGCCGTCAGCCAGGCGCCGGCCGCAGGCGCGTCGCGATGCGATTGGGTGAGCCGCTCGGCGGTGATGCGGCGGGGGCCCGCCAGGCGAATCCGCTCAGCCGGAGCTTCGGCCGCAGGGGCAGCCGCGCCTGTGACGGCGCCGCGCTCGACAGCCCGCTCCAGGTCGGCGCGGCTGACGGTGCCGCCCGGGCCGGTGCCGCTGACCGTGGTCAGGTCCACGCCGAGCTCGGCGGCGAGCCGGCGCACCAGCGGCGAGGCCGGGGTGGCGACGCGCGGTGCTGGCGCGGCCGGGGCGGGCGCGGGTGTGCCAACGGCTGCGTTCGCCGGCGCCCCCGCTCGCCGGCGCCGATGCCCCGTCTCGCTCGTGCCATACCCGACCAGAACGTTGCCCGACTCAGCAACCTCCACGGGCGCAGCGGCCGCGCTCGTCGTCCGCACCGAATCGGCCTCGGCGGACCCTGCCGCGGTGTCGACGCTGATCAGCGGCCGGCCGACCGGTACCACGTCACCGGGACCACCGTGCAGCGTGACCACGACGCCTGCATACGGACTCGGCACCTCGACCACCGCTTTCTCAGTGGAGATCTCGGCGACCGGCTGATCGACCGCGACCCGCTCGCCGACCGTCACCAACCAGCGCACGATCTCCCCCTCGGTGAGTCCCTCACCGAGGTCGGGCATGGGAAAGTCACGCACGCCGCTCATCGTTTCAGTACTGCAGCGAACGCTCGACGGCGTCGAGGATGCGGTCGACATCGGGGAGGTGATGCTTCTCGATCCTGGCCGCCGGGTAGGGGACGTCGAAGCCCGTCACCCGCAGCACCGGGGCCGCCAGGTAGCCGAAGACCCGCTCCGACAACTCAGCGGCGATCTCCGCTCCGAAACCGACGAATCGGGGGGCCTCGTGCACCACGATGGCCCGACCCGTGCGCGTGACGCTCTGCACCAGCGTGTCCATGTCCAGCGGGCTGAGGCTGCGCAGGTCGACGACCTCGAGGTCCCAGCCCTCCTCGACGCCCGCCTCGGCGGCGGCGAGCGCGGTCTCCACCATGGGACCGTAGGCGATCAGCGTCGCGCTGGTGCCCGGCCGGCGCACGACGGCGCGAGTCATGGGCTCCGTGGCCACGGGGAGGTCGACCTCCTGCTTCATCCAGTAGCGGCGCTTGGGTTCCAGGAAGATCACCGGGTCGTCCTGGGCAATCGACGCGCGGAGCAGCGAGTACGCGTCGGCGGGCGTGCCCGGAGTCACCACCATGAGTCCCGCGGTGTGCGCGTAGTAGGTCTCGGGACTCTCGGAATGATGCTCGACTCCGCCGATGCCGCCGCCGTACGGGATGCGCACGACCATGGGGAGACTGACGTGGCTGCGGGTACGGTTGCGGTACTTGGCGACGTGGCTGACGATCTGGTCGAACGCGGGATAGGAGAAGCCGTCGAACTGCAGCTCGACGACGGGGCGCAGCCCGTACATCGCCATCCCCACGGCGGTGCCGACGATCCCCGATTCCGCGACTGGGGTGTCGAAGCACCGCTCGGCGCCGAACGTCGTCTGCAATCCGTCGGTGATGCGAAAGACCCCGCCGAGGCGCCCGACATCCTCGCCGTAGACGACCACGCGCTCGTCGTCGCGCATCGCGTCGTGGAGGGCGGTGTTGAGCGCGCCCGCCATGGTGACCGCCATCACCCGACCTCAGCGGCTGCCGCAAGCTCGGCGGCCAGTTGGGCACGCTGGGCCTCGAGCAGGGGAGTCCGCGCCGAGTAGACGTGATCGAACATCTCCAGCGGATCGCCCGCGGGGGCGCCGTAGAGCGCGGCGCGCATGTGGGCCGCGATGGCCTCTCCCTCCGCCCGGACCGCCTCCAGGAATGCGTCGTCGGCCAGCCCGTGATCGCGCAGAAGAGCGAGGTGACGGGCCAGCGGATCGCGGCCCTGCCACTCGTCGACCTCCTCGGCGGAGCGGTAGCGGCTGGCGTCATCCGCGGTGGTGTGCGCCCCCATGCGGTACGTCACGGCTTCGATGAGCGTCGGTCCGTCGCCGGCGCGGGCGCGCTCGACCGCGCCGCGGACGGCGGCATGCACCGAAACGGCGTCGTTGCCGTCGACGCGAATGCCGGGCATGCCATATCCGGCGGCGCGCAGGGCCAGCGCCGAGGCGCGCGTCTGCAGCCGCAGCGGCACGCTGATCGCGTACTGGTTGTTCTGCAGCAGGAAGACGCACGGCGCCTGGCTGACAGCCGCGATGTTCATCGCCTCGTGGGCATCCCCTTCACTGGCCGCGCCGTCGCCGAGGAAGGTCAGGGCGACCACGCGATCGCCGCGCAGCCGGGCCGCCATCGCCAACCCCGTGGCGTGCAGCACCTGGGTGGCCAGCGGCGTGGCGAACGGCGCCACCCGGTACCGCATGGGATCGAAGCCGCCGTGCCAGCTGCCGCTGAAGAGCGTCAGGACCTCGACGACATCCACCCCCCGCACAAAGGCCGCAACCGTCTCCCTGTAGGTGGGGAAGAGCCAGTCGCCCGCCTCCAAGGCCAGCGCGGCGCCCACCTCGACGGCCTCCTGCCCGTGGCTGGACGCGAAGACCCCGAGGGCCCCCTGGCGGGTGAGGTTGATGGCCTGGCCGTCGATGCGGCGGCCCAGAGCCATGAAGCGGTAGAGCTCGCGCAGGCGTTCGGGGGACAGGTCAGCGGGATGCGCCGCAGGCTCGCCAAGCGCCCCGTTGGGAGCGATCTCCTGCCAGGTGGCGGTTACGCCGCCCCGGCCGGCGGCGCTCGAGCTCTCGGTGAGGGTGACCGGCTGGGACATGACGCCTCCGCGCGAGCGCCGGGCGTCGCCCAGGGGCGGCCGCTCTGATGCGGCGATCCGGCGCTCGGAGAGCGTAGATGGCCCTCCGCGGCCTGTCCATCGATTGGGAGGAGCCCGAGACGTTATGCGTTGTCCGGCTAGAAAATCTTCTGAACTCGCTTTTCTTCTCGTCCAAGATCGGTCAGGTTGTCCAGACCGCCACCGTCGCGGGGCGGG
>DATDHG010000159.1:0-4549 GCA_036521675.1 Candidatus Dormiibacterota bacterium
GGTGACGCCGACGCCGTCGTGGCCGAGATCGAGGCGGTGATGCGCGCCCAGCGCTGCGTCTTCACCGTGGCCACGCTGGAATACCTGCGCCGCGGCGGGCGTATCGGCGGGGCCCGGGCCCTGCTCGGCTCAGTGCTCAACATCAAGCCGGTGCTCCAGGTGCTCGACGGCCGCATCGAGCAGCACGACAGGGTGCGCACCAACCAGCGCGCCCTGGAACGCATCGGCGACGAGCTCATCAGCGCCGCCGGCGAGTCGGGTCGTCGGGCCTCGGCGGTGGTGGCTCACGCCGATCGCGCCGCGGATGCCTCCGAGCTGGCCGCGCGCATCGCCCCCCACTGCGCGCAGCCGCCGTCGGTGAACTGGATCGGACCGGTGGTCGGCTGCCACGGCGGGCCGGGGCTGGTGGGCATGGCCTTCCACCTGGTCGACTAGGGCGCGGCTGCGGGCATGGAGCTCCACTGCATCAACCGCTGCGGCGGCGACCGTTTCGAGGCGCTCAACGCGCCGGTGTTCGTGGATGCCGGCGGGCGACTGGAGGAGTTCGACGCCTCGCGCGCGACCTTCGTCTGCGCCGCCTGCGGTGGCGTGGCCCTCGATGTGGCGGCGGCGGCACAGGAGATGCGACGGCGCGAGGTGGTGGACCCGCAGGTGTTGACCTGCCCAGCCTGCGAAACGGAGATGCTCGCGCCCGAGGACGATCCCCTCGCCGAGCTCCTGGAATGCCCCGTCTGCGGCCAGCGGTTCAGCAGCGACGAGGGCACCAGAAGGCTCCTGGGCGACCTGCGGCCGGGCGGCGACCCCCAGCTCAACTGACCCCAAGGCCGCCGGCGGCTACGGCCTCTGGGCCACCTCGGTCACCATGAAGCCGAAGAAGGTGGCGTTGGCGGCGATCACGAAGACGTGGAAGACCTCGTGGTAGCCGAACCAGCCCTTGACGATGGTCGGCCAGCGCAGCACATACGCGACCGCCCCCAGGGTGTAGAGCGCACCGGCGACCAGGAGTAACGCCAGGCCGCCGAATCCCACCACGCCCACGATCACGGGCAGGGCCACGATGGCCACCCAGCCCTGCACCAGGTAGAGGCCGGCGAGGAGCTGGCGAGGCAGCCGCGTCGACGGCACCACCAAGGCGATGCCCACCACCGCGATGGCCCACGCCAGTGAGATCAGGGTGATCATCCAGGCGCCGGTCAGCAGGGTGAGCACCACCGGCGTGTACGTGCCCGCCACGAGCAGGAAGATGTTGGCGTGGTCGAGGCGGCGCAGCAGCGCCCGGGGCCGGGGCGCCCAGTTGATCGTGTGGTAGAGGCCGCTGACGGCGAAGAGCACGACGCTGGCGGCGCCGTACACGAGCAGGGCGAACTGGCGCCCCATGTGACCTCGGGCCAGCGCCAGCAGCACCACCGTCATCGCCACCGCCGGCACAGTCGCGATCAGGTGCGACCAACCGCGCAGGCGGGGTTTGACGTCGTTTCCGCGGGTCGCGCGCCTGGTCGATTCGGAGAGGCCGGTCACCGGTCCTGACTATAGGGCCTCCCCGGCGCTCCTCCTGGGTGGAGCGATCAGTTCGTCGCCAGCTCGGGGAGCAGCGCGACGGTCGCCTCGATGGGGCCGAAGTCGGCACCATCGGCGGACCAGTACCGGCTGAAGCAGCCGTCGAAGCTCCACAGTCTGCCCGCATGGGTGGCCACTGGTCGCGTGCCGTGGTGGGGGGTGTGGCCGTGGACCAGCCGGGTCGCCCCGAATCGGGCCAGGTGCCGCTCCAGGCGCGCCTCGTCGTCGAAAGCGCGCCGCCCGACCGTGTGCCACAGCAGCGTCCAGGCGCCGCCGGGCTCGGCGAGCAGCTCGCGGCCGCGCCTGTTGACGGCGTCGACGTCGTCGCCGAGCTGGGCGTACGCGTCGTCGTCGCAGTGCTGCACCAGGGTGCCGTCTTCAAGGCGGAGCATGAGCGGCAGGGCGCGCAGCCACGCCTCCATGGCGGGGTCCGCGTCGACGGCGTCGAGGTCGGCCCAGTCGCCCCGCCGCCCCAGCCAGACGCTGGCCAGGCTCTCGCGGCCGGCGTCGCGGACCCGCTGCGGCGTCTCGCCCGTGCGCCGCTCCTCCAGGACGCAGAGGAGGAAGAGGTCGTGGTTGCCGATGATGCTGCGGCTGTTGCGACGGGCTCGGGCGAGCGCCGCGGCGTGGTAGCCGCCGGCGGCACCAGGCCGGCCCCCCTGGAAGAAGTCACCGAGGAAGAGGCTGTCGACCTCGTCCTCGGGGTACGGCGTGAGCGCCTCCTCGAGCCTCTCCGAGTCGCCCTGGACGTCGCCGACGATGAGCAGCGGGCGGGCCATGGAATGAGGATACGCCAGTCCCCGCCTCACCCGGCCCGCCCGTGTGTTCCTGCCAAAGACGTCACCAACTTGCGGGTCGCGGCGATGCGCGCGCGGGCGCGAGTCAGCTGCCGCCCCACCTCGCGGGGGGAGGGGCCACCTTCGAGGCCGTGCCGGGCCAGGCTGCGGGCGGGGTCGAACAGTGTGACGACGGCAGCTTCGCCGGCGCGCCCGTCGATAGTGGCCCAGTCGGCGGGGGTCAGCTCGTCCAGCGCGCAGCCGCGGCGCGCGGCCGCGCGCACCGCCCGGCCCACGAGGCGGTGGGCCTCGCGGAAGGCGACCCCGCGGCGCACCAGGTGGTCGACGACGTCGGTCGCCATGAGCCCGGGATCGGCGGCGGCCGCGGCCATCGCCGCTGTGTCGAACTGGACAACTCTG
Source organism: Candidatus Dormiibacterota bacterium (assembly GCA_036521675.1). Taxonomy (GTDB): domain Bacteria; phylum Chloroflexota; class Dormibacteria; order Aeolococcales; family Aeolococcaceae; genus DATDHG01. Next base: position 2,754 of record DATDHG010000159.1, read on the forward strand.
ACTATATCTGCGGCCATCGCCAGGCACGCGGCGGTGGTGTCGACGGCGTCGAAGAGGCTCGCCTTGTCCTCTTGCAGGTCGCGGTTGTAGGCCAGGGGCAGTCCCTTGAGGGTGGTGAGCAGAGCCACCTGGGCGCCCACCACGCGGCCCACCCGGCCGCGCACCAGCTCGAGCGGGTCGGGATTCTTCTTCTGGGGCATGAGGCTCGACCCCGTGGCATGGCTGTCGGGCAGCTCGGCGAAGCCGAACTCAGTGCTGCTCCACAGCACCAGCTCCTCGGCGAGCCGGCTGAGATGCACCATGCACAGCGCGCATGCGCCGCTCAGCTCGACGGCGAAGTCGCGGTCGCCGACGGCGTCGAGGCTGTTGGCGCTCAGCGCGGCAAAGCCCAGCTCGGTGGCCACCCGGCGGCGGTCGAGCGGCAGCGTGGTGCTGGCCAGCGCGCCGCTCCCCAGCGGGAGCACGTCGCAGCGGCGGTGACAGTCGGCGAGGCGGCCGACGTCGCGATCCAGCATCTCGAAGTAGGCGAGCAGGTGGTGGGCGAGGCTGACCACCTGGGCGCGTTGCAGATGGGTGTAGCCCGGGAGGATCGTGCGGCGGTGCTCACGGGCGCGTTCCAGCAGCGCCTCCTGGAGTGCGGCGGCGGCCAGCATCAGCTCGCGGCACCGCCGCTTGCACCACAGCCTCAGGTCGGTGGCCACCTGGTCGTTGCGGCTGCGCGCGGTGTGCAGCTTTCTCCCGGGCTCGCCGACCAGCTCGACGAGGCGGCGTTCGACCGCGGTGTGGATGTCCTCGTCGCCCGGTTCGACGATGAAGGCACTGCTCTCGAATTCGGCGGCGATGCTGCGCAGGCCGCTGTCGATCGCGCGCTGCTCGGCAGCGCTGAGCAGCCCGACCGCGCGGAGCATGCGGGCATGGGCGCGGGAGCCGGCGATGTCCTCGGCGTGCAGCCGGTAGTCGGCGCCGATGCTGGTCGTGAAGGCCTCCACGGCGGGGTCGGTGCGGGCTGCCATGCGCCCCGACCACACCTTCTCGCCCTGCCGCCTGCGCGCGCCCCTGGGTGCGGGCACCGGCTACTCGACCGCGGGCGGTTGCGCCGGCGCCTCGAGGCGGCTGGGCCGCTGCGGAAGCAGCCGTACTGCGGCCTCGCCGAGCGCTCCCTGGATGTCGGTCTGGGTGCGCAACGGCAGGCCGAAGAGCTCGATGAAGCCGCGCGCGGCCCCGTGGCTGAAGCGGTCGCCGGCGCGGTCGTAGGTGGCCAGCTCGTGGCGGTAGAGCGACTGGGGGCCCTTGCGCCCCACCACGCGGACGGTGCCGCGCTGGAGCCGCAGCCGCACCTCCCCGGTCACGAACTCCTGGGTGCTGCGCACAAACGCCCAGAGATCGTGACGCAGGGCGCTGAACCAGAGCCCGTCGTAGACCAGGCGCGCCCATTCATCGGCGACCAACCGCTTGAAGCGCATCACCTCGCGCGAAAGCGTGAGCGCCTCCAGGGCCTCATGGGCGGCGAAGAGCGTGACTGCGGCGGGCGCCTCGTAGACCTCGCGCGACTTGATGCCGACCAGGCGGTTCTCGACGTGGTCGATGCGCCCCACGCCATGAGCGCCGGCCAGGCTGTTCAGCCGGGCGACCAGCTCCTCCGCGGCGAGCCGCCGGCCGTCGAGTGCGACCGGCCGCCCCTGCTCGAAGCCGACCTCGACGACGGCTCCGCCGCGGGGTGCGTCCTCGGCTTCCACAGTCCACGCGAAGGCGTCGCGCGGCGGCTCCTCCCAGGGATCCTCGAGGATCCCGGTCTC
>DATDHG010000160.1:0-10948 GCA_036521675.1 Candidatus Dormiibacterota bacterium
GCGAAGCTCAGGACGGCCGGAGCATCATGAGGTACGCGCTGATACTCGTCCTCATCGCATTCGTGGTCATCACCATCGTGAAGACGCGGCAGGGTGCATGGTTCAGTTTCCGGTGACCGCCCACCAGACGCCGCCCTTCGGAGCCTACCGTGCTTCAGGCAACCAGGCTGCGTGGTGACCGCTCGGGCGGTCTAGAACGTGCCTGGAATCGGTCCCTTGCCGTGGGCCGAATCGACTCATGGTTCGATCTGCACACCAGCGGTCCCCGGTGGCGGAACCCCTCAGCCGGTCGCCTTGACGAACTCCTCGGCGACCTGCTCGTAGGGCTCGCTGGTCCACAGGTACTTGCTCTTCGGCTGGCCGGCGTCGGCGTAGCTGATCCACCAGATCAGGGCGCCCTCGCTCTCGGGGTCCTTCTCCACGTAGATCACGTAATCGGTGTTGACCACGCGCGTGGCGCCAGTGTCGGCGTTGGTGAAGCGCAGGAAGGCCATGGCGGGTGCAGTCTCCCAGGGGCGGCTCGAGCGGCGCCGCCATGGTGCCACAGGCCTTGGCCCCCGCTCACCAGGCCCCGGTGCGGCGACCTCCTGCTACCGTCCTCACGATGGTTACCGCCTTCCTCATGGTCACCTGCCGGCCGCAGCACATCCACGAGGTCGGGCAGGCGCTCGCCGAACTCGGCGGGATATCCGAGGTTTACACCACCACCGGCGCGACCGACTTCATCGCCGTTGTCCGCGTCGACGACCTCGACGCGCTGGCCCACCTGGTGACCGAGCACGTCACGACCCTCGAGGGGATCGAGCGCACCGACACCCACCTGGCGATGCGCTCCTACGGCCGCGGCGACATCGAGGCGGCCTTCAACATCGGGCTCGACTGACCGGTGACGGCGGCCGATTCCACCCTGGCGCCACCGGCGGCCCTCGAGGCGCGCGGGGTGGAGCGCAGCCTTCCCCTGGGCGGTGGCTTGGTGCACATCCTCCGCGGCGTCGACCTGCGTATCGAGCGCGGCCAGCTCGCCGCGCTGGTGGGCCCCAGCGGCAGCGGCAAGTCGACCCTGTTGGGAGTTATCGCCGGACTGGACCGTCCCAGCGCGGGGCGGGTGCTGGTGGACGGCATCGACATCACCGACATGCCGGAGTCGCGGCTCGCGGCGGTGCGCAACGCCAAGATCGGCATGGTCTTTCAGGCCTTCAACCTCATTCCGACGCTCACCGCCCAGGAGAACGTGGAGGTGCCGCTGTACGTCGGCACGCATCCCGGTTCGCCAGCGGCGCGAGCGCGGGAGATGCTCGCGCTGGTCGGCCTGGAGCATCGGCTGGGGCACCGGCCCAACCAGCTCAGCGGCGGCGAGCAGCAGCGCGTGGCCATGGCCCGGGCGCTGGCCACCGCGCCGGCCATCGTCATCGCCGACGAACCCACGGGCAACCTCGACGCCGCCAACGGCGAGCGCGTCCTCGAGCTCATCGCCGAGCTGCGCCGCCAGACCGGCACCACCTTCCTGATCGCCACCCACGACCCCGGCATCGCCGGCCGCGCCGAAGTGATTCACACCATCGTCGATGGCCAGCTGGTCCGTTCCGCCGGCGCCGACGAGTGGCGGCCGTTCGCGCGGCGCGCCGAGCCCGCCGAGCGCGCGTCCGAAGCCGGCGGGGTGGCGCCGCAGCCACCGCGCGCCGCCAGCGCCTGACGGGCGATCGCAGGCCGGCTGTGCGGCTCCTCCGTCTCTGCGCCACCTACAGCACCCGCTCCTTCGTGCGCGGCGGGCAGCGCACCCTGCTGGCCATCTTCTGCGTCGCCGTCGGGGTCATGGCGGTGGTGGCGCTGCGGCTGGCGGGCGACATGGTGGCCACCTCGCTGACAAGCAACGTGCGCGAGGTCCTCGGTGGCGATGTGGTGCTGCAATCCACCGGTCTGCCGCTCACCTCTGACAACCTCGCTGCTGTGAGCGCCGTGCAGCAGCAGGGGCTCATCGAGCAATACGCGGCGCTGGGGACCGAGCGCGGCGCGGTGCGCACGGACATCGGGGCCCGCACCCAGCTGCAGATCCTCATCGTCGACGAGCCGCACAACTTCCCGCTGGTGGGCAGCGACGCCGTCAACGACCCCAGCGGCGGGCGCCTGGGCGACATCCTCGCGCAGCCGGGGGCACTGGTCCTCTCGTCGCTGGCCGCGGACCAGGCCGGGGTGCACGCTGGCTCGGCGGTCGCCATCACGATCACGCGGGGCGGCGGCGGACAGGTTGTCGTCGGCGGCGTGCTCCCCGCGAGGATCGTCGCCGGCAATCCCTACTACGCCTACATCTCGCGCGCCAGCTTCAGCCGGCTGGCCACCAATCCCGCCCCCCGCTACGGCCTCATCGAGGCCCTTCAGCCTGATCCCGCCAAGGCGGAACAGGCCGCGGAAGCGCTGCGCGCCGCCTTCCCCAGCGCCTCGGTCCAGACGGTTTCCGACGCCATCAACGAGAACGTGCAGACCAGCACGAACATCAGTCAGTTCCTGGAGGTGGTGGGGCTGCTGGCGCTGCTCATCGGTGGGATCGGCGTGGTCAACACCATGCAGGTCTCGCTGCGCCGGCGGCGCGTGGAGATCGCCATGCTCAAGACCGCCGGCTACCGGCGGCGCGAGCTCTACGCGCTCTTCGGCACCGAGGCAGCCTTGCTCGGACTGGCCGGCGGCATCCTTGGAAGCCTCGTGGGCATCGGCACCAGCGTGCTCGTCAAGACGCTCATCGAGCGCGCCTTCCTCATCAACCTCACCTTCGCCGTCAACGCCGGCGACGTGGCCAGCGGACTCCTGGTGGGGCTCGCCACCGCCCTGATCTTCGGACTCCTGCCCATCGTCCGCGCCGCCGACATCCGCCCGGCCGTCGTGATGCGCGACAGCCCCGGCCCGGTCACCACCGGCTCGGCCCTGCAGACCGCCTTCCTCTACCTCGTGCTGGTCGTGCTCTTCGGCCTCCTGGCGGCGTCGCTGATCGGCAGCGTGCTGGTGGCGATGATCGTGGTCCTGCTCACCATCGTCGCCATCGCTGTCCTCGGCGGCATCTTCTGGCTGGTGGTGTACGGCGTGGGCCGCATCCCAGTTCCCGAGCGCGTCTCGTGGCGGTGGCTGGTGGGCGCAGGTATGACCTTGGTGCTTACCGGGCTGCTGGTCACCGGCCTCGGGGCCGTGGGCGCCGCGCTGCTGCTGGTGGTGCTCCTCGCCGTCACCGTCGTGGTCATGCCGAGGCGCGTGAAGACGGCCGCAATGCTGGCGCTGCGCAACCTGCGCCGGGCCCGCCTGCGCACGGCCACGACGATGGTGGCGCTCTTCATCGGCATCTTCGGGGTGGGGCTGATCCTGGTGCTGGGCCAGGACATCCGCGACAAGATCAACACCGCTCTCGACAGCCTCAGCGGCTACTCCGTGTACGCCGTCGCCTCACAGCAGGATGCGCCGACGGTGCTGGCGACCAGCAGCTCGCTGCCCGGACTGCAGAGCCGGCGCATCACCACGGACATCACCACCCAACCAACGGCGCTCAACGGCGTCGCGGTCGGCCCGAGCGGCTCCCCTGCGGCCGGGGAGGAGGGGGAGGCGCGCCTCTCCGGTGCGGGCGGGGTCGAGGGCTTCGACCTCGGGCAGGGCCACACCCCCGCAGTCGCGGCGGTGCTCGAGGGGCGCACCCTGGGCGCCGCCGACGCGGGGACGCTCAACGTGCTCGCCCGCGGCGACCTGCGCCGCGCCCCCGCGTCGCTGCAGGTCGGCAGCACCATCACCCTGCTCCAGCCCACCTCCAAACGCATCGTGACCCTGACCGTGGTCGGCTTCTACTCCCCGGCTCGGGTGGGCGGCAACGGGGTGCGCTTCCAGTTCTTCTACCAACCGCTCCTCGCTGATCGCCACGCCGTCGACGCGCTCGCCGGCAGCGCTGCCAACCCCGATCTGCAGACCACGGTGGCACTGCAGCTCGAGCCCGCCCAGAAGGCGGCGGCGCTGCACGTCCTGCAGCAGGCCGCGCCCCGCGTCTACATCCTCGACGTCGCCGATTTCGCCACCATCGTCTCGCAGATTCTGCAGAACATTGTGATCCTGCTTGTCGCGCTGGCCTCCTTGTCTGTTCTGGCCGGCATTGTCATCATCGCGAACACGGTGGCGCTGGCCATGCTGGAGCGGCGTCGGGAGATCGGCATCCTCAAGGCGGTGGGGCACAGCAGCCGGTCGGTCCTCGCCCAGGTCCTCGTGGAGAACGCGGTGGTGGGGGCGCTGGGGGCACTCGCCGGAATGACCATGGTGACCGTGGCCACCGCCGTGCTCGCCGACCGCTTCTTCCACACCACCCTGCCCGTGGGCACTCCGATCGTGGTGCTGACCGTCGGCGGGATCGTGGTGCTCGTCACCGCCGTGGCGGCCCTGGTCGCGTGGGGGCCGACGCGCATCCGACCCATCGAGGTGCTGCGCTACGAGTAGCCCGCCGGGGCGGCGCTGCCGGCGAGCCGCTGCCCCGTTTGCGGCCGCATACTGGGCCCGGCGGCGGAGTTCGCGCGCCCCAGCCGCCGGAGAGGAGGAGCGGAGGTGAGCGAGGGCAGGGCAGCGACGCTGCGTGGGGCGATCACACGATGCCGGGTGGTCGTGGCTCTCGGCGTGGCGCTCGTGATGGCCGGCTGCGGGAGCAGCAGCAACTCCGCTGGCGGCGGCGGCAGCCACGACTCTCCGGAGGGCGCGGTGCGCGGCTTCGTCGCCGCCCTGACCGCGTGGGACGGCACCGCGGCGGGACTGACCGCCGTCGCCGAATGGATCGCACCCTCCCAGCGCACCGGATTCACCAGCGGTTTCGCCGCCCTGACCGCCACTGGCGGCAGCATCAAGCTCAGCTTCAAGATCGACAACTTCACCATCTCCTCGGTCGACTCGTCGAGCTCCGATCACGCCGTGGTCCACGTCGGCGGGACGGGCAGCTATTGCTTCAGTGGCGCGATCGCCGGGACATCGCAGAACTTCTGCACCACAGCCCCGTTGACGCCGAGCGGCACGAGCGACACGGTCGAGACGGTCAACGTGGGCGGCCGGTGGTATGTCGACACCAAGGCGAGCGGCGCCGCCGGCTCCACCTCGTCGAGCACCGACACAGGGACTCCCAGCTCGACGACGTAGCCCGTCCGCACTTCGCTGCCTGCCGTCGCGTGGATGAGCTGCGGTGGCTGACTCGGGCGCACGCACGTGCGATGATGGGGGCTACCCGATCGGCACACCATGGAGTGCTCGCATGTCTGACGTCGTGGGCGCGGAGGTCGCGGCTCTGCAGGCCGGCCTGGCGCCCCATTCCGACGCCGGCGGGAGCGCGCCCGAGGAGATGCTCCGCGGCGACAGCCGCCGGTCCCTGCACGGGGACATCGTCGCCATCTGCGACGACGTCGCCCGCATGGGTGACCTGGTGGAGATCGCCATCGCGCGCGCCGTGCGCGCCGTGGCGGAGCGGGACGTGACCGAGGCCGAGGCCGTCATCGGCGGGGACTCGGCGATCAATGCGCTGCAACAGCGCGTCCGCGAAGCCTGCTACAGAGTGATCGTCACCCAGGCGCCCATGGCCTGCGATCTGCGCGCGGTGATGGCGGCCATGCAGATGTGCAGCGAGTTGGAGCGCATGGGCGACCACTGCGTGTCGATCTCCAAGCAGGCGCGCGCGCTCGCCGCCATGCCTGCGGCGCCCATCCCCGCGGAGCTACCCAGGCTGGGAGAGCTGTGCGCCCGGCAGGTGCGCGGGGTGCTGGTCGCCATGGTGCGTCGCGATCCGGACGCCGCCCGCGCCGTCGCTCAGGGCGACGACGGCGTCGATCTCGTGTACCACCGCCTGGTCGACACGTTGCTGGGCAGCCTTCCCGTCGACGCCGACGCCGCGTTCCGGATCACCAACCTGGTGCTCGTGGCCCATCACCTGGAACGCATCGGTGATCGCGTCACCAACCTCGCCGAGGACGTGATCTTCGCCGCGACCGGCGTGGTGCTCGACCTCGGCTGACCGACAGCGGTGAACGCACCGTCTGTCAGGGTGCGCCCCAGGAGGGTGTCGAAGAGCGAAGGCGAGGGATCCGCCGCATCGGCCGGCTCAGCCGAGGAGCGACGGAGGACCGCAGCCCGCGTATCTGTAGATACTCGGGCGAGGACCGCACAGCGCGACGCTGGATCAGCCGAGTCGAGGTGGATGGAGCGCCGTCGGCGCTCTTCAACACCCTGCTAAGTGCTCAGCGGCGCGGTCGACAGCGTGGGAGCGGGAGGCGCCTTCGGCCGCTGGGTGACCTCGGGGACGGGCACGGTGATGACGAAGCGCGAGCCCTTGCCAGGCTCCGACTCGACCTGAATGGTGCCGCCGAGATCAGCCATCACCTTGGCGACGATGGCAAGCCCGAGGCCGCTTCCGCCCTCGCCACGCGAGCGGCCGCGGTCGACGCGGTAGAAGCGGTCGAAGATGCGCTCGCGATGCTCCTCCGGGATGCCGATGCCGTTGTCGCGAACCGCCAGCGCCACCCAGCTGGGCGGGGCGGCTGCCTGCTCGACCATCACGTGCCCGTTCTCGTGGTTGTAGCGGATGGCGTTCTCGACGAGGTTGCGCAGAGCGCGCTGCAGGCTGTCGGCGTCGGCGCGCGCGACCAGGCCCGCGGGCACGGCGCTGCCCACCATGATGGAGCGCCGCTCGGCCAGGGGTTCCAGCTCCTCGATCACCGCCTCGACCAGCGGCGCCAGGGCCACGCTGGCGGGGGACGGCGGATGGCCGGTGTCGGCGAGCGCGAGCAGGTCCTGGACGAGGCGGCGCATGCGCGCGGTCGAGACCGCGGCCTCGTCGGCGACGCGTTTGTAATCGTCGAGGGTGGCGTCGGGGTCGCTGCGCACCTCGTCGAGGGTCAGCTGCAGCGCGGTCAGCGGGGTGCGCAACTCGTGGCTGGCGTCGGCGACGAGCTGGCGCTCGTGGGCGAAGGCGGTGTCGAGCCGTCCCACCATGGCGTCGAAGCTGTCCGCGAGCTGCTTGAGCTCGTCGGCGGGTCCGGGCAGGTCGATGCGCTCGGAGAGATTGCGCTCACTCACGCGCCGCGCCACCGCCGCCATCTGGCCGATGGGGCGCAGCGCCCGTCCTGACACCACCCAGCCGATCACCAGGCCGGCGCAGATCACCACCGCAAAGGCGATGATCGAGTAGAAGCGCAGCCGGTCCAGCGTGTCCTGCCGCGCAGCCGCCGCCTGGACGTCGACGAATTGTCCCGTGTACCTGAAGCCGTGGACGAGCTCGGACGTGCCGTATTCGGTGGGAATGGTGGCCAGCCGCGCCGCGGCGTTGACGAAGAAGAGCAACACGCCCGCAGCGATGACGAGCAGGCCCGCATAGCTGACCGCGATCCGCCAGCGCAGCGAGTCGAAGACGGATGCGCGCCGCGCGGCGGGCCCCGTCTCAGAGGCGGTAGCCGCGTCCGACGAGGGTGTGGATGAGTGGCTCGGAATCGAATCCATCGTTGAGCTTGCGGCGCAGCTTCATGATGTGCACGCGCACTGTGTTGGTGAACGGATCGGCCTCACCGTCCCAGACGTGATCGAGCAGCTCCTCCTGCGACACCACCTTCTCGTTGTGTCGCATCAGGTACTCGAGGATCCCATACTCCTTGCGGTTGAGGGTGATCTCGACGCCACTTCGGCTGACCTTCTGGGTGGCCGGGTCGAGGAGCAGGTCGCGGTGCTCGAGCACCGGCGCGCGCGCCGTGCGATCGCGGCGGAAGACCGCGCGCAACCGGGCCTGCAGCTCGGCGAGGTCGAAGGGCTTGACCAGGTAGTCGTCGGCCCCCGCATCGAGCCCCGCGACGCGATCCTCGACGGTGGAGCGCGCGGTCACCATGACGATGTAGCAGTCCGGCTGGGCCGTGCGGATCTCACGGCATACCGCCATACCGTCGAGCAGGGGGAGGTTGAGGTCGAGAAGGACGGCGTCATAGTCGGCGTCGGCCGCGGCGCGCAGGGCGGCCCGGCCGTCACGGGCGACGTCGACGGCGTAGCCGCCCCGCCGCAAGGTGCGGGCCAGGGTGTCGGCGATCGAGGCCTCGTCCTCGACGACCAGCAGGCGCATCCGCCTACCCTAGCGCGGCGATGTGAAATCCGTGCTTCCTGATGGGGCTGCCGCCCGACCGCGTCCCCGCTGAGTGAGGGCGACGCAGCCGAGCACGGCCGCCGCGCTGAGCACCGTCTCCATCCCCGGCCGCTCGCCAAGCAGCACTGCCGCGGCGATCAGCGTGAGAAAGGGCTGGCCGAGCTGGAGCTGGCTGCCCTGGGCCACGCCCACGAGTGCAAGGCCGCGGTACCAGACCACGAAGCCGAGGAACATGGACACCGCGGAGACGTAGGCAAGGCCTGCGACGGCGGCTCGGCCCGGGTGGGGCGGCGCCACGACGACGGCGGCCAGGGTGAGGGGCAGCGCCACGGGCAGCGCGAGCACCAGCCCCCAGCTGATCACCCGCCAGCCAGGCATCTCCCTGGAGAGACGTCCGCCCTCGGCGTAGCCGAGCGCCCCGACCACCAGCGCGACGAGCAGCAGCGCGTCCGCGACGCTGAGCGAGCCCGATCCCTGGCGCAGTGCGAAGCCGAGCACCACCGCGGTCCCGCCGCCGCTGGCGAGCCAGAAGAGCCGCCCGACCCGCTCGCCGGATCGTGTCACCGCGAAGACCGCCGTGCTGACCGGGAGCAGCGCGATGACCACGGCCGCATGCGACGCGCTGATGCGCCCGAGGGCGATCGCCGAGAGCACCCCGAAGCCGATTCCGCAGCCCAGAGCCACCTGGGCGAGCCCGGCGAGCTGGCGGCGGGTCGGCAGCGGGCTGCGCGTCAGCAGCAGGCATGCCACCGCGATCACGGCGGCGGCGACCGTCCGTCCGGCGCCGACCACCACCGGGGCGAAGCCGCGCAACGCGAAGACGGTCGCCGGGAAGGTGCCGGAGAAGGCCACAACTCCGGCACCTGCGCAGAGGAGCCCGGAGCGCAGGCTTGGGGTTCCGACCGCAGGTGCCGCGAGCACCGGCGCCACGGCCGGCTGCCTGGGAACCGCTACCGACCACGAGCCAGTAGCGCTACTATGAACGCCCATGTCTGATAGTAGCAGTATCCAGCGTCTCGCAGCCTCGCTGCGCAGCGAGGCCGCCGCGCTGGACTCGGGCAGCAGGCTGCCGTCCACGCGCGAGCTGGTGGCGCGTCACGGGGTGAGCCCGGTCACCGTGTCGCGGGCCCTCGCGGCGCTCGCCGCCGAGGGGCTGGTCACCACCCGACCCGGCGCAGGCACCTTCGTCGCTCCCTCTCCGCCTGCCGCCCACGCCGCGCCTGTCGACATGAGCTGGCAGACGGTGGCGCTGGGGGATCGAGCGATCGACGGCAGCCGCATGTCGCTCTACCTCGACCCCCCGGCGCCGGGGGTGATCTCGCTGGGGAGCGGCTACCTCCATCCCTCGCTTCTGCCCACCCGACTCCTTGCCAGCGCGCTCGCGCGGGTGGCGCGCCGCCCCGACATCTGGGACCGGCCTCCCCTCGGCGGCGTCGTCCCGCTGCGGACCTGGTTCGCCGACCTGATCGGCGGCGGGGTGACAGCCGAGGACGTGCTGATCACCAGCGGCGGTCAGTCGGCCCTCTCGGCGGCGGTCAGGGCCACAGTGCCCGCGGGCGCGCCGCTGCTCGTCGAATCACCGACCTACCTGGGCGCGCTGGCGGTGGCGTGGGCGGCCGGCGTCCGGCCGGTGCCCGTCCCGGTCGACGGTCGGGGCATCCGTCCCGACCTGCTCGCCGAGACGTTCGCCATGACCGGAGCGCGGGCGGTGTACGTCCAGCCCGCGTTCCAGAACCCCACCGGCGCGGTCCTCGGCGCCGAGCGCCGGGCGGAGGTCCTCGCGGTGGCGTCGGCGGCCGGCGCCTTCGTCATCGAGGACGACTACGCGCGATGGCTCGCCCACCAGACGCCCGCCCCGCCCCCGCTGCTCGTGGACGACCGCGAGGGCCGGGTCGTCCTGATCACCTCGCTGACCAAGCCGGTCGCTCCGAGCATGCGTGTCGGCGCCCTGGTGGCGCGCGGCCCGGTCGCGGAGCGGCTGCGCGGCCTGCGCCTCGTCGACGACCTCTTCGTGGCGCGCCCGGTTCAGGAGACCGCGCTCGAGCTGGTGAGCTCGCCGGGCTGGGCCCGGCACATCGCCGGCCTGCGCGTCACGCTCCGGCTGCGCCGGGACGCGCTGCTCGACGCCATCGCCGAGCATGCGCCGGCGCTGAGGGTGGCGTCGCCGCCGCGAGGCGGCATGCACGTGTGGGCGCGTCTGCCCGACGGCACCGACGAGGCGGCCCTGGGCGCGGCGGCGAGCCAGCAGGGCGTCATCGTGAGCCTCGGCCGCGCGTACTTCGCCGCTGAGCCGCCCGCGCCGCACGTCCGCCTCAGCTTCGCCAGCGCCGCGCATCTCGACGACCTGCGCGAAGCCGTGCGCCGGTTCGCCACCGCTCTCGTGTCGGTCGCCTGACGCGCCTCAGGTCGCTGGCGGGGCGGGCGCTTGGGATTCGTCGCCCGGCCCGGGTTCAGGAGGACAGACTGGCGAGGAACACGCTCTCGGCGGCCTAGAATCCGGCGCGATGGCCCCGACGTGAAAGCAGTGGTCATGGCCGGAGGCGAGGGCTCGCGGCTGCGGCCGCTGACCAGCCGGCGACCCAAGCCGCTCGTCCCAGTGGTCGGCCGCCCCATCATGGAGCACATCCTCGGCCTGCTCCGCGGTCATGGCATCACCGAGGTGGTGGTCACCCTGCAATACCTGGGCGGTGAGATCAGGAACCACTTCGGGGACGGCAGCGACCTGGGCATGCACATCGAGTACGTCACCGAGGACCTGCCGCTGGGCACCGCCGGCAGCGTGCGCAACGCCGCCCATCTCCTCGATGACACCTTCCTGGTGATCAGCGGCGACGC
>DATDHG010000161.1:0-13867 GCA_036521675.1 Candidatus Dormiibacterota bacterium
CGGGACGACTAGGTCAGCCATGCCCGCGAGGTTGCCCGAGTGCCGCGCAAGCGTCGCATGAGGCTCACTCACGCGCTCGGCGGACCCATCGCTCGCTCCTGGCGCCGCGTGCAGGAATGGCGGTCGTCGCTCACTCCGCGGACGCAACAGGCTCGCGCGACGGGGTGGGAGTCCCTCGCCGTGCCCGTCGCCGGTCACAGCACCATCGGGGGCGTCCCTGTTGCTGTGGTGGCCGTGCGGCGCAACAGCGAGGCTGATGAACTCGAGGTCGTCCGCGGTCACCATCCGACCCCGGCTTGGCCGGGCGTCGCCCCGCCGCCCGATGCCAAACGCCATATCCTCCCCGCGTTGAGCTTCATCCCCCACCCGCGGCGAGAGCTGCGCATTGGTGGCCAGCGGTTTTTCTTCGGCTCCGTCCCCAACGCGGTGCGCTGTGCCGACTGCGGCGGCGACCATCACGGTTTCGGCTTCGTAACGTCCGACGACCCCACTGCGGAGGCGCCTCCGGAGGCCACCAAGCACACTGCCCTCTGTGAGTCCTGCGCTGCGAAGCGGGCGCGATAGGTCGGCGGTGACGCCACCGGCATCGAGACCCTCGACTGCGCGGCCAGGCGCATGGTGAGGCACATCCGCATCGCGTTCGTCTCGTCCGCCATCCCGCGCCGATGCGGTATCGCGACCTTTACCGCCGACCTCGTCGCAGCGGTGCGCGCCATCGATCCGGCGGCAACCTGCCGCCTTGCTGCCATTGACGAGCCCAATGTGCTACGGCCTTACGGCTCGGAGGTGCGGTGGCGCATCCGGCAGGGCGACGCTGAGAGTTATCGCGCTGCGGCGCGCTCGATCAATGCCTCGAACGCCGACGCGGTCTGCGTGCAGCACGAGTTTGGCCTGTACGGAACCTGGACTGAGTCCAAGTTCACGAGCGGACGATGGACCGAGAGCGTCTACGAGGATCATCTCCGTTCCTTTCTCGAGGAGCTGCGCAAACCGGTGGTGACGACGATGCACACGGTGCTGCCGCGCCCGTCTCCGTCGATGCGTGAGACCGTGCGTGCCATCGCGGAGCTGAGCCATGAGGTGATCGTCATGGCGTCGACAGCGGTCGACATCCTGGCAACGGACTACGGCGTCGCCACTCTGCCGCGCGTCATCCCTCACGGGATGCCGGCCATCGAGCCGCACGGGCGCCAGCGTCTCAAGGCGAAGCTCGGCGTGGAAGGGCGGACGATCATCTCGACCTTCGGGCTGGTCGACCCGCGCAAGGGGCTCCAGTACATGATCGAGGCGATGCCGGGCGTGGTCTCAGCGCATCCGGACGCTCTGTACCTCATCGCCGGCCAGACACATCCGGACCTGCTCCAGGCGCAGGGCGAGGACTATCGCAAGAGCCTGGTCGCGCAGACGCACGCCCTCGGCATGGACGATCACGTCGCCTTCATCGACCAGTACATGAACCAGCGCGACATCATCGAGCTCCTCCTCGCGACTGATGTGTACGTGACGCCGTACCTCGATCCGAACCAGATCACCAGCGGCACGCTCTCGTACGCTCTGGGAGCCGGCAAGGCGGTGGTGTCCACCAGATACCTGCACGCATCGGAGGCGCTCGACGACGGGCGCGGCGTCCTCGTCGGCTTCCGCGACCCCGGTCAGCTCGCGCGCGCGGTGGTGGCCATCCTCGACGACCCAGCGGCCAAACAGTCCTTGGAGCAGGCGGCCTTCGCCTATGCCCGTGACGCGACGTGGCCGCGGTCGGCACGCGCCTTCCTGGACATCGTGAGCGCGATGACGGCGAGGGTTGCGCAGACTTCGGACGGCCGCCGCCCGTCCGCGTCGCCGCCGCCAGTCGACCTCGGACGCCGCCTGGCGGACAACCCCCTCATCACGGCAGCGGACGTCACGCCCTCGCTACCCGGGCTCGAGGTCGTCTCGGTCTTCAACGCGGCGGCCGCGCGGGTGGGCGACGAGGTTGTCCTGTTGCTGCGCGTCGGTGAGCGGCCCCGTGTCGGTGCGGTCCCGCCTGCCGGCGCGCTCACCCTCGACCTAACCGGTCCCGAGCCACAGCTCCAGCCGCTGGCCCCCGGCTACGCCGCAGCGGACCTCATCGGCGTCGCATTCCTCGATACCGACACTCAGCCCGCCCGCGTGGTCGAGGTCCTCCTCCCGCGCAACCTCGCCGGCCTTGACCTGAGCGACCCTCGCAGCATCCGCTACCACAATCCGACGGGCGGATTCAGCGCGGCGGCCGACGACTTCAGCGACTTCCTCACGCAGATGTCGCACCTGCGCGTCGGGCGCAGCCAGGACGGCATCCACTTCGACGTCGACGAGCTGCCCTCTCTGGCCCCGTCGAATCGCTTTGAGGAGTACGGGTGCGAGGATCCCAGAGCGACCCTCATCGACGGGGTCTGGCATATCACCTACGTCTCGGTGAGCCGCATCGGCATCACCACCAGCCGGCTTACCACGACCGACTTCCGCTCCTTCGAGCGCCACGGCGTCATGTTCCTGCCCGACCAGAAGGACGTGGTCCTCTTTCCCGGCCGGATGGGCGCAGGCGGTCGTTACGCGGCGCTCACCCGCCCCATGCCCCAGTCCTTCGGCCGGGTCCTCGGCATCTGGATTGCATTTTCGGACGATCTCGTCCACTGGGGCGACCACCGCCCCCTCGCCCTGCCCCGCTCGGGTATGTGGGACGAGCTGCGCACCGGCGCTGGTTCGGTTCCCTTCCGCGTCGCCGAAGGATGGCTGGAGATCTATCACGGCGTGGACCACAACACCCGCTACGCGATGGGCGCACTCCTCCTCGACGTAGACGACCCGAGCCGAGTCATATCGCGCTCTCCGCAACCCGTCCTCGTGCCCACCGCGCCGTACGAGCGCTCGGGCCTGTTCAATGACACCGTGTTCTCCTGCGGTCACATCGCCCTCGACGCGGCTGGCGATACGATCCGTCTTTACTACGGCGCCGCCGATAGCTGCGTCGCCGCGGCCGACTTGAGCGTTCGTGACATCCTCGACCAGATGAAGGCGTGCTGAGGCAGATCGCGCGTCTCGGACGCGCCGTGCCGTCAGCCGGGGAGAGGGCGCTCGCCGTCGCGGTGTATGCGGATGCGGGGGACGAGGCAGTGCCGGCCCGGGAGGCCGGCTACGAGGGAGTTGCCTGTGTCGACGACGCGGCCCGAGCGCTCGAGCTGTACTGCGATCTTTGGCAGGCGACCCGGTCGCCGTGGGCGCTGCGCTGGTGTGAGGGACTGCTCGACTTCGTCCTGGCGATGCAGGACACCGAGGGACGATGGGTCAACTTCATCCTCGACTGGGAGGGCACGCCAAATCGCACGGGCCGCACCTCGGTCGCGGGCGGCGGCTTCTGGCAGGCGCGGGCTGTGCTGGCGCTCGCTCGCGCCACACGCGTCCTGAGCGACGAGCGCATCGACGCTGCACTCCAACGCGGCCTGCGCCACATCGTGGTGGCCGGCGATGTCCCGGCCGACGTGCGCGCGCTCCACATCCTCACTGCGCTGACCCTGCTTCACGGCGCGGAGGACCAGGGACTGCACGGTCTGCTCTCAGCGTGGAGTGACGAGGTGGTGGGCTGTCGCGACGGGGACATGCTCATGAACTCGCCATTCGAACGAGGGCAGCCGCACCTCTGGGCCCACATCCAGGAGGGCGTGCTCGCCGACGCCGGGGCCCGGCTGGGTCGCGATGACCTGGTCGCCGTCGCCTGCCGCAGCGCAGCCCTCGTGTTCGCGCCAATCGTGAGGACGGGCTTCGACCTGCCGCGCACCCAGCCCTACGACGTGGCGTCCACCGTGTACGCGCTGAGCAGGCTCGCGGAGGTCACCGGAGTCTCGGAGTACAGCGCTCTCGCCGCAGCGGCGCGCGGCTGGTTCGATGGTCGGAACCCGTCCGGGCGGCCGGTCTACAGCCGCGGCGACGGTCGCGTCGGAGATGGGGTCGACAGCCGTCGCGTCAGCATGCAGTCCGGCGCCGAGGCCAACATCGTCGCCGCCCAGGCGCTCTTCGCCGACGTACTCACGCTCGCCGCCCGGCTCAACGACTCAGAGGCGCTGCCGGCTTCACTGACCACGCCCTGAGCCCGCCGCGCGCTCCTGCGTCCCTGGCGACCCTGCCCGGTGATTCCGAGCTTCATCATCGGCTCCGAGAAGCTTCGGCAGCGTTTGCTTCCTAGCGCGGCGTGGCGGGTCCTGGTGCGAACGCCGGCCCGTGACCTGGCACGATCAGCGCGGCGATCGCTATCACGCGCCTCCGGTTCACGTGCAGGGCCTCGAGATCCTCCGCCAAGGGATCAGAATCGGAAGATTCGTTCCACCACAGATGTGTGAGCGCCACCACGCCGCGGCCGGTATCCACCAGGGTCGTAATGTCCTGCGCGGTGTGTCCGGGTGTAGCAATGAGGCGCACGCCGGGCGATAGCTCAGCGCCATCCGCCGCCCGGTCGGTCCAGACATCACCTTCGTAGATCGCCCAATGATCGTGTACCCGGGCGTTCTCGAACAGACCCACGTTGATCGTGTGATCCGGGTGATGATGACTCAGGATCACGTCGGTGACATCCGTGGGCTTGAGCCGTAGGACCATCAGCGGATCCAGGATTGCCGACCTGGTCGGCACCATACCCGGGTCGACGATCGCCACCAGGCCCTCGTCGCGCACGCAGCTCACGGTCCCGGCGACCCGATCCTCAGCGTAGCCGACGAACAGCACGTCCACGGTTGCCATTTCTACCGTCTCCTCACCAGGTATGTTGGCTGACATCCAAGGTAGTATATTTGCGCCCTCATCAGGGAACTCTTTGTGTCTGACGATCAGCTGATCACGACCGAGCAGTGCCTACGCGAACCAGAGGTCCCGCGGCTGCGCGGGGTCATGCACCAGTACGCCGCGGTGCTGGCCGCAGCCCTGGCCGCCGTACTCATCGGGCTCGCGCCGTCGGCGCGCGCGCGGACGGCCGCGGTCGTCTACGGCGCCGGCCTGTGCGCGTGCCTCGGAATGAGCGCGATCTATCACCGCGGCCGCTGGTCGTCGCGAGTCAAGGCGGCCCTCTGCGTGGCCGACCATTCGACCATCTTCCTGCTCATCGCAGGCACGGCCACGCCGGTGATCCTGCTCACGCTGCACGGTTCGTTCGGCACCACCGTGCTGGTCGCCGAATGGGCCGGAGCCGCGGCTGGAATCGGGATCGCCCTGCTGTGGCGCGGGCCACCCGTCTGGGCGGAGGTGGGGCCCTACCTGGTCCTCGGTTGGCTTGGCCTCCTTGCGCTCCCCGCCCTGGTCGCGACCCTGGGGCCGGTGGGCCTCGCCCTGGTGATGGGCGGCGGCGCTCTCTACACGATCGGAGCCGCCTGCTACGCGCTGGAGCGTCCCAATCCGTGGCCATCAGTCTTCGGTTTTCACGAGGTCTTCCACGGCTTCGTCACCGCGGGCGCGAGCGTCCATGGGGTGCTCGTCGCGCTCCTGATCCTCGCCGCCTGACAAGGGTCGGCCCAGAGCGCCGGTCCGCTGCTGGGCACCGAACCGGCGCGACCCCACTACGGCGTGCGACAGCCGTCAGCCGGCGACCGACCCCGCGCCCACGGGCGCCTCGATGACCTTGGGCTCCTCGATGACCTTGGGCTCCGCGACCCGGGCCATGGTCACCGAAATTCGCTGGGGCTGGGCCTTCTGCTCGCGGGGGACCATTACGGTGAGGATGCCGTTGTCGAAGCTGGCAGTGATCTCCTCGGCCTTGACCCGCACGGGGAGATGGACATGCCGATGGACCGAGCTGAGCTGCCGCTCGCGCTGCACGTAGCTGCCCCGCACACTCTCGTCCTCTGGCGGTCGGATGCCACGGATCATCAGGACGTTCTCGTCGACGGTGATCTCGACGTCCTCGGGCCTGAAGCCGGGCACTGACGCCTCGATGTAGAAGGCGTCTTGAGTCTGACGGATGTCCAACGGCAGGGCCTGAACCGGCACGACTGTCTGGCCGAAGGCTTCGTTGAAGAATCGTTCTGTCTGACCCTGAAGGGACAACAGATCGTTCCAGGGATTGAAGCGGCTGACAAGCATCGCGCTACCTCCTAAGGCAGATGTCGGACCACCCCACAGAGGACGGCACAAGTTTGTTTATATCCAGCCGCGCCGACTTTCAAACATGCCAAATGTAGCTCTCCTCCCGCCCTGATCCCTACTACCACAGGGCATCCGACCGCCGGGCGGAGCTGGCGCGCGATGCCGCGCTCGCGTTACTTACGGGCCGTAGATACGCTCGGGCCGGACGAGCACGACGCACCGGCGCTCCTCGGCCATGACGCGATCGTAGGTGGGCCAGTCGTCGTGCGTGGCGCCGGTGGAAAGGAACACGTCGCGCAGCAGTTGCGGCAGTCGTGTGGAGTCGAACCCGTCCACGGCGTCGTCAGGGCCGATGAGCGTGACCTGACCCTCGACGCTCACCCATCGGAATCCGACGCGGAATACGACGGTCGCCCGCGGCCGGCGCCGCAGGTGACCGAGCTTGAGCGAGCCTCCCATCGCGACAAAGGCAACGACCTGCTCGTCCGTCAGCGGATGTGCGACCACCCCCGCATTGACGACCGAAGCCTGCACCGACCCGTCGGACCGCAGCGTCGCCACGACCGCGAGGCCGCCTTCGCCGGCCACAAGCTCGCGCACGCGCGCGATGTCACTCGCCATGTTCACTACCCCAAGGCTGTGGGTGCCCGTCCTCAGGACGGCCGTGCCGAACCTCTGCCGGCCCGACGATGCTGAGCTCGCGGATCCGGCGTGTGATGAAGGTGCGCTCGGCAACGGGAGGCTCGAGCTCGAGAGCACGATGGTAGGCGGCGGCGGCGTCGGAGCCCCGACCGAGCCGCGCGAGCAGGTCGGCGCGGGCGATGTGGAGTTGTGGCCAGTGGGCCAGCTGCGGGTTGGCCGTCAGCGCGTCAAGGATCACGAGGCCCGCCGCGGGCCCTTCCGCCATCGCCACGGCAATCGCGCGGTTGGCCTCGACCACCGCAGACGGCTCGTAGCGGATCAACTCCCCATACAGCATCGCGATCTGCCGCCACTCCGTGGCGTCGGCACGTGGCGCGGTCGAGTGGCACGCGGCGATGGCGGCCTGGAGCTGGTAGGACCCGGGGTGGCCGGCACGCAGAGCCTGGTCGATGAGCGCTGCTCCCTCCGCGATCTCCGCCTGATCCCAGCGTCCGCGATCCTGGTCGGCGAGCAGCACCAGCTGGCCCTGATGGTCCACGCGTGATGCCCGGCGGGCATCGGTGAGGAGCAGGAGGGCGAGCAGGCCGTCGACCTCCGGCTCGTCGGGGAGCAGCTCACGAAGGACACGCGCCAGACGGATCGCCTCCTCGCAGAGATCCGCCCGCACCAGCGCGTCACCCGATGAGGCACGGTGACCCTCGGTGAAGACGAGGTAGATCACACGCAGGACGTCGGCGAGCCTCCTGGCGAGCGCCTCGGAGTCGGGAATCCGGAAGGGGATGCCGGCCTCGCGGATCTTGCGCTTGGCTCGCACCAGGCGTTGGGCCATGGTCGCCTCCGGGACGAGGAACGCCGCGGCGATCTCGCCGGTAGTCAGCCCGCATACAGAGCGCAGCGTCAGCGGCACCCTCACGCCGATGTCGAGCGCCGGGTGGCAGCACATGAAGATCAGGCTGAGCTCGTCGTCCCGCGCCGGTCCGCGCTCCGCCCCTTCAGCGGGGTTCCCGAGCTGTCTCATGGTGGCTGCCTCCTTGTCCGACCGTTGGGACTCGCGCCGCAGCCGGTCGAGGGCCTTGTGGCGCGCAGTGCCCACCAGCCACGCTCCGGGGTTGGCCGGCAGGCCCGCGGCCGGCCACTGGACGAGCGCGGCGGCGCAGGCGTCCTGCACGGCGTCCTCGGCGAGCTGCAGGTCGCCGACGATGCGCGCCACCGCGGCGACAGCTCGCCACCAGTGGGCGCGGAAGATGGGCTCCAGGTCGGCGGTCACACAGCGAGTTCCATGAGTGGCCTGATCTCGGCGGCGCCTTCCTGGACACCCGGGAACATGGCGGTCCACCGTACCGCCTCGTCGAGATCAGCGCACTCGAGGAGGATGTAACCGCCGACGTGCTCCTTGATCTCGGCGAACGGGCCATCGGTCAGCACCGTCTCGCCGCCGTGAACCCGCACCGTCGTCGCGGAGTCGACCGGCTGCAGCTGCCCACTGCCGAGGAAGACGCCGGCCTCCGTCATCGTTCTGCGAAGCGACAGGAATTCACGGATCACAGCCGGGGTCCTGCTGAAGCCAGCAGGCGGATACACGAGGCTCAGGTACTTCACGGGCTCCCTCCGAACGCCGGCGTCCATCGCCGGTCATCTGTAGTCGAATGGCGGCGACGGCAATCGACAGGGTCGGCGGCTCGCGACCACAGCTGCCTGCACGGGCCCGCCGCGGCCTGCGCTGTCGATTCCGTTGACGGGCGTTCGACAACAGGGTAGCGCCCGGTCACTGCCGGGGCCAAGCAACACCCAGGCCAAGGAGGCAGACCAGTGCAAACCCGACCCGCCACCATCGTGCCGCGGAATGGACCTGCGATCGAGGTCAGGCAGCTCCGCAAGACATACCCGGGCGGCGTCGAAGCCGTCAAGGGCATCGATTTCGAGGTTGCGCAGGGGGAGGCCTTCGGCCTTCTCGGACCCAACGGCGCGGGCAAATCGACAACCGTCGGCATGCTCACCACCACCGTCGTCCCGACCGCCGGCACCGCCGTCCTGGCCGGCTTCGACGTGGCGACGGCGGGGCTGGCTGCGCGCCGGATGAGCAGCGTCGTCTTCCAGGAGTCAGTCGTGGATCGCGGGCTCAGCGGTCGCAGCAATCTCCAGATCCACGCCCGGCTGTGGGGCGTCGACAACGCAACCGCACGCACCCGAATCGCCGAACTCGCTGAAACCGTCGGCCTCACTGAACTCCTCGACCGGAAGGTCGCCACCTTCAGCGGTGGGCAGCGCCGCCGGCTGGAGATCGCGCGCGCCCTGGTGTCCGCGCCTCGCGTGCTCTTCCTCGACGAACCGACTGTGGGCCTGGACCCACGAATCCGCTTCGAGCTACTCGACGTCGTCGCCCACCTCCGCGATCGCGCGGACACGACCATCCTCCTGACCACTCACTACCTGGACGAGGCGGAGCGGCTCTGCGACCGCGTCGCCATCATGCACGACGGCCGCGTCGTCGCCCTCGACACGCCCGCCGCACTGCTCGCCAGCCTCGGTCGCGAGATCGTCGAGCTGCGCATCGACGGACAGGCGGAAGCTGCCCTCGCAGCCCTGCGTGCCCACGGGATCGCCGGAGACGACGCCTTCAGCGTCGGTGGCACGCTCTCGGTCCCGCTCCATGATCGCGCTGCGGTGGACGCGATCAGCGCCATCCACGGCCTGCACCTTCCCGTCGCCGCGCTGAGCACTCGCCAGCCCACCCTCGATGACGTCTACCTGCGGCTCACCGGCGATCGGATCGCCGATGCCGCCTGAACAAAGGAACCAACCGATGTCCAACCTGTCCGCGCTCGCCACCCTCTCGCGGCGTCGCTTCGCGCTCAGCGCGCGCACTCCGCGCGAGATCCTCGTCCCGCTGCTGACACCCATCCTCTTCGCCATCGTCATCGCGCCCGCGCTGCGGGACTCCTTCGGCGGCTTCCACTCCCCCATCGACTACCTGTCCTTCGTCGCGCTGGGCACGGTCGGCCTTCTCGTTCCTCTCAGCACCATGTTCGCCGGGCTCGGCGTCATCGTGGACCGCGAGAACGGCGCTCAGCGCGAACTGCTGGCCGCGCCCATCCCTCGCCAGCTCCTGGTCCTCGGGAATCTGACTGTCGCGCTGACGGTGGCGGCTTTCCAGGTGGTGGCGCTCGTCATCGCCGCTCTCCTGCGCGGCGCCGCCTTCCACAACGGCGCCGCCGGCATCGCGTGGTTCGTCAGCGCCACGCTTCTCTTTGCGATCGGTACGTATGGGATGGCCGAAACGCTGGCCAGCCGGGTCCGCTCCGCGGAGGAGTACGTCGGCGCCGTGCCGGCGATCGCGATCGTGCCCTGGTTCTTCGCGGGCGCGCTCTTCCCGATCAGCGTGCTGCCCGCCGGGCTCGCGGTGGTCGCCAAGGTCTTCCCCCTGACCCACGCGCTCGCGCTGATGCGCTACGGACTGGTCGACCCCAACGGCACCGGGCTGCACGACATCTGGAACATGAGCAACACGACGCTCGAGGCCGGACTGAGCCTGGCCGTCGTCGCCGTCTTCGCTGGGGCTCTGACCGGTATCGCCATCCGTGCGTTCAAGCGCTCGGCGGTCCACTGACCGGGTTGGACGGGCCGTGGCCGGCCGTTGCGCAGACGCTCCGACCGCGGCCCGGCCCGGCCCGGCCCGTGAAGCGACCCTCACACCGCCGCCCGTCTGCGCACCCGCACGCGGTGTGCCCGCACCGCGCCCTCAAACCCCTTGAGGACCAGCTGGCATTCCTCGACGTGGTAGTCGCGGAGCAAGGGTGAATCGCGAACCCGCTCGTGGGCCTCATCGCTGAGCAGCAGCTCGCCGGCGCCCGCCTCCACCTGGAGACGTGCGGCCAGGTTGGTCGTGGCCCCCACCACCGTGACGTTCGCTCCGTCGGTCAGGCGGCCGACGATGGCCGGGCCGACGGCGATCCCCGCCCCCAGTGGGAGTTGCAGTTCCGAGGCGTGCTCGACGAGCCGGAGCGCGGCGTCGAGGGCGTGCTCGGTGTGATCGACATGCGCGCCGGACACGTTGAATGTCGCCATGATCGCGTCCCCGGCGAACTTGTCGACGAGGCCATGGTGGCGCTCGACCGCCATGAGGGCCCACCTCTGCAGCGCCGCCAGGCGGTCGTGCATCTCCGCAGGCGGCCGGCTGCGAATCATCTCCGTGTAGCCGCGCACGTCGGCGAACATCACACTGACCATTCGCTCCCCGGTGCGCTGCACCTCATCGGCTCCGTACGTCGCCGTCTCGCGCGACTCGAGGGGCTCGGGCGCGGCGACGTCCCCGGGCTCGACCGCCACCCCGATGCGCTCAGCAAGATCCATCACCTGGCGCGTCAGCAACACGGCTCCGCAGTCGCGCGTCGCCGTGAGCAGCGCCCCGATGCCCTCGGCGGCGGCAGCATGATCGCCACCGGCCGCGTGAGCCTGCGCGATGAGGAGGTCGGTGCGCAGCTGCTCGAGGCGATAGCCGCCGCGCTCGAATGTGACAGCAGCCGCCAAAAGATGCTCCAACGCGGTCGGCCCGCCGCCCGCCGCCAGCGACACCCGACCCCGGGCGCGCATCAGCTGGGCACCATGCATGGACGCGCGCGGCTGCGCCACGAGCGCGGCCAGGAGCAGCTCGGCCTCCGCCCTGCGGCCATCCGCCAGCAGCGCCTCGACGGCGGTGTCGGAGACTGCGGTGCCCGCCAGCGCCCACACGTCCTCAGTCATCCCGGCCGCCAACGCCGCCGCCGCCGCGACGTTGCCTCTGGCGAGCTGATAACGCAGCGCCACCCAGCGTTGTTCGAGCACCTCCTGACGCTCGGTGTCCGGACCGGGTGCGGGCACCAGGGGCTCGGCGAGATCGAGGCGGCCGAGCTCTGTCTGGATCAAGCAGAGGAGTCCGCGACCCCAGGCCGCCTGCGCGTCGATGCTGAAGCGCTCGGCGAGCGCCACGCACGTCTCGGCAGCGGCCAGGGCACCCCGGAGATCGGCCGACCAGTAACGCACCCAGCCCTCGTAGTACGGGACGACGGTCTCGATCCACGGGTCGCGCGGAAACGAGCGCATCCGCTCGAGCAGTGGGGCGCATTCAGCGACGCGCCCGTAGCTCTCCAGCACGCTGAGCAGATGGATGACGATCCGCGCCGCAAGGTGGACAAGTCCCCTGGCCTCCGCTTCCTCCGCGCTGGCGGAGAGGCGGGCTGCCCCCTCGTCGAGCCGCCCCTGATCGCACAGCGCCAGTCCCAGCCAGTCGATCGCGGCGATGCGGGCCGCGTCGGCCCCCACGGTCTCGGCGATGGCGATGGCGCGTTCGGCGAGCCGCTGGGCGGCTGCCCCCTCGAGGTCGAAGCTCTCGAGGCCGGCGAGCCGGACGTAGACGGTGGCGAGATCCTCACTCGGTCCCGCCGCCTCGAACACGCTGCGGGCGCGCTCGTAGTGCTCGCGCGCCAGGTCGGGGCGGGCTCGCTCCCAACAGCAGCGGCCCAGGCTCAGCCTGTGACGGGCGGCGCTCATCGCGTCGCCGGCCTGTTCGAGTAGAGCGACACCCTCCTCGAGATGATGCTGCGCGGTGGCGACGTCACCCGCGAGGTGCCATGCCTCACCGAGGCGGCAGAGCAGGTGACCGCGCTCATGCCCGTCGCTCACATGAGCGAGCGCCTGCACGAACAGCTCGCAGGCCTCGCGAGGCGCCAGCCGGCGCAACGCATCCTCGGCAGCCGCCGCGCACGCCGGCGCGGCGTCGTCCCAGCGGCCGGCGGCGACGAGATGGTGCGCGACGTCGACGAGCGCGTCCGGACGGAGCTCACTGATCACGTCGGCGGCGCGGCTGTGGAGCAACCGGCGACGTGACACGATGATCTCCTGGTAGACGGCCTCGCGCGTGAGCCCGTGGCGGAAGCGGTAACCGTTCTCGCGCTGGGCGTCCTCCTCGAGAAGCTGCTCGGCCACACAGGCGTCCAGCGCATCGAGGAGGGCCGGCACCGGCTGATCGGCGAGGCGCACCAGGGTGGGAAAATCGAACCCGCGCCCGAGAACTGAGGCGGCGCGCAGGACCTCGGCGTGCCCGGGATCGAGGCGCTCGACACGGAGGAGGATGCCGTCGGCGACGCTGCGGGGCGCCCCCATGTTGGCGAGAGCCGTACGGTCCCAGCCACTCTCGTCGGTTCCGACGATGTGGCCATGATCGACCGCATCCTTGAGCAGCTCCTCGACCGCGAAGGGGTGGCCGTCGGTCCGCTCGTGAAGGAACCGGAAGAATTCGGGGGTGACCTGGTCGGTGTCAAAGATGGCGGCGACCATGACCCCCACCTGCTCGGCGCTGAGGGGGTCGAGCTGAATCGTCTCGGACAGTCCGGCGCGTCGCCACCCCTGCACGGTCGGCAGCAGGGGATGGCGACGGTCGAGCTCCATGGTGCGGTGCGTCGCCAGGACAAGAATGCGAGTCCCTTGCAGCCGCCGGGTCAGATACGTGAGCAGCTCCTGGGTCGAGCTGTCGGCCCAATGCACGTCCTCGATGACGACGAGCAGGCCGCGCTCCGCCGCGAGGGTGTGCATGAAGGCGACGATCGCTTCGAACAGGCGCAGCTTGGCCAGCGGAGCCTCGCCCGCGTCGGGGGAGCGGGCGGGCGTCCCCAGTTGTGGGAAGAGGCTGGCGAGCGGGGTGGCCTCGGAGCTCGGCGTCGCCCCGAGCCCGGTCACGGTGGCGGCGTCGAGGCTGTTGCCGATGGCCTCGATGAAAGGTAGGTAGGGTAGGGCGAGGTCGGCCTCAGAGCACTCGCCGGCGAGCACGGCGCACCCGTGGAGGACGGCGCGCCGCTTCAGCTCAGACGCCAGCCGTGACTTCCCCACGCCAGCGTCGCCGGACAGGACCACGATGCGTCCCTCGCCCCGGCGCGCCGAGAGCAGGGCGTCCTCCAAGCGGGCCAGCTGGTCATCCCGGCCCACCATCACGGGACTGAGGATCGGCGCGATCACCGAGTTGTAGGCCCCCGGTCTGCCTCGGCTGGCATGGCGAGACAGCGTACGGCATCCGGTTCGCCGGTCAGGGCGGCCGCCTCCCGGCCCTGTGCACCTCGTTCTGCGGGTGCGAGGATGCACCCAGCAGCCGCCTCTCAAAGGGAGCCCTCAT
>DATDHG010000162.1:0-8099 GCA_036521675.1 Candidatus Dormiibacterota bacterium
GCCGCGCCGCCTCGGTCCGGCCCCGGTCCGGGCGCCGGCCAGGGCGCCCGTCCGCCCGCTGGCGAGAGCCACCAAGGCGGCGGCGCGGGCCCGGGCGGAGGAGAAGGTCCAGCCCAGGCGGCGAGAGGCGCAGCGGCGGACCATGCGACCCCGCCAGCTCGCCGTCGTGCTGGTGGTGGCGGCCCTCGGCGGGTTGCTGCTGAACGCCGTCTCCATGGAGCGTGACGCGCAGACCTCGGCCTTCGGGCTGCGGCGCACCGCCGCGCTGGCGGTGCTCCAGCCCCTGGCCGCGTTCTCGCACGCGCTCGGCCTCGACCGGCCCCGCGCTGCCCTCGCCGGCCTGGCCGGCCACGACGATTCCGGGAGCCCCGGCGGCGGGTCGCACGACATTGCCGACGGCTCGCCCCAGACGGGCGGGACGCTCCTCCCGGTCGCGGCGGTCGCGGCGGCCGCGACCACCGCCTCCCCGGCGCATCGGTCCGCGTCGGCCGACCGGGTCATCGCGGCGCGCGTTCCCACCCGGGCCGACCCCCTGCGGGTCTGGGTGGGTGGGGACTCGGTGGCGGGCTTCTTCGGCTTCGGGCTCGACGACCTCGCGGCCGCCACGGGCACGGTGGCCGCGCACAGCCACTATCAGATCTCGACCGGGTTGAGCCGCCCCGACTACTACGACTGGCCGGCCCACCTCGAAGCCGACATGCGCGCCTACAACCCCGAGGTGGTCATCCTCCTGGTGGGGGCCAATGACGACCAGCCGCTGGCCGTGGGCAACCAGGTCGACGACTTCGGCAGCGCCGGGTGGAAGGCGGAGTACGCGCGCCGGGTGGGCGCCGTGATGGATCAGATCCTCGCCGAGCACCGCATGGTCGTCTGGGTGGGTCAGCCGGTGATGCGCGCGGCCGACTTCGACGCGCACATGCAGCTGGAGAACGCCATCTACCGCTCGGAGGCCGCCCGCCGTCCCGGCGTGGTCTTCTTCGACTCGCGCCCGGTTCTCTCCGACGGTGGGGGCGGCTATCGCCCGTATCTGCCCGACGGCAGCGGAGGCGTCAGCCTGATGCGCGCCGGTGACGGCATCCATCTCACCCCGGCCGGAGGGCGGCGGCTGGCGCGGGCAGTGCTCGACGCGGTGCTCACCGAGCTGGCGAGCCGCGGCGAGACCTTCACAGTGAGCGGCGTGCGGTAGTTCCCGGCGCGCCTGTCCGCCGGGTACCGCCGGGCGACGGCGGCGGGTACGATCGGCCACCGCGTCGCCCTCACCCGGGAGAACCCCGTTGCGCACCTTCACCTCCCTCGACGAGCTCCGGGCCGCCACCGGCGAGCACCTCGGCTACAGCGACTGGCACCTCATCGACCAGGCCCGGGTCAACGCGTTCGCCGACGCGACCGATGACCACCAGTGGATCCACGTCGACGTGGATCGCGCCCGCCGCGAGAGCCCCTTCGGCGGACCCGTCGCGCATGGCTACCTCACGCTCTCCCTCCTCCCCTGGCTCACCGCGGAGATCCTCTCCGTCAGCGGCGTGACCATGGGTGTCAACTACGGCCTCAACCGGGTGCGCTTCCCCGCGCCGGTCCTTGTCGGTTCGCGCGTGCGCGCCGGCGCACAGCTGACCTCGTTGGAAGACGTGCCCGGCGGCGTCCAGTTGGTGACGACGGTCACCATCGAGGTCGAGGGACAGACGAAGCCCGCCTGCGTCGCCGAGTCGGTGGCGCGGTTCTACGCCTGACCACGGGGTCATGAGCGACGAGAAGGACTGGGCGGTGATCTTCCGTGAGATCTTCGCCGGGCCCGCATCGCCGACTGAAGCGATGATCTCCCGAGCCGTCCTCGGGGACGAGTACCCCGAGGGCCTCGACACCCACAGCTACGTGAGCCGCAGCGAGCTTCGGCGGATCGCGTCCGAGGTGCGTGTCGGCGCGGGTGACACCCTCGTCGACCTGGCCTGTGGCCGGGGTGGGCCTGGACTGCTGGTCGCCGCCGA
Source organism: Candidatus Dormiibacterota bacterium (assembly GCA_036521675.1). Lineage (GTDB taxonomy): Bacteria > Chloroflexota > Dormibacteria > Aeolococcales > Aeolococcaceae > DATDHG01. The sequence goes on from DATDHG010000162.1 coordinate 1,986, forward strand.
GACCGGGGCACACCTCATCGGGCTGGACATCTCCGACACCGCCGTGGGAGCCGCGCGTGCCCGCGCGCGCGCCGCTTCGCTCGATCACCAGGCGGAGTTCGGCATCGGCACCTTCGAGGACACGGGCCTGCGCACCGCGGCTGCGGACGCGCTGATGAGCGTCGACTCGCTGCTGTTCACACCGGACAAGCGGCGCGCCATCGCCGAGATGGCTCGCGTGTGCCGGCCGGGCGGACGTCTGGTGTTCACCTCATGGGACTACCACAGCCAGCCGCGCGGGCGTCCCCCGCAGGTCGACGATCACCGGCCGCTGCTTCGCGACGCCGGTTTCGACGTGCTGGCATACGACGAGACGGAGGGATGGCGCGAGTGCCAGCGGCGGGACGGGGAGCTGCTGCTCGAGCACGTCGAGGACTTGGCGGCGGAGGACGGGACGGATCCGGACGCGCTCCGCGTGGCGATCCTCGAGATGAACGCGACTGTCGAGACGCAGATCCGACGCTTCCTCGCCGTCGCCGTCCGACGCTGATCGCGAGGCGTCAACCCTCCTCCGCAAGGATGAGGCCCAGCGAGCGATGCGCCTGCGGCGGGGCAGCGCTACCGTGGTGATCATGAACGCGCCTACGCAACGCACCGGCCGCATGTCCGGCTCGCAGCAGGTTCTGCTGGACGGCGCGCTCTGCTTCATCGCGACGGCGGCGGCGCTGGGGCCGAACATCGCCCAGCGCGGAGACATCAACGGCAGGCCGGTCGCGCACGCGGTCGTCCAGGGCAGCGACCTGGCCATCGCGATCGTGCTTGGGCTGTGCGCCGGGCTGCCCATCGCGGTGCGGCGCCGCTTCCCACTTGGCGTCTTCGCGATGGTGACCGCGGCCCTGTGCGTCCACCTCATCCTCGTCACCGGCGAGGGAGGAAGCTTCGGGCCCGCGCTCGTCATCTCCTCGTGGACGGTGGCGACCCGGTGCCCCCGGTCGGTCTCGGTTCCGGCCGCGCTCATCGCCGCGGGCCTGGTCGTCGCCATCCTGCTCGGCCACGTGGCCGCCGGCCACCTCAGCAGCGGACCGGACATCCTGTTCCTCCTGGTGCTCATTGGCGGCAGCTGGGCGGTGGGCGACAACGTGGGCACACGCCGGGCGTATCTCGCCGGCGTGGTCGAGCGCGCCGCACGGTTGGAGCGAGAGCGGGAGCAGAACGCCCAGCAGGCCGTGCTCGACGAACGAGCGCGCATCGCCCGCGAGCTCCACGACGTGGTGGCGCATCACGTCAGCGCCATCGCGGTGCAGGCGGGCGCGGCCGAGGAGATCGCCGAGCAGGACCCCGCCCGTGCGCGCGCCGTGCTGGCCATCATCCAGGCCACCAGCCGGCAGGCTCTGGCAGAGATGCGCGCCCTGGTGGGCGTGTTGCACGAGGGCGGGGAGCCGGAGCGGTTGACGCCCCAGCCCCGCCTGGTCCAGGTGCAGCGCCTCGCCGACCAGTCCAGGGCCGCGGGGCTGCAGGTGCTGGTGCGCGTCGAGGGCGAAGTCCGGCTCCTGCCTGACTCTGTCGACCTCACCGCCTACCGCATCGTCCAGGAGGCCTTGACCAACACCCTCAAGCACGCCGGGGCGACGCGGGCCGATGTGGTGGTGCGCTATGCCGACGGCGACGTAGAGCTCGTGGTGACCGACAACGGTTCGGGCGGCGGGAACGGCGCGACTGTGCCAGGCACCGGTCGGGGCCTGGTGGGGATGCGCGAGCGCGTCGCTCTGTTCCACGGGACTCTCGACGTGGGGACGCAGCCGGGCGGCGGATTCCGGGTGCACGCGCGCCTCCCCACAGGCGAGCCGGCCGCGTGACGGTTCGCGTCCTCATCGCCGACGACCAGACCCTGGTTCGCGCCGGCTTCCGCATGGTGGTGGAGGCACGCGACGACCTCGAGGTGGTCGGCGAGGCCGCGGACGGCGCCGAAGCGGTGGCGCTCGCCGCTGAGCTGCATCCCGATGTGGTGCTGATGGACGTGCGCATGCCCGTCATGGACGGCATCGAGGCCACGCGGCGCATCACCGCGCTCGACGGCGAGCCGCGCCCGCGCATCCTCATCCTCACCACGTTTGACCTGGACCAGTACGTCTACGACGCGCTCCGCGCCGGGGCCGCCGGGTTCCTGCTCAAGGACGTCCCGCCTCAGGAGCTGGTGGCCGGCATCCGCACGGTGGCCGGCGGTGAAGCGCTGCTCGCCCCCTCGGTCACCCGGCGGCTCATCGAACGCTTCGTGGGCCTGCCCGCACCACGACGCGCCGACCCGGGCGTGCTCGCCGAGCTGAGCGCGCGCGAGCAGGAGGTGCTGCGCCTCCTGGCCCGCGGCCTCAGCAACCAGCAGATCGCCGACACGCTCGTGGTCAGCACGACGACGGTGAAGAGCCACGTCGCCCGAGTGCTCATGAAGCTCGGTCTCCACGACCGCACCCAGGCGGTGGTGCTGGCCTACGAGACCGGCTTCGTCACCCCCGGGGGCTGAGCCTCGCCGCCGTTACCGGGATCCTCATCCGCGAGATTCATCCGCGGGGACGAGAGGAATCGGCGCCGCGGCCGACGACACCGACCCCCGGCGGCGGCGAGCATGGGACCAAGCGGTCACCGGGCCGCGGACCATTCGCACAAACGGAGGCATTGCCACCATGGCTGGAGCAGCCACCATCCCCACAGTCGATGTTGCTGTCGAGGATGGCACCATCACCTCACCGTTTGCGGCCGGGCCGCGACGCGTCCCGGAGCAGGTCTGGGCGATCCGCAGCCGCAACCTGACCAAGGCCTACGGACACCGCCGCGCCGTCGACGGCGTCGACCTGCGCATCCCCGCCGGATCGATCGCCGGCTTCGTGGGTCCCAACGGCGCGGGCAAGACGACCACGCTGCGCTTGCTGCTGGGCCTGGTGCGGCCGACAGAGGGCAGCGCGGCGGTGTTGGGCGCCTCCATCGACAACCCCATGGGCTATCTGCCGCGCGTGGGTGCGCTCATCGAGAGCCCCGCCTTCTATCCCACCCTGAGCGGCCGCCGCAACCTGGAGGTGCTCGCCACATTGGGCGGTCAGCCACGCGCGCGCATCGACGCAGTCCTCGACATCGTCCAGCTCCGCGACCGCGCCGGCGACCGCTTCGCGGCCTACTCGCTGGGGATGAAGCAACGCCTCGGGGTCGCGGCCGCGCTGCTCAACGAACCGGAGCTGCTCATCCTCGACGAGCCTGCGAACGGGCTCGACCCCGCCGGCATCATCGAGATGCGCAGCCTGCTTCGCACCCTGCGCGACCGCGGCCTCACGGTCTTCGTCAGCAGCCACCTGCTCGGTGAGCTCGAGCAGCTCGCCGATTGGATCGTGCTCGTCCAGAACGGAAAGCTGTTGTTCCAGGGCCCCATCGACGAGTTGCTCATGCGCCGACGCGCAGCCCTGGTCGTTGGTGCAGAGCACCCCGGTGACGCCGATGTGATCGCAGCCATCGCCCGCCGCGACGGCCACACCGTCGAAGTCGTGGACGGACGGGCTCGCATCAACACCGATCGCGCCTATGCGGCGCAGCTCAATCGCGCCGCCATGGGCGCGGGCGTCACGCTCACCGAGATCGCCCTGGAACGCGCCACCCTCGAGGACACCTTCCTCACCATGACAGGAGGCCACTGACATGCTGCGCGCCTACAGGAGCGAATGGCTGAAGCTGCGCCGCCCGGGGATGATCCTCGGCGGCCTCGGCGCCATGGCCGGCTTCGCGATCCTCGGCACCGTGCTGGCAGTGCTGCGCGCCGACAGCGGTCGCGGCGCGCTCACCGTCGCCAGCCTCTCCCAACCTGACGGCTTCGCCGCGATCATGCAGCGCACCTCCGACTTCCTGGGCATCGTGGCGCTGGCTATCGTCGCCATCGCCGTCGCCCAGGAGTATTCGCATGGGACGCTGCGCAACCTGCTGGTACGCGAACCGCGCAGGCTGCGGCTCCTGAGCGGCAAGCTGCTCGCCATCCTGACCTTCATCGGCCTCGCGGTCCTGGTCGCCACCGGGGCAGCGCTCGTGACCGGGTTGGCGATCGCCCCCAGCAAGGGCATCGACACCTCGGCGTGGTTGGCCAGCGGGCTGCGCGACACCATGGGCACCACGTTCGACCTCACCCTCGCCACCCTGGGCTACGGCGTCTTCGGAGCCCTGCTCGGCCTGGTGCTGCGCTCCCCGGCCCCAGCGGTGATCGCCGGCGTGGCGTGGATGCTGCCGCTGGAGAACGCGCTCACCGCGGCCTGGACGAGTGTCGGCCACTGGCTGCCGGGACAGCAGCTCGCCGCCATCGTCGAGCACGGCAACAGCGTCTCCACCTACACCTTCGCCCTCGCTCTGGGGGCTGGCTTCGTGGCGGCGGCCACTATCGCAAGCGGAGTGATCTTCCAGCGCCGAGACGTCAGCGCCTAGCATCGCTCCTCCCACTCCAGGCGCCGCGACCTGACGTGGGTCGCGGCGCCGCCACGCTCTACACTGGCGGGCGCCGCATGGGAGGAGCGTGATGGTCGAGCTCAAGCAGGTGGACTCGGTCGAGGTCACGATCGTCATGGACCTCTATCTCGACATCCTCATGGCGAGCGCGGAGAACGTGCGCCGGTTCGCCCTCGCGTACGACTGGGCGGACCGGGACAACCTGCTGGCCGAGCACGGCTTCTCCGCTCTTCTCACCGTCGATGTCGAGGGCGATCGCCAGTCGATCCTCTACGACGGCGGTCTATCCGCGAAGGCCCTGGCCCACAACCTCGACGTCATGCAGATCGACGTCGGCAGTCTGCGCGCCATCACCATCAGCCATGGACACGCTGATCATCACGGTGGGCTGGAAGGGCTTTTCGCGCGGCACGGGCGGCTGCACATGCCGCTTGTCATCCATCCCGACGCATGGAAAGACCGCAAAGTGGTTCTACCGACCGGTGCTGAGATGCATATGCCGCCACCGCGGCGGGCCGACCTCGAACGCGAAGGTCTGACCGTCGTCGACGAACGAGGCCCGAGCTTCCTCGTCGACGGCACCGTCCTCGTGTCGGGGCAGGTCGAGCGTGTCACGGACTTCGAGAAGGGCTTCCCCTGGCAACTGGCCCGTAGTGAGAACGCCGAGTGGGAGCCCGATCCCTGGATCTGGGACGATCAGAACGTCGTCGTCAACGTGCGGGATCGCGGGCTTGTCGTGGTATCCGGCTGCTCGCATGCAGGTGTCGTGAACGTGCTGCGCCACGCCCGGCGGCTCACCGGCGAGGATCGGATCGCTGGCTTCATCGGTGGCTTTCACCTCACCGGTGGTCTGTTCGAGTCGATCATTCCGATCACTGTGGCGGAGGTTCGTGCGCTGGGCGTCGAGACACTCGTTCCGGCGCACTGCACTGGGTGGCGGGCGACGCACGAGCTCGCACGTGCCATGCCCGATGCCTTCGTTCAGCCTTCCGTTGGCACGACATTTCGCTTCGCGACCGCCGAATCCTGACGCGACGTCAGCGCCTGGCCGCGCCCTTCCCACGGCCGGCACCTCTGCCCGACGTGGATCGTTCCGCCGGCGCGTGGGTGCGGTCGAAACCAGCCGTCCGCATGAACCGCCCGCTGAGACCGCGTACCACTGCCCGCGGAATGTGCGGAACCAACAGGGCGGTAGCGTGGTTGAGCACACCGGGGACGGAGATTGTGTGGCCGCGGTCGAAGTCGCGCAGACCGATGCGCACGCACTGCTCTACTTCCATCAAGAAGGGATTGACTCTCCCTTCCTGGGATGACGTGAACACCCCTTCGATGAACTCGGTGCGCACCGGACCGGGGCAGAACGCCATCACCCGCACACCCGCCTCCTGTGCCTCCACCGCCAGAGCCTCGCTGAAATGGAGCATGAACGCCTTGGTGGCCGAATACGTCGCCATGTAGGGGATGGGCTGGAAACCGGCGGTGCTCACCGTCGTGATGATTCCGCCCTCACGGTGACCCGCATTGACCTCCAACGCCACGCAGCACAGGCGGTGCATGGCTACCGTGTTGACCATGACCTCGGCGGTCTCGCGCTCCACCGGGAGCTCGACGAGGTGGCCGCGCGTGCCGAAGCCCGCGTTGCTCACGAGAAGCCACGCGCCCGCC
>DATDHG010000163.1:0-9547 GCA_036521675.1 Candidatus Dormiibacterota bacterium
GGTGGGATTGCTCCGGCGCATCGAGCGCGGTCCAGGCCGCAGTCAGCAGGCGCTGGCCAGCGATCTCGGGGTGGTGCCGAGCCGGATCGTCCCGCTCCTTGACGATCTCGCCGGAGCCGGGCTCATCGAGCGCCGACCATCAGAGACTGATCGCCGAACCTACGCCGTCCATCTCACCGAACGGGGGGGGCGGATCATGATTGAGGTGCACCGGCTCGCTGCCGCGCACAGCGAGGCCATGAGTGCCGGGCTCAGCCCCTCACAGCGGCAGCAGCTGACCAAACTGCTGGGGATCGTCGCGCACAACCAGGGCCTCTCCGTCGGCGTGCACCCGGGCTACCGCTATCTACCATCCCCGCGGGGCGAGCCGGCGCCGCCTTCAGGCGCTGCGCAGCAGGACTGAGCCGTTGAGGGGGTAGATCGCCGTCCGCTCCAGCTCCCAGTCCACAGTGGGCGGACGGCCGGGGTCGAGGACCAGGAGGATGCGGTCGGACAGCCGCAGCTCGCCGAGGCGCACGCAGTCGCGCAGGAAGGTGAAGGCGAGCGGGCGCACCAGGTTCCAGACGTAGGCGCGCAGCGACGTGGCCGGTTCGATGCTGCCGGTCACGCTGCTGCGATCGCGGAAGCTGAGCACGCAGACCTCGTCGCTCAGCTGGATGGGCTGCGTCCAGCTGTAGCGCTCGTCGTCGGCGCTGATGTCGTCGACGAGGCGGTCCTTCTCGCTGAACAGGAGCAGCCGCGGGTACAGGGAGCGCATCGGTTGCGCCGGTCCCTCGACGAAGATGGTGATGTCGCGCAGCGGCTCGTCGCGCTCCTGGGCGGGGTAGCGGGCGCTGAAGCCCACGTCCTCCACGCCGGCGAAGGGCGCCGGCACCTTGAAGAGCAGCTCCTGCATGGTCTCAGGCCTCCGCGGCGGTGAATGTCCGCTGCCGCGATGCTAGCGCAGCCCGGGTCTTAAGACGAGCACGTGTTCGCTCCGTGGCAGCCTCGAAATACACTGAGGCCGTGAGTGCGCGCCTGCCCGCCGGGGTGTCCGCAGCCTCCTCAGCCGCCTCCCCGAGCGGGCTCACCCGACGCGGCGCGCGGACCCGCGAGCGCATCCTTGAGGCGGCCACCGAGGTGTTCGCCCGCCGCGGCTTCCACGGCGCGCGGGTCGCCGACATCGCCGAGCAGGCGGGCATCGCCTACGGCCTCGTCTACCACCACTTCCGCAACAAGGACGACATCCTCGCGGCCATCTTCAGCGAGCGCTGGGGGCGGCACATGGACTACCTGAGCGAACTGGTGGCAATGCGGGCGAGCTTTCGCGAGAAGCTCTCACGATTGGTGCACTTCTGGATCGAGACCTATCGCACCGAGCCGCATCTCATGACCGTGCTGATCAACGAGATCAGCCGCAGCTACGAGTTCCTGGAGTCGCACGACATCGAGGCGGTGCTGGTGGCCTTCGACTCCGTCGAGCGGCTCATCGAGCAAGGCCGCGCCGCGGGCGAGCTGCGCAGCGACGTTGATGCCAGGTTTGCCGCATACGCTGTGCTCGGGGTGGCGGAGATGATCCTGACCGGCTACGTGATGGGCACGCTGAAGCGGACGGGCCGAGAGCTCTACGCGCGCGACGAGCGGCAGCTCGTGGCTTTACTCTATGAGGGGCTGGCCGCGAGCGAGGCGTCGCTGCCGCGCTGAGGGCCGGCGTGGACGTGCTTGCGCCACCACGCGTCCACCTGCTCGAGGCAGGCCTGCTCGCTGCCGGAGTTGTCGATGACCCAGGTGGCCTGCCGGCGCTTCTCGTCGAGGCTCATCTGGGCGTCGAGGCGGGCGCGCGCCTGGGTCTCGTCGAGGCCGTCCCTGGTCATCAACCGGCGCAGCTGGGTGGCCGCGTCACACCACACCACGAGCACTCCCTCGAACGCTCCCGCGCGGCTCTTCTCGAAGAGCAGGGGGATGTCGACCACGACGGCCGGGGCCGCCCCGGCGAGGGCTGCGGCGATGCGCGCGGCGGTCAGCTGGGCGATGCGGGGGTGGGTGATCGTCTCCAGGCGTTCGCGTGCGGCCCGATCGGCGAACACGACGGCGCCGAGGGCGGTCCGGTCGAGGCTCCCGTCTCGCGCCAGCACCCCCGGGCCGAAGCCGGCGGCGATCTCGGCGAGCGCGGGCTGCCCGGGTTCCACCACCTCGCGCGCCAGGGCATCGGCATCGATCAAGGCCGCTCCCAGGGCCACCAGACGGCGGGCCACGGTCGACTTGCCGCTGGCGATGCCGCCGGTCAGCCCGACGAGCCGGACCGGCTTCGACCGCGGGGAGGTTCGGGGGTCGGCTGGTACAGTCACCGGCCGCAATGATCCAGGTTCGTTTGCTGCTGCTCGCTGTCGGCGTGGCGGCGTCGGGGCTGCTCGCAGCCTGCGGCGGCGGGAATCCCCAGGTCAGCAACGACACGTGCTCGGACACCCAGGGCGGCGCGGCGGACCCCTACTACGCCGAGCCCGGCACGAACGGGACGCCGGTGGGCCAGCAGATCCCCCAGATGCCGCACTACCACGTCAACCCGCCCACCAAGGTGCACTACGAGCACACCCCGCCCACCAGCGGGTGCCATTACAACCTGGGCTACGGAATCGCTCCCCTTCAGGCCGGCGTCTACGTCAACCCGGTTGCGCCCGAATACTGGGTGCACAACCTCGAACACGGCTACATCGTGGTGCTCTACCACTGCCCCACCGGCTGCGCCGACGAGGTCCTCAAGCTGCGCCAGTGGTACGCGACCCAGGGGGCGGACACGGGGCTGGCCGCAACCGTCGGTAACGCGAACTCCTACGCGAAGTCGATCGTCATCCCCTACGCGCAGGACTTCGGCCACAGGTTCGCCGCCATCAGCTGGGACTGGTACGACCCCTTCAACACCCTGGACACCATGCCCACGGGCGAGCTGCAGAAGTTCTACGACAACCACGTGGGCAACTCGCCGGAGAGCCTCTCGGCTCCGTGAGCGGCGCCGGCGCCGCCTCCGCCGGCCCTCTCTAGAATCAGGTCCGATGTCTCGCGAGAACCGCCGCCGCAGCCCCGGCCCCGGGCCCGCGAGCGCCGTGGCCGAACCGCGGGTCACCGCCCGCCAGGCGCCACGCGAGGCGGAGGTCGCCACCGGCGGCTTCGGCATCCCCCGGGTCTCGCTGCGAGCGGTGTTGGTCGGGCTGGTCACGGGGCAGCTGCTCCTCATCCTCATGACGAACGGCGGCCTCATCCTCGCCGACGGCGCCTTCGGCCCCCAGGGCCGCCTCGACGGTGGCGTCGTGGGGATGGCCACCTTCCTCGCGGTCATCGGCGGCGGCTTCGTGGCCGGCCGGGTGGCCGGCCGTCACGGGGTCTGGCACGGGATGATGGTCGGGATCGGCTTCATCGCCGTGGCCATCCTCTACGAGTTCGCCGACGAGGTGCGCCTCGTGCACGACTCCTTCCAGGTGACCGGCGGTCCGCGCAACCTCATCGACCTGGGGCCGATGCGCATCGACCAGGTCATCACCGGCGACCTGCTGGCGCTTTTCGGAGGGTCGGTGGGCGGCTTCCTGGCGCGCCGGCGCTAGGATCCCGCCTCAGACCGAGACGCGCAGCGGGGTTCCCGAGACGGCCTTCTCGGCGGTCTGGGCGGGCTGGAGCCGATCTCCGTGGGGCCGGCCGACAACGTCGATGCGGCCCAGGCTGTGGGCGAACTCCTGGCACGTGGAACGCGTGAAGCGCAGGTGCTTGCCCGGGGTGTGCCAGGCGCGGATCTGCCCCTGGGCGACGGCCCGACGCAGGGTCGAGCGGCTGACCCCGCAGAGGGCGGCGGCCTCGCCGGTGGTGAGGATGTCCTGGTCCTGATCGAGAGTCTCTGGCACGGGTCCCTCCCTACCGGTGTGGATGAGGGGTCGGGTGTCGGGGTCCCCAGAAGCCGGCACGGGCTGCAGCAAACGCTTCACAAGTCCGTCAGCCGTTCGCGACATCCTAGCGCACCGGCAGATCGATCGGACAGAGAGGGTGTTTGCGCAGACCTATACTCATTCCAGGGCGACGAGGAGGTCAATCCGCCTTCCGGGCGCTCCGAGGATCTGGGGTGCCGACTGACGTTCGCTCGATGGTCAAGCGGCTGGTCGAGAGCGTCGGCCGCGTCATCGTCGCCAAGGATGCCGAGGTCGAGCTCTGCGTGCTGGCCCTGCTGTGCCGCGGCCATGTGCTGATCGAGGACGTCCCCGGAGTGGGCAAGACGATGCTGGCCAAGGCGCTCGCCCGCTCCACCGGGTGCGACTTCGAGCGCGTGCAGTTCACCCCCGACCTGCTCCCCGCCGACATCACGGGCGTCAACATCTTCAACCCGCGCACGGGGAACTTCCACTTCCGCAAGGGCCCCGTCTTCGCCCAGGTGCTCCTCGCCGACGAGATCAACCGGGCCACTCCCAAGACCCAGTCGAGCCTGCTCGAGGCCATGGAGGAGCGGCAGGTCACCGTCGACGGCACCACCCATCCGCTCCCGGAGCCCTTCATCGTGCTCGCCACCGAGAACCCCATCGAGCTGGGTGGCACCTACCCGCTGCCCGAGGCGCAGGTCGACCGCTTCCTGCTCAAGGTCCGGCTCGGCTATCTCGAGGCCGACGAGGAGGTGGCGATGCTCGACCGCTTCCAGACCACCCAGCCGCTCCTGGAGGTGGAGTCGGTGGCCACCCCCCTGGAGCTGCTCGCCTGCGAGCGCGCCATCACCGAGGTCCACTGCGACCCCGCCCTCAAGGAGTACGCCGTCCGCCTGGTGCAGTCGACCAGGCGGCACCCGGACGTCTCGCTGGGCGCCTCCCCGCGCGGCAGCCTCGGCCTGCTGCGCGCCGCCCAGGCCCGGGCGGCCGCCGAAGGCCGCGACTACGTCCTCCCCGACGACATGAAGGCGCTGGCTCCGGCGGTGCTCACGCACCGGCTGATCCTCAAGCCCAACAGCGAGCTGCGCGGCCTGACCCCCGAGAGTGTGCTCGCCGAGGTGATCGACGCCCAGGCGGTCCCCGGCACGGGCCGGCGCATGCTGTCGTCATGAACGGGCGGGCGCCGCTGATCGCCTGCGTGGCGGTGCTCAGCTTCTTTGCGGGCATCACCGGCGTCCACCTCGCCTACACGCTCGCCTACGTGCTGCTGCTGCTGCTGCTCATCGCCCTGGTGTGGTCGCGGGTCGTGGCGCGCCGGCTGCGCGTCACCCGGGAGTCGCCGCGGGGCACCTTCATGGTGGGGGAGCCCTTCGTGGAGCGCTTTGTGGTGCACAACGAAGGCACGCTGCCCATCGCCTACTGCGAGGTTCACGACGGCACCAGGCTGCCCGGCTATGTGCCCGGGCGCGCCTTCTCCCTGCACGGCGGGGGTCGCGTGGCCTGGTCGGCGCGGGGCACCTTCGTACGCCGCGGGGTGTACTCGTTCGGCCCCCTCGAAGCCCGCCTGGGGGACCCCTTCGGCCTGTTTCCGCGGCGGCTGAGCGTGGCCCCGGTCAGCACCGTGCTGGTCTACCCCGCCCTCCACAACCTCGGGGAGATCGGGCCACTGGTGTCTGGAACTGTGGGGGCCGGCGACGGCCGCAGGGGCCGCCCGGTCGACCTTCCCCCGGACGTGTCCACAGTCCGCGAGTACGACTCGAACGACGGGCTCTCGCGCATCCACTGGGCCTCATCGGCGCGCACCGGGCGGCTCATGAGCCACGTCTTCGACACCCGGCAGAGCACCGACATGCTCGTCGTCCTCGACCTCGAGAAGGGTCATTCGGCCGGCGAGGCCCCGGAGTCGACCCTCGAGTACGCGGTGAGCCTGACCGCCTCCATGTGTCACGCCGGGCTGCGCAGAGGGCAGGCGGTGGGACTGGTCACCAACGACGCCGCCCAGACGGCGGTGGGCGCGGGGCGGGGGGAGGCGCAGCGCATGCGCATGCTCCACTTCCTGGCCACCTGCACTGACGACGGCACCACCCCGCTCGCCGAGGTTCTGCGCCGCCACGGCGCGGCCTGGCGCGGTCGGGGCGGCCTGGTGGTGATCACGAGCAACCGTTCGCAGGACTGGGTGGAGGCACTCATCGAGGTGGGAGTGCGCGGCCAGCGCCATCTTGCTGTGGTGGTCGAGCCGAGCAGCTTCGGCGCCTCGGGGCCGGCGCTGCGCATAGCCGCCGCCTGGCGCCTGGCGGTCGACTGGTGGCTGGTGCGCCGCGGCGACGAGCTCAGCACGGGCAGCCGGGCCCGCCGCGCCGCCCTCTGAGGGAACCCGTGAGGACGTCCCCGCGTCGCTGCGCCATGGGCGCGCCCGGCACAGAGCCATGACCGTCGCGGTGCTGCGTCAGCGCGGCGGGCTGAGCCTGGGGGACGGCGCCGCGCTCACTTTGCTCGCCATGGGCACCGTGGTCGCCACCGCCTGGGCGGTGATCGCGGCGGGCTGGAACGAGGGCATGTCGGTGTCGCTGGCGGTGGCGGCGGTCGCCGTCATCGAGGCCGCGCTGATCGCGGGGTCGAGCGCCGGCCGGCTGCCCGCCCTGCTCGCCGCCCCGGTGCTGGGCGTGCTGGTGATCGTGCCGCTGACGCTCTCGGCGATGCCCGCCGACGGCGGCCCGGCGACCTTCAGCCACGTGGCCGGCCGCTACGCGGCGGCGCTCGGCACCGGGCTGGTGGGCGACGAGAGCTGGAGCTTCATCGTGGGCATCTGCGCGGGGATGTGGGCACTCGGCTTCTGGACGGCCTGGATGGCGGTGCGCGAGCGCCAGGGGACGCTGGCGCTGCTCCCGGCCTACCTGATTCTGGCCAGCAACGTCATCAACGCTCCGAACCCCACCGCCACGGCGCTCCCCATGGTGCTGGCCGTCGCGGCCTCGCTGGCCCTGCTCGCGCGGTGCGAGCTGGCGGCGCTGGAAGGGCGCTGGAGCCGCCAGCGGGTGGTGGCCCTGCCGGGGACGAGCAGCCGGTTCACCACCGTTGCCCTGGTCGCAGCCGCGGGCGCCCTGGCCGTGGGCGTGGCGCTGCCCCCGCTGACCAGCAGCGACGTCAGCGGGCGGCTCTTCCATTTCACCTTCGCCGGCCGCGGCGGTGGGAGCGGAACCGGGGCCGGCTCCGGCCGCGGCGGCGTGGCCTCCCCGCACCCAGGCACGATCGGCTTCAACCCCAACACCGTGCCCGGCGGCCCGCTCGTCGACGACCCCCAGCCCGTGCTCAGCTACACCACGCACAGCACGGAGACGGTCTATCTGCGCGCTGTCGACGATGTGGTGTTCGACGCCGGCAACTGGTTCCCCGCCGAGATCAGCGGGAACGTGATGGGGGTCGCCCAGCCGGCCTCGACGCTGCTGCGCGACCGCACCCCCGCCGACGGTGGGGTCACGACGGTGGCCACCCCCGTCCAGGTGCACATCACCGTGGTGAACGGGGGGTCGGAGAGCGGCAGCGGGCGCGCGCTGTTCCCGGGCGAGCCCGAGGCGGTCGACCAGGTCGCGATCGCCTACGGGGTCACCCGCCAGTCCGACGGCTCCCTGCTCACTGTGGATCGGGTCAGCTACGACAGCAACGACGGCGTCGGATCGCCGACGACCGTCGGCACCGTACCGGCGGCGACCGCGGAGCAGTTGAAAACCGCCGGCGTGGCTTACCCCTCATTCCTTGCCGACAACGGCTACCTCGACACTCACACCGCACCCCAGAACCAGGCGCAGCTGGACGACATCCGGGCCCTGGCCCAGTCGTGGACCGCCGGGCTCACCGACAACTACGACCGGGCACGCGCCATCGAGAACCATCTGCGCAGCCAGACCTTCAGCTACACGCTGCGCCCGGCCCAGTCGCCCCGCACCACGGAGTGGCCGATCCACTACTTCCTGCTGACCAGCCACGCGGCCTACTGCCAGTACTTCGCGTCCTCGATGGGGCTGATGATGCGGCTGTTGAACGTGCCGACGCGGTTGGTGAGCGGCTACGGCGACGGCACCATCGACGACTCCAACAGCAGCGCCAACCAGGTGCTCCACAAGATCAGCACCAGCGACGCGCACGTCTGGGTGGAGTCCTACTTCCCCGGCTACGGGTGGATCCCGTTCGAGCCCACGCCGGCCTCGCAGTACGGCATCTACGACGCCATCCCGCGGCCGGTCGTGCCCGGGTCGACCACGCCGACTCCCGCCGCGGCGGCGACCCCGACCCCAGCGCCCTCGGCGGCACCGACCGCCCGCGCCGCGGCAGCGGCGGCCGGCACGTCGGGCACGGGTCCGCAGATCCCGGCCGCGCTGATCGAGACCGTCTCGGCCTTCGTCTTGATCGCGCTGCTCACGGCGCTGCTGGTCACCTGGGTGACGCGGCCGCGCAGCCTGCGCTCGCTGTGGCGCCGCCTGGCCATGCTGGGACGGCTCCTGGGAGTGCGGCGCAGACCCTCGGAGACAGCCCTCGACTACGCCGGTCGGATCGCGGCGGCACTGCCCCCCGACGGCACCTCGCTGCTGCACCCACGGGGCACCCACCCCCCCACCGGGCGCAGGGTGCGGGAGAGCACCGTCGATGCCCTGGGGCAGATCGCCACCCTGTCCGGCAAGGCCGAGTTCTCAGCGAGCGGGCTCACCCGCAAGGACGCGATGCGCTGGCGGCGGGCCTGGCTGCGCATCACCCGGGTGGTGCCGCTGCTGCTCTGGCGCCACCTCCTCCACGGCAACCGGGCAGCCGGTTAGGACCCCCTCTTGACAGGTGGCTCGGTCGGCACGAAAATCACGACCAATGGCAGGAAGACCTGCAGCTGGCAGGCAGCGACTGAGACACGAGGCCACCAGGGAAGAGATTCTGGAGGCCGCCTGGGAGCTGGCGCGGAGCCGGGGCATCACCGGGTTCTCTCTGCGCGACCTCGCGCTGGCAGTCCAGATGCGCCACCAATCCCTCTACACGTACTTTCCGTCCAAACAGGCGATCTACGACGCCATGTTCGCCCAAGGCTTCCGTGCGCTGACCGACCAGCGCGCTGCGCTGGGCGTCGACCGTGATCCCATTCGGTCTCTCCGGCGCGGGGCCCGGGCGTTCCTGGCTTTCTGCGTGGAGGATCCCGTTCGGCATCAGCTCATGTTCGAGCGCGTCATACCGGACTTCGTGCCCTCCGCCGGGTCGTTGGAGTTGTCGGCCGAGGCCCTCGGCTACCTCGAGGGCTGGCTGGGCGCCGCCGGCCTTGGCGATCCCACCGACGCCGATCTCTGCCGGGCACTGCTGACCGGTCTGGCCGGCCAACAGATAGCCAACGAGCCCGGGGGAGCGCGCTGGACAAAGCTGGTCGACCGCGGCATCGATGGCCTGCTCAGCACGGCCAGGCGCCCCAATAGCAACAGGACCAATCTCCCAGGGAGATGCAGTACTGCGACGTCCGCCGACAAGGGGGTACCAGCATGAGCGTTACGCCTTCTGCCGATCCGCGGTCTCGCGGGAAGCTCGAGCCTGCGGGCGAGCCCCTTCGCGATGGGCCTGGTCAATCGTTGGCGGCCGCGTACGAGGAGACGCGGGCGACCATCCTCGGGATCCTCGTCGACCTGGACGGCCGGCAGCTCCTGACG
>DATDHG010000164.1:0-3945 GCA_036521675.1 Candidatus Dormiibacterota bacterium
GGGATGTTCGTTCCGCTGCCCGCCAGTCGACCTCCGCCACCCCGCCTGCCATCACGTGAGCGCGCCCCGGACACGACGGGCCGGCTCCGTGGATCTGGTAGGTACCCTCTCGGAGCGTGCTGAACACGGCGGCATGGGCCACGCCGCCGGAGATGCGGCGCTTCAGCACAGCGACGTGAGTTGGCATGCCTGCCCCATCGAGCCGGGTCACCTCGATCTCGTCGCCGAGTCGATCGGCACCGGTGTGGATGACAAGCGCTCCGGTCTCACCGCCGATGTCGAGGATGACGCACCCGGTCGTCAGGTCAGGCGGCAGCGCATGGCCCGGCGCCGGGCTGTCGTCCCGCGCCGCGTGCAGCGGTGGTTGCTGATGCGAGGCGCCCACCACGGTCACGCCGCCGGAGTGTGGAAGCCGTCGTGGGGAACTCCGAGATACGGGAAATGGGTGAGGTAGTGCACGCCGCTGTTCTGCGCTGTCAGGCCGTCGCTCACGGCCGGGATGGCCGCGTCGGGCACGTACGCCGGGTTGACGAGCGGATACGTGGCGCCGGCCACGGCGCGCAGCTCGATGGTGACAACGTCGTCCGCAACCCGCCGCCCGTTCGGGAAACCTGCCAGGTCACCCCCCACGACTCCCAGCGCATTGGGGTTGGATGCCGGCGGGATGGCCACGTTGAGGCGGAGCATGTCCGCGATCGTCGTGCCTGTGAAGTTCTGGAAGCCGGGCACGATGCCGCCCGGCACTCCGGTGAGAAGGATGGCGACGAGATCGGCCCTCGCCGCGGTCAGCCCCGCAAGGTGCGGGAAGACGCCCGGGTAGAGCACCGGCAGCAGCTTCGCCAGCTCGGGGTGCTGGACGAACTGCAGGAACTCGGCGTCAGCCGATGGTGACAGCGCGTTCCAACGATCCTTGCGCGCCATCGGGACGATGACCTCGTTGAAGAGCGGGTTGCCCAGGCGCGACACCTGGACCCATGGGCCCGTGTGCACGTCCTCGTCGGCGCGCTCGCGCACCGAGACCCGCCGCCGGCTGGCCGCTCCCCAGATTCCCAGCACAGCGCGCGCGTCGGCGGGATTGCTGGGGGTGCTGCCGTCGCGCGTGAGCTGGCTGATGGGCACCTGAATGGCGATGGTGTGGACGTTGACGTCCTTGGTCGCGTTGACGCCGGGAGCCGCAGGAAGCGGGAGGAGATGAAGGTTCTGCACGGGCCGGAGCACGGCCAGGTCGAAGATCGAGCCGAGGTCGACGAAGAAGCCCTCGGCGCGCTGCCCGGCGAACACCTTTCCGCCACCGGGAAGCGCGTGCACGGCCGCCGCGGCGAGGCCGTCGTAATCAGGCGTGGACCGCGGTCCGATGTTGCACGGTGGACTGGTGAGCCCCTGGGCGATCACCTGTCCGTTCGCCTGGCCCTCCAGGCGCCGCCACACGGTGTAGACCTGGCGGCGATTCCAGTTGGCGCTGCCGAGCGACGTGATCGGCCCGGTGTTGTACAGGAAGGTGCTGCGGTTGCGCAACAGCGTCTGGAATCGGAACTCGTAGGTGACGTCCGGCTTGGCGTCGGCGTCGTTGTCGATGTAGATGTGGTAGAGGACATCCTCGCCGAACTCATAGAAATTCGGGCCCCCGGCGGGCGCCTCGATGGGAATGTAGTTGGTGATGATCGTGACCGTATCCGGGCGATCTGGGCTGATGAACGCGTACGTGTCGGTGTTGTCGGCGACCGGGTCCTTGCTGATCCCCGGCGCCTCGCGGTGCGACGACATCTGTCTGTTCTCCTGAAGATGTTTGCGATCAGCCGGCAGCGTCGACGAGGCGTCGAACCAGCGCGGCGTCGTGAACGGCCACCTCGCGGTCACCGACGACCAGCGAGACATCGCCCGCGGCGGGGTTGCGGACGACGGCCACGACTGGGCCGTCGGGCATCGACGCGGGCGAGGACCGCGCCGTCAGGTCGGCGGCTGTCGCCACCAGCTTGGGGCCCGCGACAGCCGCCCCGAGGGCGGCCGCCCCGGTCACCGCGCCCGCTGTCGACAGAAAGGCACGACGGGAAACTCTGGACATCTGGACACTCCTAACTGACCACCGCCGGGAGCGGTGGAAACCGGGCGCACCCGAGGCTGCTGACATGACTACGGCGCGCGCGACGGGCCGGATCAACGCTGCCTTGACGCAGGCGGCCCGGAGGAAACCCGGGAGACGAAGCCCTCTTCGAACCCCGGCTGTACCCCACGGTAGGATTGCGCTCCTCACTCGGAGGCGGCGTATCAACGGGGGCGCGAGACGTTGGAGCCAGGGTTTGTGGGCAGGGGAACCGAGCTGGCCCGCCTCCTCACCGAGCTTGACCTCGTTCGCCGGGGACATCCTCGCGTGGTGCTCCTGACCGGGGAGCCCGGCATCGGCAAAACGGCGCTGGCCCGCCGCCTGCTCCGCGAGGTCGGCGACCTGCAGGTCCTCGAGGCGAGCGGCGAGGAAGCGGAGGCGCTCCTGGCCTACGGGGTGGTCGACCAGTTGGTGCGCGGCACCGCGGTCAAACTTCCCGATGCACTCGTCGGGGTCGGAGCGCCCGGGGCCGAGCCACGCGATCCGATCTGGGTCGGCGCCGGCCTCCTGGAGCTCCTGGGCGTCCTCCAGAGTGCGACGCCCGTGCTCCTCCTGATCGACGACGCCCAGTGGGCAGACCGATCATCGGTGCAGGCTCTGGTATTCGCCCTTCGTCGCCTTCAGGCTGACCGGGTCTACGCCGTGGTCATCTCACGACGCGGCTCCTCGCGTGGACTGCTCGCAGGCGTGCACCGGCTCGTCGAGCACGGGCGGGGAGCATGGCTGCGGCTGGCCGGCCTCGACGGGGCGGCGATCCGGGAGCTCGGCGCGTTCATGGGCGTCGAACACCTGTCAGCCCGAGCGGCCGACCGGGTCCGTGTGCACACCGGCGGCAACCCTCTCCACGCTCGCGCGGTCTTCGAAGAGCTGCCCCCCGACATCCTGCGACAGTCTGCCGACGTCCCGCTGCCCTCGCCCAGCGATTTTGCCGACCTGGTGCTGGAACGACTGACGGCATGCCCGCCCGACACCCAGCGACTGGTGCGCGCGGCCTCGGTCCTGGGCATCCGCTGCCGGCTCTCTATCGCCGGGCAGCTCGCCGATGTCGACGACCCCCTGCCTCCGTTCGAGCTCGCCATCGACGCGCATCTGCTCGAGGAGCAGGGTGATCCGCGCGAACGGACGGTCGCCTTTCCGCACCCGCTCGTCCAGGCCGCGACCTACCACGACCTCGGGCCGGCGCAGCGCGCGCAGCTCCACGCCCGCGCCGCAGGCCTGGTTGCCGACACTGCGGCAGCCCTCCGGCATCGGGTGGCTGCGGCGCATGGAGATGACGCTCAACTGGCTGGTGACCTTGCAGACTTCGGGCTGCGCGAGGCCGCACGCGGCGCCTGGGAGAGTGCCGCCGACACCATGATGTCGGCGAGCCGGCTCACCGCGACGGGGCCCGAGCGTGACCGACGGCTGCTCGACGCCGCCAAGTACATGCTCGTCGGCGGCGGCGGGGGCGACGCCCTCACACTCGTGGACGAGATCACCGCTTTGCCGCCGTCGCCGCGCCGCGGCTACGTTCTTGGCAGTCTCGCGCTGACGTCGGGGCGGTATGACGAGGCTCAGCGCGTGCTGACCGCGGCCTACGAGCTCTGCGCGCTGCCCGCCGACCAGCAGCTCGCCGAGGACATCGCCGCCCAGGTCGCCCACGTGCACATGGGGCGCGGCAACGGCGCCGAGGCGGCCTCCTGGGCGGCGCGGTCGCTGGACGCCGCCCAGGGCCCGTCGCCGGTCTCCGACTCGCTGTCGACACTGGCGATCGGCCTCGTCTTCGCCGGCAGGGCGCCCGAGGGACTGGCGGCCGTCGCGCGGCTGGCCGAGGCGCCACTCCCTGACGAGGACGCGCCCCTCGA
>DATDHG010000165.1:0-21794 GCA_036521675.1 Candidatus Dormiibacterota bacterium
CTGCGCAGCGAGCAGAATCCCCCGCGCGGCCGCCCCGCCAGGGCCGCCCACCCAGCCCCTTGGCGGCGCCCTGGGGCGGGTGGTACCGTACACCCGTTCGCCCGCTCGGGGCTCCGCCTGCCCGCTCTGAGGTACCGCCCGCTTGGACCCCGTCGCCACCTCCGCAGCCGCTCCAGTCGCGGGCGCCGCGCCATTGGAAGCGGGCCCCGCCGAAGAGCCCTTCGTCCACCTGCACACGCACACCGAGTACTCCCTGCTCGACGGGGCGGCGCGGATCGGCGAGCTGGTCGCCGAGGCCAAGCGCCTGCAGCAACCCGCCCTGGCCATCACCGACCACGGGGTGCTCTACGGCGCCGTGGAGTTCCAGGCGGCGGCGCGCGACGCCGGCATCAAGCCGATCATCGGCTGCGAGATGTACATGGCCCCCCGCTCGCATCGCGACAAGGAGGGCAAGGCCGATCGCGACCCCAACCACCTGGTCCTGCTGGCGCGCGACGCCACCGGCTACCGCAACCTGATCCACCTGGTCAGCACAGCCCAGCTCGACGGCTTCTACTACAAGCCACGTATCGACAAGGAGCTGCTGGCCCAGCACAGCGAGGGGCTGATCTGCCTGAGCGCCTGCATCGGCGGCGAGCTCCCCCAGGCCGTGCTGCGTGGCGACCTCGATGCCGCCGAGGCGGTGGCCCGCGAGCACCTGGAGATCTTCGGGAGCGACAACTACTTCCTCGAGGTGCAGGACCACGGCATCCCCGAGGAGGTGGTGATCCGCGACGGGCTGCGCGACATCGCCCGGCGCACGGGCATCCCCCTTGTCTGCACCAACGACTCGCACTACATCCACCCCGACGACGCCGAGGCCCACGACATCCTGCTCTGCCTGCAGACGGGGGCGCGGCGCAGTGACGAGAAGCGCTTCCGCTTCCACGGCCCCAGCTTCTACCTCGCCGGTGGCCGGGAGATGCGCGCCCGCTTCCCCGATCATGCCGAAGCTGTCGCGAACACCCTGGCGGTGGCGCAGCGATGCAACTTCGAGATGACCCTCGGCCAGACGCTCCTGCCCCGCTACGAGCCCATCCCTGAGGGCCTCGACGCCGACGCCTATCTGCGCGAGCTCTGCGAGCAGGGCCTCGTCGAACGCTACGGCCCCGAGCCGTCCCAGGAGGCGCGCGAGCGCCTCGCCATGGAGCTGGACGTCATCCGCGAGACCGGCTTCGCCGCCTACTTCCTGATCGTCCAGGATTTCATAAGGGCCGCGCGCTGCAACGACGTCAAGGTGGGTCCGGGACGCGGCAGCGCAGCCGGCTCGCTGGTCGCCTACGTGCTGCGCATCACCAACATCTGCCCCCTTCGCTACGGCCTGATCTTCGAGCGCTTCCTCAACCGCGAGCGCCTCTCGATGCCCGACATCGACATCGACTTCGACGATCGGCGCCGCGACCGGGTCATCCAGTACGTGCAGGAGAAGTACGGCAAGGAGCGGGTCGCGCAGATCATCACCTTCGGCACCATGGCGGCGCGCGCCGCCATCCGCGACGTGGGCCGGGTCCTCGATGTGCCGCTGCCCGACGTCGACCGGCTCGCCAAGCTGGTGCCCGCGCAGATCGGCATCACCCTGGAGGACGCAGCCCGCTCGCGCGAGATGCGCGAGGTGCTCGAACGCGAGGACTGGGCGCGCCCGGTCATCGACATCGCCCGCCGCCTCGAGGGCATCTGCCGCAACGCCTCGACGCACGCCGCCGGGGTGGTGATCGCGCCCTCGGCGCTCATCGACATCGTGCCGCTCCAGCGCTCCACCGGCGACCGCGACGCGTCCATGCAGGTCACCCAGTTCGACATGGACGGAGTGCAGCGGATCGGCCTGCTCAAGATGGACTTCCTGGGCCTCACCAACCTCTCGGTGATCGAGGAGGCCCTCGACAACATCGAGCGCACCTCCGGCCGGCCCCGCATCGACATGGACGCCGTGTCCCTGGAGGATCCGGCCACCTATACGCTGCTCGGCCGGGCCGACACCCTGGGCGTCTTCCAGCTCGAGGCGGTGGGGGCCAAGCGGATCCTCATCGACATGCAACCGCAGTCGCTGGAGGACATCTCCGCCGCGAGCGCCCTCAACCGGCCGGGGCCCATCGAGGGCGGGGTCATCGAGCTCTACATGAAGCGCAAGCGCGGTGAGGCGCCGATCGGCTATCCGCCCGGACTCGAGGACAGGATGGAGCCGATCCTGGCATCAACGTTCGGCACCATCGTGTACCAGGAACAGGTGTTGAGGATCGCCCAGGCCGTCGCCGGGTACACCCTCGGCGAGGCGGACGTGCTGCGCGCGGCCATGGGCAAGAAGGACAAGGCCAAGATGGCCCGGCAGCGCATCAAGTTCATCAAGGGGGCGGTCGAGCGCGGCACCTCCGACGAGGTGGCCGCCCAGCTGTTCGACCTCATCGCCTTCTTCGCCGGCTACGGGTTCAACCTCGCCCACAGCATCTGTTACGCGCTGATTTCCTACCAGACCGCCTACCTCAAGGCCAATCATCCGCTCGAGTACATGACCGCGCTGCTCAACAGCAAGTCCGGTGACTTCGACCGCCTCAAGCCGGCCATCCTCGACTCCCACGCCCGCGGGCTCGCCGTGCTCCCGCCCGACGTCAACCGCAGTGATGCCGGCTTCACCGTGGGGGACCCGCAGGCGCGGGAGATCCTCTATGGGCTCAGCTGCATCAAGAACGTCGGCACCAAGGTTGTCGAGCAGATCATCCAGGCGCGTGCCGAGAGCGGACCCTTTCGGTCGCTGCTCGACCTCTGCCTGCGCGCCGGCGGTCGCGACCTCAACCGCCGCGTGCTCGAGGCGCTGGTGCGCAGCGGCGCGTGCGACCCTCTCGGCGACCGTGCCGCCCTGCTGGCCACCATCGACCGCGCCCTCGACCGGGCGCAGCAGATCCGCTACGAGCGGGAGATCGGCCAGACCTCGATCTTCGGGCTCCCCGAGGTGGTGCCGGGGGTTGCCGGAGGCGACGCGCCCCCCGCCGGGTTCGACGACATCGAGCTGGTCGGCATTCCCGCCGCGCCGCCCAGCGACGAGTACCTGCACTGGGAGCGTGAGCACCTCGGGATGTATCTCAGCGACCATCCGCTGCGGCGCGTCGCGGACACCATCCGCAGCCGGGTCGACACCACCATCGGCGAACTGGGCCCGCACCTCGACGGACTGGTGGTGCAGATCGGCGGCGCCGTCCGCGAGCTGCGCACAGTGGTGCCGCGCCGCTCGACGACGGGCGCCCGCATGGCCTTCCTGCAGCTCGAGGACATGACCGGGGCGTGCGAGGTCGTGATCTTCGCGCGCACCTTCGAGGAATGCGCCGCTCTGCTCCGGCCCGACGCCGTGGTGGTGGTGCGCGGCAAGGTGGAGGCGCCTCGAGGCGCCGCCGAGGGGCTGCTGGGCGCGGGCGAGGACGAGATGGGCGAGCCGCAGCCGGCCAAGCTGGTGGCCGAGATCGTGATGGCTCTCGAGGATCCCCGGCTGCTGACCTGGCGCGCCGATCAGACCGTGCACGTCACCGTGGGCCACGCGCAGGGCGCGCTCGCGGTCAGCCTGCGCCGCTGCCTCGACGCCCATCCCGGCGACATCCCCGTGGTGGTGCACGTCGATCACCCTGGCAAGGTGGACGAGGTCACCCTCGGCCCCGAGAGCGGAGTGAGCCCCACGCCGGCCCTGGAGAGAGCGGTCGCCGGCCTCCTCGGCGAGGGCGCCTACCGCGTCGAGTTGCGCCGCGAGCAGGCGGCGGCCTCGCCCTGGCGGCGCAACGGCGCGCCGTCGGGGGCGGTCACCGCGGCCCGGAGGGAGTGAGCGCCGCCCCGGCGCCGGCCGCCCCGCCCCTGCCCGCCGGCGCCTGGGTACGCGCGGGTCTGGCCCCCGGCTTCCGCGCCGAGGCTGTGGTCCTCGACGTCGACGGCGTCCTCATCGATGTCCGCGGCTCCTTCCGCGAGGCCGCCCGTCAGACCGTGGTCACCGTCCAGCGCCTGCTCGGGGTCGCCGATCCGTGGCGTCCGTCCCAGCAGGACATCGTCGACCTCAAGTCCGCGCGCGGGTTCAACGACGACATCGACGTCAGCATCGCGCTGGCGGCTCTCGGCGCCGACGGCCGTCAGGCGGAGCTGCCCGGGCTGCGTGCCGCTGTGGACGCCATTGGCGGAGGGCTGGCGGGGCTGCGCCGGGTCGCGCCCGACCTCCGGCGCATCGACGGCACCCTGGTGCTGCGCATATTCGACGAGCTGTACTGGGGCGCGGACGCCACCGAACGCCGCGGCGGCGAGCCGGCGCGCTATGGCGCCGACCGCCGTGGGCTGATCGAACGCGAGGAACTGTTGATCGCCCCGGCGTTGCCGGAACGATTGCGCGCCAGCGGGGCACGCGCGGTGGCGATCGTCTCAGGGCGCACGCGCCTGGAGATGGATGCGGCGCTGGACAGGCTGGGCTGGACCGCGTCTGACCTCGACGCCGTTGTCACCGGCGACGCGATCCGCAAGCCCGACCCCGCGTGTCTCGACTGTGTGGTCGCCGCGACGGGCGTGGGCTCGCTCGTCTATGTGGGCGACGTCCGCGACGACTGGGAGCTGGTCCGCCGCTACCGGAACGAGCGCGCCGGCGCCGCCGAGGCGCGCGGGATCCTGGTGGGCGCCACCGGCGACGTCAGCCCGATGCGCGCCCTCGGCGTCGACGCGACGCTCGAGCGCACCGAGGATCTGATCGCTCTGCTGTCGACCTGGGCGCACATGGACACGCAGGCTTCCTCCAGTCCCCCCGGCTAGTGCTGCACTAGATCCGAACGATGACGCGGTCGAGCACCGCCTGGATCACCCAGTAGAGCGCGATGAACCAGGCCAGCGCGGCGATGGCGGGCACGTCCACCGCGCGCGCGCGCGGCAGAACTCTCCCGAAGGGCTCGACCAGCGGCCGCGACATGTCGCGAATGAGACGCACAGTGGGGTGCCACGGGTCGGGGCGCAGGAAGGAGAGGATCAGGCGGATGAACACGACCACGCCCATGATCAGCACCACGGCAAGTAGTACTCGCTCGGCGATGTAGACCAGCAGCTGGCCGAAGTTCACCGCAATCGAGCTGGCGTAGGCGTCGAGCGCGCCCCCGACCGCCTGCAGCACGACGATGGCAAGAACCGGGGTCACGTCGATGCCGCTGAAGCTGGGCAGGATGGGACGGAAGACGCGCAGCACGGGGTCGACCACAGCGCACAGGGCGCGGACCAGCGGGTTGCCCATGTCGATGCTGGGCACCCAGCTGATCACGATCCTGATGATGATCAGGATCACCTCGATCTGGATCAGCGTGTGGATGAGGCCCGCAATGTCGCGCATGACGCGTGCGAGTGTATCGGCCGCTGCGTAACCCGGCGGTTGTCAGGCGCCTGGGGCCAGCTCCCGCGCCATCCGGCGCACGCTGGCGCGGCGCTCGCTCACCTCGGCAGCGCCGCTGAAGGGGGCGATGCAGGGGACGAGCACCCCCGCCGCACGGTATTCGGCGAGTCGGGTGCGGGCCTGTTCGGCGTCGCCGACGACAAGCAGCTGGTCGACGAGCTCGTCGCCGATCGCCGCCAGCGCCCCGGGCCGGTCGCCCGCCTGCCACAGCCGCAGGACGGGGTCGATGAGCTCGCCCAGACCGAGCCAGCGCAGGAAGGCCGCATACGGCGGCGAGACGACGTAGACGGCCAGCAGGAAGCGCGCCGCGGCGTCGCGCTCTGGGCCGGCGGCGTCGGTGCACACCATGTGGCGGGCGACCACATCGATGGCGTCGGGATCACGGGCGGCATCCTCGGCCCCGGCGCGGACCTCGGCGAGGACCCTGGGCACGGCGCTCGGAGGCAGGAAGTTGATGATGACGCCGTCGGCGACCGCACCCGCCAGGCGAAGCATCCCCGGGCGCAGCGCGGCGAGGTAGATGGGCACTCGCGCCTCTGGTGCGACCTCCAGTCGAAAGCCTCCGCGCGCCCCGTCTTCCAGGGACATGCGCTGGCCGTCGAGCGCGACGCGCACACGGCGCACAGTCTCGCGCACCTGGCTGACCGGTCGCGTGTACGGGACGCCGTTCCAACCCTGGACGATCACCTCCGTCGACGCTCCCAGGCCGAGGACGAAACGCCCCGGGGCGGCCTGCGCACAGCCCGCTGCGCTCATCGCCAGCACGGCCGGGCCCCGCGTGAAGGTGGAAACGATGGCGGTGCCCAGGCGGGCTCTGGTCGTGTGGCAGGCCGCGTGCACCAGCGGGCTGAAGCCGTCGATCCCGGCGGTCTCGAACGACCACAGGTCGGTGTACCCGAGCTCCTCGGCCTCGCGCACGATCTCGCCCTGCTCTGCGAGGCTGTGCCCGACGGCCGGGATGGTCAGCCCCCAGCGCTGCGATGGCGCCGTCACCGCCGGGTCCGTGACCTTGGGGTTTCCGCCGCCTCGGCGGGGGCGCCGCCGCGCTCGAAGGCCGCAGGATCTGGCAGGCGCGCCTCAGCCTCCGCCGTTTCCGCCGCCTCGGCCGCCGCCGGTTCCGCCTCCTCGGCCTCGGGCGCTGCGAGGGTGCTCACCAGGACCGGCTCGCCCCCCCACATCAGCAGGCCGCGGCGGCGCACCCACACGAGCACGGGCACCACCAGCAGGCCGATGACCAGTGCCGTCCACTGCGCCTGCTTGAGGCCGAGGCCCACCTCGGGTTCGGTCCCGCGCAGAAAGAAGATCAGGAACTGGCTGACCGCGTACAGCTCCAGGTACACCAGGATGAGGATGCCGACCGCCACCCTTCTGATGAGGAGCTGCCAGAGCACCAGCCCGATGAGGATGGTGCCGAGCGCCTCGTACACAGCCGCCGGCTGGTAGCCGTAGACGGTGTTGGCCGCACAGGTGACGGCCCCCGACTGGGTCGGGAAGGCCTGCCCGCTCAGGCAGAAGCCCGGTTGCAGAAAAGCATTGGGGTTGAAGTAGGCGGTGGCCCAGGGAAGGGTGCTGGCGTGACCGAGGATGTCGCCGTTGATGACATTGCCGATGCGCCCGATGGGCTGGCCGAGCACGGCGAAAAGAGCCACCGCGTCGCCGATCAACCAGCCGTTGTAACCGCGCCGCCAGGCCAGGAACACCGCGAACGGAAGGGCGACGATGACGGCCCCGAAGAACGCCATCCCCCCGTGCCAGACGGCGAGGATCTCCCCAGGATGGGAGAACCAGCTGCCTCCCTGAGGGGGCGAGTTCTGCACGACGTAGTACAGGCGGGCGCCGAGCAGCCCGACGATGATCACCCAGAAGCACATCGACTCCGACTGCTGACGGGAGATCCCGTACTTGCTCAGGAAGGGCACCACTCCGTAGCGCAGGCCCACCCAGAAGGCGATCGCGTACATGACGCCGTACCAGTGGATGGCCAGCCCACCCACGTGCAGCACCGGGTCGATGTTGATGTGGATGATCGCGGGCGCGAGCAAGGCGGGGAGGGTCACGGCCACCCATCATGCCATCCATCGCGAAGACCGCCCTCAGAACGCCCTCCCGCCTTCATCGCGCTTCACACTCGCGAACAGCTCCGTTCGAACGCCGCTACCGCTCCCTCGCACCCCTGGGCCCGATCGCCCGCCATGCTCACCGGCGTCAGATCCACAGGTCCCGTCCCTTGGGGGGCGGCGTCCGGCCGGCGCGAGGGCCCCAGCACAGGCGAGGGACGGGACCGGGACTGGCGCGCCCAGGCCCCGTGTGACGGAAACGCAGCAGACCTCGCCGGTGCGCCGTCCATCCACCATGATCTCCGGGATGCCAGACCAGCAAGCTGAAAGCAACCTGCCCCGGGCCCACGGGTCGCTGCGCCTGCATCAGATGCCCGATCGCCGGGCGGTGGGCCGCTATGACCGGCTCCGCCAGAAGTGGTGGGCCATGCGCGCCCAGCTGCGGCTGCGTCTGGGGCGGCGTCGCGTCTGAGCGCTCGCCGGCCCTGACGCCGGCGCGGCCGTCACGAGGTCCGCATGCGACGCACGAACAGCGGCGGTGGGTGGTAGGGGACCATGCGGTCCGACGACCACATCGCCACCGGGGCGGCACAGAGACCGGCGAGGCGGCGCAGCACCTCGTCGTAGTTGACCCGCCAGCCGGCGAAGTCGCGCCAGGCCTGCTCGCGATCCGGCTTGAGCGGCACCCCGGCCTGAGCCAGCTGGTCACACAGGGCGTCGTACTCCTCGCGCGTGATGGAGATGGGGTCGCCGGGGCTCGGGTCCGACGGGTTGGGCAGCGCGAAGGTGGCGGCGATGCGGCGCAGCGCCATGAAGCCTGTGCGCAGGCATAGCTGCGGTTCCGGCGAGCGGGGGATGTCGAGCGTGGAATCGGTCAGCGCGGCCGAGTCGAGGATGCAGCCCACCGCCGTCACCCAGGAGCGCTGGGGTTCGGGGGAGCGGAAGAAGACCAGCGCCGCGATCGAGGTGTGGCTCTCCTCGACGTCTGCGAACCACGGGATCCAGCTCTGGTAGAGCTCCTCGAGCCGGTCCAGTCCGCGGATGCGGTGGTAGCGGGTGATCAGCGCCAGCGGCGAGGGCGGGGAGTCCGCGGCGGTTTCGAGGAGCGCCACGTTGCGCTCACGGCGCGAGAAGGCAGCGTAGATGGTCGGCAGGTAGCTGATCAGCAGCGCCACCAGCCCCAGCCCGATGACCGCTTCCGTCGTGGCGATGAGCACCTCGGGGGTGTTCGCCGGCGAAGCAAAGCCCAGCGTCGTCAACGAGGCGCTGCTGTGCGCCAGCGCCTGGTCGAGGTGGTCCACGCCGGCCCCAAACCAGATCCCGGTGAAGCCGGCGAGGATGAGCACCAGCCAGACCACCGGCATGGTCAGCA
The DNA here is from genome assembly GCA_036521675.1 of Candidatus Dormiibacterota bacterium. GTDB lineage: Bacteria > Chloroflexota > Dormibacteria > Aeolococcales > Aeolococcaceae > DATDHG01. The sequence continues at coordinate 8,858 of DATDHG010000165.1, forward strand.
GCGCCAGCGGGGAGAGCATCGCCAGCACGCGGTCGCGGCGCTCATAGGGCCCGCTGGGCGGGGCGATGGCCTCCATCACCTGGCGAATCATGAGGAACACGGCGCGACTGATCCGCACGGGCGCGGCCCGGGGCAGCACGAAGGTCCGGATCGCCGAGAGGAGCGTGACCGTGACCAGCGCCACACCCGCGACCGTGGCGAGGATACGCAGTTCCACCATCCCCGGCCTCTAGCAGACCGAGGCTGGGAGTGGTCCCCGCGCCGTTCGGTCAGCCCGCATACGTGTAGAAGCCGCGCCCGCTCTTGCGCCCCAGGAGCCCGGCCTCGACCATGCGGTTGAGCAGCGGCGGGGCAGCGAAGAGGGGCTCTTTGAACTCTTCGTAGAGAGACTGGGCGACGGCGCTGGTGGTGTCGAGGCCGATCAGATCGGCGAGCGCCAGCGGCCCCATCGGATGGGCGCAGCCCTCGATCATGCCGGTGTCGATGTCCTCGGCGCTCGCGAAACCGGACTCGAGCATGCGGATCGCCGAAAGCAGGTAGGGGATGAGCAGGGCGTTGACCACAAAGCCGGCCCGATCCTTGCAGAGGATGCTGCGCTTGCCCAGCTGCCCGATGGCGAAGTCCTCGACCACGCGCACCGTCTCCTCCGAGGTGAGCAGGCTGGGGACCAGCTCGACCAGCCGCAGGACGGGGACCGGGTTGAAGAAATGGAGGCCGATGACCCGGTCCGGTCGCGCCGTGGCCATGGCAATCTTCATGATCGGCACCGAGGAGGTGTTGGAGGCGATCACCGCGTCCTGGCTCTGCAATAGCCCGTCGATCCGGCGGAAGACGTCGAACTTGAGCCGTTCGTCCTCGTGCACCGCCTCGACGACCAGCTCGCGGTCGCCGAGCCGCTCGTAGTCCACCGTGTAGGCGATGGCCGCTCCCACCTCACGGCGCCGCTCCTCGGTGAGCTTGCCGCTGCTCACCCCGCGGCCGAGCGAGCGCTCCACCCGCCGCCGTCCCGCCTCCAGGGCGGCCGGATCCTCCTCCACCACCACTGTGTCGATGCCCGCGCGGGCGCACACCTCGGCGATCCCCGACCCCATCAGGCCGCAGCCGACCACGCCCACCTTCGACACGCTCACCGCGTCGCCCCCTCATTCATCGGCGTCGCCCGGCAGCGTCATCGGGATCTCCGGCACCACGCAGTACGGGGAGGTGTGGATCAGCCAGCGCACCGCCCCGGCGACGTCCTCGACCCGGATCATCCGCTCCCGCGGCACCCGGTCCCGGATGAACTCGGTCATGTCGGTGTCCACGAACGCCGGGCAGAGGGCGGTCGAGCGGATGCCCTGCGGCCCCAGCTCGCGATTCATTGCCCGCGTGTACCCGACGACCCCGTGCTTGGTGGCGCTGTACACGCCCAACCAGGCGGCGCCGCGCAAGCCGGCGATCGAGGCGACATTGACCACCAGGGCGCTGCCCCGCTCGGCGGCGGCGGCCCGCAGCAGCTCCATGCCTTCGCGGTACATGAGGATGACGGCGCGCAGGTTCACGTCCAGCTGGAGGTCGACGCGCTTGGTGGCGACCTCCCCGGCGCCGGCGCCGGACCCGACGCCGGCGTTGTTGACGAGCACGTCGAGGCGGCCGAAGCGCTCGCGATGCGCGGCCATGACGTGCTTGATGTCCTCCTCGGAGGCCATGTTTGCGGCCACGTCCTGGATGTCGTGGCCGCGCGCTCGCAGCCGGTCGGCCGTGGCCCGCAGCTTGTCCTCGCGGCGCGAGCAGAGGGTCAGCGCGTACCCCTCCTCGGCGAGCACCTCACCGATGGCCAGACCGATCCCGCTCGACCCCCCGGTGACCAGCGCGGCGCCGGCGGCACCGCTCACACCGGTCCAACCTTGAGCATCAGCTTGCCGAGGTTCTCGCCGCGGTACAGCCTCAGCAACGCCTCCGGAAAGCTGTCCAGGCCCTCGACCACGTCCTCGCGGGAACGCAGCTTCCCGGCCGCCAGCCATTCGGCCAGCTGGCGGGTCGCCTCCCCATACCGCTTGGCGTAGTCGAACACCACGAAGCCCTCCATGCGCGCACGATCGACCAGAAGGGCCATGTAGTTGGCCGGGCCACGCCGCGGGCCGGCGTTGTTGTACTGCGAGACGTTCCCGCATATGACGATGCGGGCCCCGCGCGCCAGGCGCGTCAGCACCGCGTCCAGGATATCGCCGCCGACGTTGTCGAAATACACGTGCACCCGGTCGGGGCAGTGCTGGCGCAGCCCCGCGGCCACGTCCTCGCTCCGGTAGTCGATGGCGGCGTCGAAGCCGAGCTCGTCGACCACGTGGCGGCACTTCTCGGGGCCGCCGGCGATGCCCACGGTCCGGCAGCCGGCGATCCTGGCGATCTGGCCCACCATGCTGCCGACGGCGCCCGCGGCCGCCGAGACCACCACCGTCTGCCCGGGTTCCGGCTTGCCGACGTCGAGGAGCCCGAAGTAGGCGGTCAGGCCGGTCATCCCCAGAGCGCTCAGGTGCACCGGCAGCGGCGCCAGGCCACTATCCACCTTGGCCACGGCCTTCCCGTCACTCAGCGCGTACTCCTGGACGCCGAAGAGGCCGGACACGTAGTCCCCCTCGGCGAAGCCGGGATGGCGCGAGGCCACCACGCGGCCCACGCCGAGGGCGCGCATCACCTCGCCGACGGCCACCGCCGGGACGTAGGAGCGCCCCTCGTTCATCCACCCCCGCATCGCCGGGTCGAGCGAGATGTAGAGCACCCTGGTCAGCACCTCGCCCTCGCCCGGCTCGGGGACCGCCTCCTCGGTGCGCGCCCAGTCGGCGGCGGTGGGCATCCCCACGGGTCGCGCCGCGAGGCGGAACTGGTGGTTGACGGCGGTCATGCCGGCCTCCTGCGCTGGCCCGGACCTGGTCGACGTGGCGCGGCCATTGTGAACGTCGCAACTGACCGGTCGCCGTCGGTGTTGGAGACTCAGCCGCGAAGACCGCTTAGTCCGACAACCCATCCGGAGCAGCCCATGAGCGAGAGCGCGCAGTACACCATTCACGAACAGGCCCTCTTCTCGGCGCTTGAGACGATGGACGTCCAGAGCCTGATCGACGAGTGCACCGAGCCCTGGTACAACCAGACGCTCTGCCAGGTCAACGACTCCGTGGTGCGGCTCGGGGTGATGCAGGGCGAGTTCCACTGGCACCGTCACGACCACGAGGACGAGTTCTTCCTGGTCCTCGACGGCCTGTTCCGCATCGAGCTGGAGGATCGGGTCGTCGAGCTGGGGCCGCGCCAGGCTTTCACTGTCCCCAAGGGCGTCCTCCACCGCCCCGTGGTCCCGGTGCGGACGGCGGTCATCATGATCGAGAGCGCCGGCATCAGGCCCACCGGGGACTGACGGGCCGAGCCAGGCGCCCGGGTAGGATGGCTGCGGTGGGATCGAGGTGGTGACGCGGCGGGGCCTGGTGCTCTTCGCGGCCATGTGCGTCATCTGGGGGATCCCGTACCTGCTGATCAAGGTCGCGGTCGAGGACCTCAGCCCGGTCACCCTGGTCTTCCTGCGCACCGGGATCGCCGCCGCCCTGCTGCTGCCGGTGGCCGTGGCGCGCGGACACCTGCGGCCCCTGCTGCCCTACTGGCGCTGGGTGGTGGTGTTCACGGCGGTCGAGGTCACGGCCCCCTGGCTGCTGCTCTCGGACGCCGAGGTGCGTCTGTCCAGCTCGCTCGCGGGGCTCCTCATCGCCACCACCCCGCTGATCGGTGCGCTCATGGTCCTGGTCGTCGGCGGTGACGACCGGCTCGACGCCCGCCGCCTGGCGGGAATGTTGATCGGCCTGGGGGGTGTGGCCATGGTGCTCGGGCTGAATGTCTCCGGCGGCGACGTGGGGGCCGTCGCCGAGGTCGGGCTGGTGGCCGTCGGCTATGCCGCCGGACCGCTGATCATCGCGCGGCGGCTGTCCGACCTCCCCGTCGTCGGCGTGCTGACCGCGGCGTTGCTGCTCACAGCCCTGTTCTACGCGCCCGCGGCTGCCATGCGATTGCCGCCGAGCCTCCCCTCCGCGCAGGTGATCGCTTCGGTCGCCGGGCTGGCGGTGGTCTGCACCGCGGTGGGGTTCCTGGTGTTCTTCGCGCTGATCGCCGAGATTGGTCCGGTGCGCGCCACGGTCATCACGTACGTCAATCCCGCGGTCGCCGTGATCCTCGGGGTGCTGGTGCTCCACGAGCCGTTCGGGGTCAGCATCGCGGCCGGGTTCGCGTTGATCCTGCTCGGCTCGTTCCTGGCGACACGGCGCTCTGTGACCAGCGCGCCGGTGGCTTCCGCCGCGCAGCGCAGAAGCCCGGTCCTGATGACCGCGGACGACGGGGCGCCGGCGGTGCGACGCTGAGGCCGGCCCTGCGATAACCGTGCCGCGCGGCCAGCGAGGCCCGCCTCCGCGACGGTACCGTAGGGCAGTGAGCGCCACCCAGATCACCGCCCAGTTCCCCAGGGAGACCGCGCCGGGCGGGCAGTTCTCAAGGCAGGCGTACGTCACGCATCCGCAGATCAACCCGTCGCGGATCGTGCCCAAGGGGCCACAGGTCGACTGGCTCCAGCCTTCTCGCAGACATCAGGAGGCAGGTTCATGAGCTTCAACCTCGCGTGCATCTGCCGCGAGGGCGCCGCCGCCACGCCCGACAAGCCGGCGCTGATCCTCGACGGCACCCGGATCACGTACGCCGAGCTCGACAGACTGAGCGATCAGGTCGCCGCAGGCCTGCGCGCCGCCGGCATCCGGCGCGGCGAGGCTGTGGGCCTGCAGCTGCCCAACATCCCGCAGTTCCTGGTCACGTACCTCGGAGTCCTCAAAGCGGGCGCTGTGGTGGTGCCCATGAACGTGCTCCTCAAGGGGCCCGAGGTCGAGCACTACCTGCGCGACTCGCAAGCGAGGGCGGTGATCACCTGGGACGGGGTCGCAGGCGAGGCCGCCAAGGGCGCGCGAGCAGCGGGCGACGTGCCGGTGTACGTCGTCGTCACCGGCATGGGTGCCCTTCCCGAGGGCGTTCGCAACGCGAGCGAGCTGAGCGCCACGGTGGAGGGACGCTTCGACATGGAGCCGACCGATCCGACGGACACCGCTGTCATCCTGTACACGAGCGGAACGACGGGACGGCCGAAGGGCGCAGAGCTCACCCACTTCCAGCTCTACATGAACTGCGATGTGGCGGGCCGGCTCATCGGGGCCGAGCGTGACGATGTCGTCCTCGCCGTCCTCCCGCTGTTCCACGTATTCGGACTGTCGAGCGTCGCGAACGTCTGCCTGCGCGCCGGGGCGACGATGACGCTGGTGCCCCGCTTCGAGGTCACCCACGTGCTCGAGGTGATCCAGCGGGATCGTGCCACGATCTTCGCGGGCGTGCCGACGATGTTCATCGCTCTCCTCCATGCCCCCGACCTGGACGCGTACGACCTCAGCTCGCTGCGGGCCAGCTTCAGCGGCGGCGCCAGCATCCCCGGCGAGGTGGTGCGCGCCTTCGAGGCGCGGTTCGGCATCGCCGTCCTCGAGGGCTACGGGCTCAGCGAGACAGCCTCCTCCGCGTCCTTCAACCGCTTCGAGGCGCGCAAGGTGGCGAGTGTCGGCAAGGCGATGTGGGGGGTCGAGCTCCGCGTCGTCGACGAGGATGACAAACCCCTGCCGGCGGGGCCGGATCATCCTGGAGAAATCGTCATCCGCGGCCACAACGTCATGAAGGGATACCACAACCAGCCCGAGGCCACTGCCGAGGCGATGAAGAACGGCTGGTTCCACACAGGCGACATCGGCTACATGGACGATGATGGCTTCTTCTTCATCGTCGACCGCAAGAAGGAGCTCATCATCCGCGGCGGCTACAACGTCTATCCGCGCGAGATCGAGGAGGTGCTGCACGCCCACCCGGCGGTCGCGGTAGCGGCCGTCATCGGCATCCCCGACGACCGGCTGGGCGAGGAGGTGGGCGCGGTGGTGTCGCTCAAGCCGGGCCAGTCCGTGAACGAGGCCGAGCTCATCGCTTTCTGTAAGGAGCGCGTCGCTGCCTACAAGTACCCGCGCACCATCCGGTTCATGGACGCGCTGCCCATGGGACCGACCGGCAAGGTCCTGAAGAAGGAGCTCAAGGCCCAGCTGACCGCCCCCGCCTCGCCGGCTTGACGGGCCGGACCGCGTCGGAGATTCACATGGCCCGCGCACGGCGAAGGCAGATCGCAGGGGCGCCACAGCTCCTCCGGGGGCTCGTCGCCATGACCGCGCTGGCCGGCCTGGCAGCCTGCAGCTCGTCGTCGTCCTCAGCCTCCGCGTCCTCCACCTCCGCATCGGCCACCCAGGGCGGCGGCGCCGGGGGCGCTACCGCCGGGGGCGCCGCCGCCCTGCAGGACGACATCATCAGCGTGGTGAAGAAGGCAGGCCCGTCGGTGGTCCGCATCGACACCGCGGGCGGGCTGGGGTCGGGCGTCGTTCTCGACAGCCAGGGAGACATCGTCACCAACGCCCACGTCGTCGGCGACGCCACCAGCATGGACGTGACCACCGTGGACGGCAGGCAGTACGCGGCCACGCTGGTCTCCAGCTTCGTGCCCGGTGACCTGGCCGTCATCAAGGTGGCCAACGCGTCGTTGACGCCGGCGACGTTCGCCGATTCCTCGAAGCTGGTGGTCGGTGACCTGGCGGTCGCCATGGGGAGCCCGCTGGGCTTCACCGCCAGCGTGACGCAGGGCCTGGTCAGCGCGCTCGACCGCACGGTGAACGCGGGCGGCGGAGTCACTCTGCCCGGCCTCATCCAGACGAGCGCTCCCATCAACCCGGGAAACAGCGGCGGGGCTCTGCTCGACATCAATGGAGCGGTGATCGGGATCAACACCCTGGTGGCGCTGGGTCCGAGCGGCGGGCAGGCTCCCGGGATCGGCTTCGCCATCCCCAGCAACACCGCCAAGGACATCGCTACGCAGATCGTCACCAGCGGTCATGTCACCAACTCCAGGCGCGCCGCGCTCGGGACTGAGCTGACGACCGCGACCGGCCTCGCGGGGCGGCCGGTCGGCGCCTACGTCGTGTCCGTGGAGCCGGGCGGTCCCGCCGCCTCCGCGGGGATCGTCGCCGGCGACACGATCACGGCCATCAACGGCACGAGCACGCCGACCGTCGACGACGTCGCGACAGTCCTGGCGGGCCTCAGCCCCGGGAAGATGGTGCCCGTCGCGGTGACCCATGCGGACGGCGCGCAGTCGACGGTGAACGTCACCCTCGGAACCCTGCCGGGCGGATCGTAGAAGCCGGTGACGACGTCTCCCGATCCGGGCGCGCTGCTCCGCAGCCGCCAGTACGTGGTGCTCCTGGCGTTCGCGGCGATCCTCGGGGCGCCCGTCTCCGCGGCCGCGTACTTCTTCCTCTGGTTGGTCGGCTGGCTCCAGGGCAAGCTCTTCACGGACCTGCCCAGGGAGCTGGGCTTCAATGGCGCGCCCGTCTGGTGGCCGCTGCCGCTGCTCGCCGTGGCGGGCGTCCTGGTGGCTCTGACGATCCGCCACCTCCCCGGCAACGGCGGCCACTCACCCGCCGACGGGTTCAAAGCGGGCGGCGCGCCCTCGCCGATCGAGCTCCCGGGAATCGCGCTCGCGGCGTTGGCCACCCTGAGCCTGGGCGTCGTGCTCGGGCCGGAAGCACCGCTGATCGCCATCGGCGCCGGGCTGGCCATCTGTGCCGTGCGCCTCGCGAGGCGCGACGCCCCTCCGGCGATGAGCGCGGTCATGGCCGCGGCCGGGAGCTTTGCCGCCATCAGTGCGCTCTTCGGGTCGCCGCTTCTGGCGGCCTTCCTGCTGATGGAGGCCGCCGGGCTGGGCGGTCTGATGCTGGAGTTGGTCCTGCTCCCCGGATTGCTGGCCGCCGGCGTCGGCTCGCTCGTGTTCATCGGGCTGAACGCGTGGACCGGCCTGGGAACGATGTCGCTGTCGATCCCCGATCTTCCCCCTGTCGGGCGCCCCGACCTCGCCCAGTTCGGCTGGGCGTTCGGCATAGGACTTGCGGCGGCCCTGCTCGGAGCGGCGATCCGGCGCCTCGCCCTGTGGCTGCGCCCTCTCGTCGAGGGCCGGATGGTCCTGCTCACGCCCGTTGTGGGCGTGGCCATCGCCGGACTTGCCATCGCTTACGCCGAGGGCACAGGGCACAGCTCTTCCGACGTTCTGTTCTCCGGGCAGTCGGCGCTGGGGCCGCTCCTCACCCAGGGGGCGGGCTACTCGGCGGGGGCGCTGGTTCTGCTCGTCGCCTGCAAGGGGCTCGCCTACGCCGGGTCACTCAGCAGCTTTCGCGGGGGTCCCACCTTTCCGGCGATGTTCCTGGGCGCGGCCGGCGGCCTCGCGCTCTCCCACCTTCCGGGATTGCCGATGATCTCTGCGGCAGCCATGGGGATCGGGGCGATGTCCGCGGTGATGCTGCGGCTACCCATGACCTCAGTCCTCCTGGCCACGCTGCTGCTGCTGTCGGATGGGCTCGAAATCATGCCGCTGGTCATCGTTGCGGTGGTGGTGGCCTACGTCGCGTCGACCTGGCTCGCGCCGGCGGTGGCCCCGGCCCCCACCTCGGCCCCGTCGAGCGCAGCGCCCGGGACTCAGTTGTCTCCAGAGTCGACCTGAAAGCCACCCTGCTTCGGTGCGCCCACTCGGGCGGCCCAAGAACGAGGCCATCGCTCATACTAGGCGCGTGGTCGTGGGCAACGCGCTTCTCGGCAGCCTCCTCGCAATACTCCTGATCGGGTTCGTGCTGATCCGCATGCGCCGTTGACGCCCGGCGGGCGTTGGGGCCTCAGTCGCCGACCTTCAGGTGACGATCGAACCAGTCCAGGATGATGCGGAAACGCTCCACGCGATGCGCCGGAGCGCCCGAGCGTGAGAGTTCGTGACTCTCCCCGGGGAAACGCACGAACTCCACCTCGCGCCCCAGCAGCTTCAGCGCCACGTAGAGCTGCTCGGCCTGCTCGATCGGACAGCGCAGGTCGTCCTCCGAGTGCAGGATGAGCATCGGAGTGCTGATGTTCTTCACGTAGGTCATCGGCGACTGGCGCAGGTATTCCGCGGCGTCCTCGAGGTGCGTGACGCCCAGGTATCCGGACATGAACGGCCCATAGTCCGATGTGTACGACATGGTCAGAAGGTTGTTGCACGCGCGCTCCGAGCAGGCGGCGCGGAAGCGCGACGTGTGGGCGGCGATCCACGTGGTCATGTACCCGCCATACGATCCGCCCAGCACGCCCATCCGCTCACCGTCCAGGTCGTCGAAGCGGCGCAGGGCGTCGTCGACAACGGCCATCAGGTCCTCGTAGTCGACGCCCCCCCACCCGGATCCCGGCTCGGCGGCCTTGGGCCCGCGGATGGCGCGGCCCCACGCCTCCGAGTATCCGGAGGACCCCCGCGGATTGGCGTAGAGCACCGCGTACCCGGCCCCGGCGAACACCTGGAATTCGTCGAAGAAACGGGCGCCGTACTGGGTGAAGGGGCCTCCGTGGATGACGAGAAGCACGGGATGGCGCTGCCCGGGTGCGCTGGGCGCCGGGCGCATGATCCAGGCGGGGACCTCGGTTCCGTCGTGGGACACCGCTGTGAACGCCTGCGGCTCCATCAGGCTTCGGCCCTGCCGGAAGGCGCGCCCCACGTCGGTCAGCCGGCGCTCCTCACCGTCCGCGACCACGAAGAGCTCGGCGAGGTGCGTGGGGCCGGTGGCGCTGAAAGCCAGGGTGCCGCCGGCGTGGTCGAAGTCGCCGATCTGCCGCTCTCCGCCCACCAGCTGCTCCGGCGCGCGCGCGCCGTCGGTCGCGACGCGGCACAGGTGGACATTGCCGCCATCCTCGACCCGGAAGTACAGGTCATCGCCGACCCAGAGTGGTCCGCGGCCGGGCGGGTAGGGAAACGCGTGGCGGTCCAGACCGGCGGTGAGAAGGCGCGTCCCAGTCCCATCGGTCGCAACCACGCCGATGCGCGCGTGGCGGGGCGCGTTGAGCGGCTCGGGGTCCACGGCAAACGCGAGCATCGACCCGTCCGCAGACCAGGTGACCGCGGCATACTCGGGCCCTGTCTCGGTGACTCGCCGGGGCTCTCCACCCGCGGCCGCCACCACGAAGATGTCGCGCGCCAGGTCACAGTCCCAGCTGCCGTGGCGGGCCGAGGTGAAGGCCAGTTCGTAACCGGCCGGGGACCAGGCCAAGGCGGCGTCGTCCCACTCGCCCTCGGTCAGCGCGCGCGGCGGGGCGGACCCGTTCGCCTCGACGACGAAGAGGTGACGCGGCCGGTCCATCGTCCAGCCCACGCTGTCCACGCGCACCACCAGGCGGTCGATGCGGCGCGGCGGCTGGTCCTTCGGCTTCTCCTTCGAATAGCGGCGCTCGTCTCGCACGCGGGTCACAAAGGCGAGGCGATCACCGCCCGGCGACCAGGCGAGGTCCTCCACGTCCTCAGGCAGCTCCGCGAGCACGAGCGCGCCGCCTCCGCCGGCCGGGACGACGCAGAGCTGGGACCGCTCCGGGGTCTCGGCGCGGCACGCGTAGGCGACCTGCGCGCCGTCGGGTGACCAGCGTGGGTGGTTCTCGCGGCGCTCGCCCTCGGTCAACGGCCGCGGCTCCTGACCTCCGTCCGCGCCGGTGACCCAGATCCGGCTGCGGTAGTCGTTGGCATCACGGTCGAAGCTGGTCACCGCGAAGGCGATGGTGCGTCCGTCGGGGGACACGCGCACCTCGCCGACGGCGGTCAGCTCATAGAGGTCGTCGGGCTGCATTCCTTGCATGACCGGCGACTCTAATGGCCGCAGAGGCCCTCCCAGAAAGCCAGGCGCGTGACTACTCGTAGAGGAGCCGGCCCCACTCGTCCCCGCTGAGATCGAGGCGCAGCCCCTTGAAGGGCCCGACCCCACCCACGGTCACCGGGATGCGCCGCGGCATTGCCTCCACGATGCGAGGATCAAGCAGCACCTCGCGCCCTGCCACCTCGCCAATCGGCACAAGCCTGCTGCGGAACCGCTCTCCGGGGTGCCCCCGGCGCATGCGCACATTGCAAACCCCCATGCCACGGCAGCAGCGATGAACCTCGAACCCGATGACCAGGCTCTCGTCGCCGGGGTGCTTGTCGAGCCAGGTGCGGGCGCGCTCGTCGAACTCCAGCTCGAAGGGGACTGTTGGCAGCCGGCTCGCGACCGTGGCCACGCACGCAGTATGCCACCGCGGCCGATTTTCCTCTGTCCGCAGCTTCGCAGAACGTGGCCGTGCGGGGCCGGCGGCGGTTGACGAGACCTCCGCCTATCCGAGCAGGTTGCGCGCGACCGCTTCCCAGAGCTCGACGCTGAGGCGCAGCGACTCCTGGTCGATGCGCTCGTCGTTGCCGTGGAACATCGTGCTGTACTGCTGCAGTGACATCTGCCTGCTGAAGAGGCCGAACCCGTACGCGGGGATGCCGCGGTCGCGGAAGAAACGCGCGTCGGTGCCGCCGGTGGTGAGGCTGGGCATGCAGCGCGCCTCGGGATCCAGGCGTCGGGCGGCGGCCTCGAGCGCGTCCCACAACGGGGTGTCGAGAGGCGAGACGGTGGCCTGCGCGGTGTGGAGGACCTCGATGTCGACGCCCGCCGCCAGCTCGCCCAGGGCGTCGGCGACGATGCGACGCATGTCGTCCGAGGACTGTCCCGGGAGCAGCCGGATGTCGAGTTCGAGGACGACTCGGTCGGGGATGACGTTGGTCTTGGTCCCGCCGTGGGCGACGGTGGGAGCGACTGTGGTGTGCGTGTTGGCGTGGACCAGACGCGCCATGAACAGAGGCAACCGGTCGATCGCCTCCCAGATGCGCGCTGGGTCGACAAGCGCAGCGGCCATGTCGGCGTCAAAGGCCATGCCGTCGACCCAGCGACGCCACACCTCGGAGATCTGCGCCGCCGGCCGGTACTCGCTGAGCCTGCGCACCGCCTCGGCGGCCTTGACGAGCGCGTTGTCCGTCAGCAGTGGCCGGCTCCCGTGGCCGGGAGTCCCGTGAAACGTCAGCCGAGTCCAGCAGATTCCCTTCTCACCAACAGTGATCCACAGGCGTGGGCCTGCAGGGGTGGGCACCGGTATGCCGCCCGACTCGGTGACCACATAGTCGGCGTGGACCGCGCCGGCGGCGTTGTCGAGCAACCACTCCGCCCCGTGCCCGCCCCCCGCCTCCTCGTCCGCGACCGCGAGGTACACCAGGGTGCCGCGTGGCCGCCACCCGGAGTGCGCCAGGTTGCGCGTCGCGAGCGCCATCGTCGTTGTCAGGTTGAGCATGTCGACGGCGCCGCGGCCCCACACGACACCGTCAACGAGCTCACCACCATGCGGGTCACGCTGCCAACCGTCGGGGTTGGCAGGGACCACATCGGTGTGGCCCACGAGCAGAAGCGCCGGCGCCGCCGGGTCGCTGCCCTCGATGCGGGCCACCAGCGACGAGCGTCCAGGGAGGGGCTCGAACGCCTGCAGCTCGACTCCCGGAAGGGTCAGCAGGTCACGCAGAACGTCGACATTGCGCACCTCCTGGCCGCTCTCGGGAGTGCCGTCGTTGACACAGGCGTTGCGGATGAGCTGCTGGAGGAGGGCAGTGGCCTCGGCGGTGGTGCTGTCGGTCATGGCCGGCCCAGAGTAGCCCAGCGGCGGGGCGAGGGCTGCTCTTCAGCCCACGCGTGTTCACAGTCGCGACTGAGTTGCGAAAGCCAGGGCGTGCGATGATGCTCCGATGGGCGTCGCGGCCGGGCCCACGCCCGGGAGCTCCACCTCTACAGGCCTGCTCCAGGCGGCGGGCCTGAGGGTCACTCCCCAGCGCCGGCTGGTGATCGACGTGCTCGCTCACGCCGCCGGCCAGCACCTGACAGCGGAGGATGTCTGGACGGCCGTCCGCGACCGCTACGACGGTTTCAACCGCTCGACGGTCTATCGCGTCCTCGAGCAGCTTGCC
>DATDHG010000166.1:0-11179 GCA_036521675.1 Candidatus Dormiibacterota bacterium
GGCATCAGCGGCGCCATGCAGCACACCGTGGGGATGAAGGGCGCCAAGAGCATCGTGGCCATCAACAAGGACGCCGATGCGCCCATCTTCAAGCTCGCCGATCTGGGGGTGGTCGGGGATGCGCTCAAGGTCGTGCCGCAGCTCATCGACGCGCTCAAGGCACGCGGCTAGCTGCTCGCCGCCAGCCGTCCAGTGGTGACCCAAATGCGACGCGAGTCCGCCCATCATGGCGAACAGACGTTCGTCGGGCCCTACGAACAGTTGGTCGTCGCCCCGCAATCTGGGCCGTATACTCGGCGCGCGCGAATGGATGAGAAGGTCATCGTCGATCTGCTTGGTCAGGTTGGCAAGCTCTTCACCTCGTCGCTGGAGCTGAAGGAGACCATCGACTTCATGCTGAAGGCGACGAGCGACTTCGTCACCTGCGACACTGCCACAGTCTTTCTCGCCGAGGACGGCTCGTCGACGCTGCGTGCGATGGCGACCTTCCCGTACACAGAGAACGTCGGCACCGTGGCGAGCTTTGCCATGGGCGAGGGAATCGTCGGCTGGGCGGCCGAACATCGCACCACGGTGTCCGTCGCCGACGCCACCAAGGACCAGCGCTTCAAGTCGCTCGACCTCGCCTATGCGCCGCGCTCGTGCCTGGTGATGCCGCTGGAATCACCGCAGCACCTGGTCGGTGCCCTGACGCTGGCACGCCGCACCGTGCAGCCCTTCACCAGCATCGAGATGGCGTTGGTGCAGGTGATCGCCAACCAGGCGGCGATCAGCATCGACAACGCCCGCCTCTACGAGGCCCAGCGCCATCAGCTCGCGGAGATCGCCGCCCAGAAACAGGAGCTGGAGGTCTTCAACCAGCAGATCCACGAGATCTCCCGCCTCAAGAGCGAGTTCCTCGCCAACATGAGCCACGAGCTGCGCACCCCGCTCAACGCCATCCTCGGGTTCAGCGAGATTCTCAAGGACAACCTCGCCGGCGAGCTCAGTGACGAGCAGCGCCGCGAATGCCTGGAGAACATCCACGCCAGCGGCAAGCACCTCCTCGAGCTCGTCAACGACGTCCTCGACCTGAGCAAGATCGAGGCCGGGCGCATGGAGCTGGCCGTCGACACCTTCCCGGTGGCCGCCGCCTTCGGCGAGGTGCGCAATGTCATCCGCGCCCTCACCGAGCGGCGCGGGCTGGAGCTCCGCGCCGACATCGCCCCTGAAGACCTCGAGGTTGTGGCCGACAAGAGCAAATTCAAGCAGGTGCTCTACAACCTGCTCAGCAACGCCATCAACTTCACGGCCGAGGGCGGCGAGGTCTGGGTGCGCGCCCGCGCCGAGGGCGGCGACCTGATGGTCGAGGTGGGCGATACCGGCATCGGCATCGCGAGCTCCGAGCAGGAGCGGATCTTCGCCGAGTTCTACCAGGTCGACGGCGACGCTCATCGCGTGCACCCGGGCACCGGCCTCGGCCTGCCGCTGACCCGGCGGCTCATCGAGCTGCACGGGGGGCGCATCACCGTGCAGAGCGAGCTGGGCAAGGGCGCCGTCTTCACCTTCAGCGTCCCCCTGCGCGGCCACGAGCCCCGCGACGAGGACGCCCCCACCCAGCGGCGCATCCTCCTCGTCGAGGACGAGATCAGCAACCGAGAATTGACCAAGATGGTCCTGAACGGCAGTGGCTACGTGGTCGACGTCGCGGTGGACGGCCCCGAGGGGCTGGAGAAGGCGCGGGCGCGGCGCTATGACCTGGTGCTGATGGACGTGCGCCTCCCCGGCCTCGACGGCCTCTCGGTGACGCGCATGCTCAAGAGTGACCCGCGCACCGCCAACGTCCCGGTGGTGGCCCTGACCGCCAACGCCATGAAGGGCGACGAGCAACGCGCGCTGGCGGCGGGCTGTTCCGCCTACATTACGAAGCCGATCGAGGTTTCCAGCTTCGTCCAACGTATCGCGGGCTTCCTGGAGGCGGGCGCAAGATGACAGGTGCGGGCAAGACCATCCTCATCGTCGAGGACGACTCTCCCAGTCGCGACGTGGTCCGACTGGCGTGCCAGGCGCAGAACCACACCCTCATCGAGGCGGCCAACGGCGCCGAGGGACTGGAGCTGGCGCGCGACGGCAACCCCGACCTCATCCTTCTCGACGTCAACCTGCCCGGCATGTCCGGCCTTGACGTCTGCCGGCGGTTGCGCTCGGACGGCTCGCGCGTGCCGATCATCATGCTCACCGCCAAGACCGACACCATCGATGTGGTGGTGGGGCTCGAGCTCGGCGCCGACGACTACGTGACCAAGCCCTTCGAAGTGCGCGAGCTGATGGCCCGCATCGGCGCCCACCTGCGCCGCGCCGAGATCACCCCGCAGGAACAGCCCAAGGATCGCTTCGAGTTCCCCGGGCTGACCATCGACCTCGGGCGCCGCCAGGTGTTCCGCGACGGGGAGGAGGTCCCCCTCACCCTCACCGAGTTCAACCTGCTCGCGCTGCTCGCCAGCCGCCCCGGCCAGGTGATGTCGCGCGGCGAGCTGCTCCGCCGCGTGTGGGGCTACGAGGTGGAGATCGAGACCCGCACCGTCGACGCCCACGTCTACCGGCTGCGCCGCAAGATCGAACCCGAGGCCGACAAGCCGACCTACATCCACAGCGTCCCCGGGATCGGCTACCGCTTCGCCGGGTAGCCTCACGCGCACCGGGCGGGGCGTCAGACCGTTCCGGGAAGCACCACGAGCAGCCGGACGGTCGAGCGGGCCACGACCCGGTCCCCGGCGTCGCGGATCTCCACAGACCAGAGCTGGGCGCGGCTCCCCGCGTGCACCGGGACGGCCTCGATGCGCAGCTCGGCCCCGGGCCGCACGGCGCGCACGAACGAGGTGTGGTTCTCCAGGCCCACCGCGCCCGCGTCGGGGTCACGCTGCCGGGCGGCGGCGACCGCGCCGTAGCTCGCCAGCGCCTCGGCGCAGGCGGCATGGACGCCGCCGTGCAGGAGGCCCATCGGCTGCAGGTGGCGCTCGTCGACGCGCAGGCGCCCGCGCGCGCCTTGCGCGGTCACCTCGAGGATCTCCAGGCCGAGCTGGGCGTCGAGGCCCATGCTCGTCAGGTCCATCGCGGGGTCGGCGCGGTCGCTCAGTAGATGAACCCGACCACGGGGGCCCCGTTGGCCAGGGTCCGCTCGTCGTAGGTCGCCCACCCGCGCACGTTCCACTCCGAGACGACAAAGGTGCCGTTGGGGTTGACGCGCTCCACAAAGGCCACGTGCCCGACCCAGCTTCCCCACATCACCGCGATCGCCCCTGCCACGGGGATGTGCCCGATCGGCCGTCCGGCGACGTGGGCCGCGCTCAGCCAGCCGCCCGCGTCGCCCGCCCAGGTCACATGCCGCCGCAGGGCCACGTAGTAGGTGCACTGCCCATAGGGGAAACCGTCGGCCTCGTGTAGGCCCGCCAGCTGGGTGCTCGGCACCCCCGGAATCCCCGCCGCCTGCGGGACGACTGCGGCGTTGTCGAGCGCGTTCTCCGGGGCGACCGCCCGTGGCACCTGGATGTAGCTTCCTTCGGGCAGCGGCGTGTCGTCGGGGAGGGGGTTGTAGTCGAGGATGACGCGAGGGTCGAGGCGCAGGTCGACCGCCAGGCGGCTGGGCGGCTCGGTCCGAGGCGCCCGCACCAGGGCGCCGTCCTGGGGCGGCACGATCAGCTGGGCGCCCACCCGGGGCTGGCTGAGATCGGGGAGAAGGTTGGCCCACCGCAGCGTGGCGGAGTCGACGTGGAAGGTGGCGGAGAGGCTCTCCAGGCTGTCGCCGCGGGTGACCTTGATGAGCTGCGCCGGGCGTTCGGTGAAGAGCGGGCCCGCGGGCCGTTCGATCGCCGCGGACGCCTGCACCGCGTCCAGCCTGGGGAGCTGCGAAGCCGCCCCCGTGGCCGCGCCGATGGCTCGCGGAGCGAGCAGGGGCAGCAGAACCGCCGCCACTGCGACACACGTGTGCTGGACAAGCCGGTCCGGTACCCGCAATAGGATTCCCTGGTTGAGCAGTCGGGTGTCGTTGTCATCGGTCGCGATGAGCCCTACCCGGGCCCCCCGGAATCCCCCCACCCCGTCAAGGGCGGCGGAAGGCTAGCAGAGCGCTGACGTCACAGTCAAAGCGCCCGGGCGGCCCTCTATGCAGGGCGGATGCGGCGATGATTGGTCGGTGGCCATCGACGGAATCCCAGTTCCGCCCGCCCCGCCTCCGGTCCGGGCCGCCGCCGCGGGGGACGGTGGCGCGATCAGGCTGCGCCGCTCCGCGTGGTGGTGGATCAGGGCCGCGGCGATCGGGCTCACCGTCTTCCTCGCCTACCAGGTGTTGGTGGTCCTGGGAGCGGTCTTCCAGAATTTCTTCCGCGTCGTCCTCGATCTCGCCTTCGGGGGCATCGTCGCCCTGGTGGTGGGCCCCTTCGTCGACCTCCTCCATCACCGCGGCCGCCTGCCCCGCACCCTGGCCATCCTGCTGGTGCTGCTGGGCGGCGTCGCCCTGATCATCGGCGCGATCTACCTGGCCGCCGGCCCGGCTGTGAGCGAGGCCCGCAGCCTGGCCGACCAGGTGCCGGGCCTGATCCAGCGCGCCAACCACGAGCTCCAGGCGCTCCGTGACCAGCTGCGCGGCAAGGGCGTCGACACCTCCTCCCTCGATCTCTCGGGCAGCGGCAACTCCGTCGCCAACCGCCTCAGCTCGCTCCTCCTGACCACCATCGGAGGCACCGTCAACTTCGTGATCGACCTGGTGGTGACCTTCGTGGTCGCCTTCTGGCTGCTCAAGGACGGAGACGTCCTGCGCGAGGGGGTCCTGAGCCTGCTGCCCGGCCGCGCCCGCGTGCAGGCCGAGTTCGGTTTCGACGCCGTGGGCGTCGTGATCGGCGGCTACGTCCGCGCCCAGCTCTTCCTCGCCCTGGTCATCGGGACGATGGCGGGCGTCGGCTGCGCCATCATCGGCGTTCCCTACCCATTGGTGGTCGCGGCCGCGGCGGGGGTCTTCGAACTCATCCCCATCATCGGCCCCTTTGTCGGCGGCGCCGTCGCGCTGCTCCTGGCGCTGACGGTGAGCGTCAACCTGGCGCTGGCGACGGTGGTGCTGTTCATCTTCATCCACGTCATCGAGGGGTACGTCCTCGGCCCGCGGATCCAGGCCAAGTTCGTGCAGCTGCATCCTCTGGTGGCGCTCCTGGCGGTCTTCGCGGGGATCGATGTCGGCGGGTTCGTGGGGGCGCTGTTCGCGGTGCCACTGTGCAGCCTGGCGGCGGTCTTCATCCGGGCCGCGGTGGGCGATGTCCGCGCCCACAGCCCCGAGCTCTACGCCACGAGCCGTCAGGACCTCTACAGCGAGGAGAGGCGGGAGGAGATCCTTGGCGAGTTCCGCCTCTTCAAGCGCAGCCCCGTGGAGATGGTCAAGGAGCGCCTCGGCCGCAACCAGGGACCGGATGACGCCACGGACCCGGCCCCCCCGGGCGCGACGACCCCACCGGCGGGGCTCGGCGTAGACACCGGTCGCTCCGGCGACGCACCGCCGCCCTGATGCCGGGCTCGCCGCCGCTGGTGCTCGCCGAGGTGTGGCGCGGTGACGTGCTGGAGAGCGTGATCCGCGGCCACGCGGTCGCGGTCGGCGCCGAGGGCTCAGTGGAGGCCTGGTGCGGCGACCCCGAGGTCGTCACCACACTGCGGAGCTCGGTCAAACCCCTGCAGGCCCAGGGGTTCCTGCGCACCGGCGCGTGCGACGCCCTCGGCGCCGGCGACGACGAGCTGGCCCTGGCCTGCGCCTCGCATCAGGGCGAGGAGATCCACGTCGCGACGGCCCGGCGCCTGCTCGCCCGCACGGGCCGGGACGAGAGCGCTCTGGCCTGCGGCCCGCAGTGGCCGGGCTCGGCCGAGGCCGCCCGGGCGCTCGCCGCGGCCGGCCGGCAACCGGGGCCGATCCACAACAACTGCAGCGGCAAGCACGCCGCCATGGTGGCCGCCTGCGTGGTCGGCGGCTTCGCGGTGGAGGGCTACAGCCACCCTGAGCATCCCCTGCAGCGCTGCATCGCGGGGGTCATGTCGGAGCACCTGGGTGTCGACCTGGGCGGCGCGCCGTGGGGCATCGACGGCTGCGGGCTGCCCACCTATGGGGTGCCGCTGCGGGCGCTGGCACGCGGCTTCAGGCTCGCGGCTCTGCACGACCCGGGCTTCCGCCGCTGCCAGGCGGCGATGGCCGCTCATCCCCACCTGGTCGCGGGCATGGGCCGCTTCGACACCGCCGTGCTCGCGGCCCTGGGGGATCGGCTCACCTGCAAGGTGGGGGGCGCCGCCGTCTGGGTGGCGGTGGGGCGGGACCCGGGAGCGCCGGCCGTGGCGCTCAAGCTCGAGGCCGGGTCGGGCGACGCCGGTCCGCCGGTCGCCCTGGCGCTGCTCCAGGCCGCCGGGCTGATCGAGGGTGAGCTTCCGCCGGCGCTCGCGACCTTCGCCGCCGGCCGTATGCACAATTGGTCGGGCGCCCAGGTCGGCGCGACCCGCGTCCACCTGGCGCTCACGCGGGCGTGAGCCGGCCGTCCCCGCGCAGGGTGGGCCTGCTGCTGCTGACGGGGGGGGCCAGCGCGCGGATGGGCGCCGACAAGGCCGGCCTCGATGCGGGCGGGGTGCCGCTGGCACTGCGCCCGGTGCTGGCGCTGCGGCCGCTGTGCGGCGAGGTGGTCCTGGCCGGGCGCGCGGTGGCTGGTATCGACGCTCCGGTCGTCCTCGATCCGCATCCCGGCGCGGGCCCGCTGGCCGGGTTGGTCTCCGGCGCGGAGGCCCTGAGCACCGACTTCATCGTGGTGGTGGCCTGCGACATGCCCGCGGTCGAGCCGGGGCTGGTGGGGTTGCTTCTCGAGCTGCTCGCCGATGCCGGCCCCGGGGTGCAGGCGGCGGCGTGCGCGGACGCCGCGGGGCGGCTGGAGCCGCTCCCGCTGGTGATGCGTCGAGAGGCGAGGGGGCTCCTGCAGGCCGCCGCCCTCGCCGGTGCGCAGGCTCTGCAGGAGGGGCTGGCGGCCCTGGCAGTGCTGGTCGTCGGGGAGCCGGACTGGCGGCCCGCGGACCCCGGCGCAACCAGCTTCGAGAACTGGAACCGGCCCGGCGACGTCCGCCCCCTGCCCCCGCCCCCCCTGCCCTGACGCGTTGCGTTATTCTCCGTTTGACAGCCGTGCTGCACCGCGTTATAGTCGGCCCGGAAACTGACACGGATGTCAACGTTGGGCGCCCGGGCAGCCGGCAGGGCCTCGAGGCCGAGCAGGGGACAGGAGGAGACATGCCGGACCCGACGCATGTGGGGCGCCGGTACCAGGCCCCGGGCCAGGTCATCGAGTCCGCCGGGGCAGCTCGCTTCGCCGCCGCCGTCGCCGGCAGCGACCCGGTCGCCGCGCTGGGGCCGATCCCGCCCACCTACGCCGCCGTCTACTGCCTCTTTCCCACCCTGGGACAGATCTTCCTGGATCCCGAGGTGGGACTCGAGCTGGCCGGTCTGGTCCACGCCGAGCAGAGCTTCGAGTTCGCCGCCGCCCCGGTGCCCGGGGAGACGGTGGACGCCACCGCCGAGATCGTCGGCGTGGCCGCCAGGCGGGGGCGCTGGTTCGTCACCGTGACGATGGAGGCGCATCGACCCTCGGGCGAGCCGGTGGTGAGCGGTCGCGCCCTGCTGATTGCCGCGGGGGCGCCCGCATGAGCCCGCTCGCGCCGGCCGACGTCACGGTCGGAGGCGCGCTCGCACCGCTGACCCGCACGGTCACGCAGGACCAGATCACGGCCTACGCCGCGGCCGCTGGCGACCCCAACCCCATCCACACCGACCCCGACGTGGCTCGCGCCTTCGGCTTCCCCGCGCCCATCGCCCACGGCATGCTCACCCTCGCCATCCTCACCGAGGCGGTGGCCGCCTGGGCGGGCGGATACGACCGAGTTGCGTCCATCAGTGTCCGTTTCTCGAGGCCGCTGATCGCCGGCGACACCATCACCTGCACGGGCCGCGTCGCGGACGTGGACGTCGCGGCCGGGATGGCCGGCCTCGAGCTGGAGGCGCTCAGCGACCGCGGCGACCGCGTGCTCACCAACGGTCGGGCGAGCGTCCGGCTCGTCAGTCGCGACTAGAGGTTCACGGCATCATGGCTCTCGACTTCAGCCTCACCGAGGAGCAGGAGGAGATCCGCCACCTCGCGCACGAGTTCGCCGAGAAGGAGATGCGCCCCAAGGCCGACTACCACGATGAGCACGAGGAGACGCCCTGGGAGGTGATGCGCAAGGCCCACGCGCTGGGCATCGGCGCCAGCGCCGCCTTCCCCACCCAGTACGGCGGCGGCGGGATCGACTTCATCACCGAGCTGATCCTGCAGGAGGAGCTGGCCTGGGGCGATGCCGGCATGGCGGTTTCGATCATGGCCAGCGGGCTCGCCGGGGCGGGCATCGTGGCCATGGGGACCGAGGAGCAGAAGGAGAAATGGATCGGCATGCTCTGCGATCCCAAGGAACTGCGCCTGGCCGCGATGGGGTTGACCGAGCCCGACTCCGGCTCCGACTCGCTCGCGCTGCGGACGACCGCGCGCCAGGTCGACGGCGGCTACGTGCTCAACGGCACCAAGCAGTTCTGCACCAACGGCGGCATCGCCGACCTCCAGGTGGCCTTCGCCAACACCGACCCCAGCCAGGGGGCGGCCGGGATCGCCGGCTTCGTGATCGAGAAGGAAACCGCGGGGATGCGGCAGGGCCGCAAGGAGCGCAAGCTCGGGGTACGCGCCTCGCACACTGCGCAGGTGATCTTCGAGGACTGCTTCGTCCCCGAGGAGAACCGCCTCGGCTACGACCGGCACGGCAACCCCACCGGTCCCGGCGCCATCGGCGCCATGCTGATGCTGGAGGCGACGCGTCCGGCCATCGCCGCGGGCGCGCTCGGCATCGCCCGGGCGGCCTACGAGTTCGCGCTCGGCTACGCGCTCGAACGCGAACAGTTCGGCAAGCCCATCGCCAAGCACGAGGCCATCGCCTTCAAGCTTGCGGACATGGCCACCAAGGTCGACGCCGCCCGGCTGCTGACCTGGCGGGCCGGCTGGATGACGGCCAACGGCATCCCCTATACGCGTGCCGAGGGCTCGATGGCCAAGCTCTTCGCCGGCGACGTCGCCATGGAGGTGACCATCGACGCCGTGCAGATCCTGGGTGGATACGGCTATATCAAGGAGTACCCGGTCGAGCGCTTCATGCGCGACGCCAAGATCTACCAGATCTGGGAGGGGACGGCCGAGATCCAGCGCCTGGTGATCTCGCGCTACATCCTGGGCGAGCGCCGGGCCCGGACCCGGGCCGCCGCCGCGCCGGCTCCCGCGGAGGGGGTGCCGCCGCAGCCCGCCGAACGGCCGGCTGAGGCCCCCAGCGGCCGAGCCGGGCAAGCTACAGAACACCGGTAGCTTTCGGCGCACGGACCTCGCGCGCGTGATCTACTCTGCGCTCCACCGGCGCCACCCGGCTGGAGGAGACTGAGATCCCCCGCGAGTACTCCATCGGCGAGGCCGCCCGCATCGTCGGGGTGAGTCCTTCGACTGTGCGCCTCTGGGAGGACCAGGGGCTGGTCGCCACCCGGCGCACCAGCGCCGGCCACCGCCGCTACGACAGCGCCGACCTGCGGCGCCTGCACGAGGTCCGCGACATCCGTGAGGAGCACCGCCGGCCGCTGGCGCTGATTCGCGCCCAGAGCGCAGCCGCGCGGCGCGCCCCGGCGGAGGCGGCTCCTCCGGGCGCCGGTGAGGTCCACCTGGGCACCCGTCTGCGCGCCGCCCGCCAGGCGCGGGGGCTCTCGCTGCGCGGCCTCGCCGAACGGGCCGCGGTCGCCGCCTCGCACGTCTCGGCGATCGAGCACGGCCATGCCCACGTTTCGCTGGCCACCCTTCAGAAGCTGACCGGCGCCCTCGACATCACGGTCGGTTCGCTGCGCGATACCGGGATGCCGGCCTGCGCGCTGGTGCGCGGCGGCGAGGCCGGGATCCTCGACGTGGGGATCCCCGGCGTGCGCATCGAGGACCTGGCGCCCGCCGCGACCGCGCTGGAGCCGCAGCTCTTCATCGTCGCGCCCGGGGCCGGCAGCGGAGGCAGCTATCAGCACGACGGCGAGGAGTTCCTCTTCGTGCTGAGCGGGGTGCTCGAGGTGATCCTCGACGCCGCGGAGCGCTACCTGGTGGGCGCCGGGGACTCGCTCTGCTTCCCCTCCACCCGGCCGCACCGCTGGCGCAACGCCTCGAGTGAGCCGGCGCGGCTCCTCTGGGTGAACACGCCGCCGACTTTCTAGTGTGATGGATCCCCTCGCCGCGGTCTTGACTGGGTCGCCCGGCCCGGCGTACTGTTCGGCCGATTCCTACAGGTGTTCTGTAGGAGCCCTGCCTCCCGTGACACCCGGAAGGCGGTTTCTCCCCGGTGGTCTGATCTCGGTTGGAGGCATCCCATGACCGATACCGCGATGACCGATTCCGTGCTGGCGGATCCTGACGCCCCGCACCTCAAAAAGGGGGCGCTGAGTCTGGTCGACACCACCATCATCGCCATCTCCAGCACGGCCCCGGCGTACAGCGTGGCCACCTCCCTGGGGATCCTGATTGTGGCCGTGGGCCTGCAGATGCCGGCCGCCCTCTGGGTGGGCTTCATTCCGGTCATGGGCATCGCCGTCGCCTTCTATTACCTCAACCGCGAGGACCCCAACTGCGGCGCCTCCTACACGTGGGTGAGCAAGATCCTCTCGCCGGACCTCGGGTTCTTGAACGGCTGGGTGATCCTGGTGGCCGACGCCATCTTCTGCGCGTTTGCCGGCCCCCAGGCCGGCGCCGCCACGCTCACGTTGATCAACAACCGCCAGATCTACAGCTTCCTCGGCCTCAACCTCCAAGCCGCTGACACCACGGCCGCCACGGTGGTGGGCCTGATGTGGCTGGTCTTCGTGACGTTCATGGTCGCCGTGGGCATTCAGGTCGCGGCCAAGCTGCAATGGGTGCTCTGCGGCATCGAGTACATAATCGTTCTCGCCCTGGGGTTCTGGGGTCTCAAGCAGACCGGCGGCTCGTCCTTCGGTTGGGACTGGCTCAACCCGCGCGACTTCGGCAGCGTCACCGTGCTGGCCAGTGGCGTGGTGATCTCCGTCTTCCTCTACTGGGGCTGGGACACCGCCGCCAACCTCAACGAG
>DATDHG010000167.1:0-9794 GCA_036521675.1 Candidatus Dormiibacterota bacterium
GTCCCCCTGCTCGCCGTCCTCGACGATCCCGACCTCTGGTGGCATCTGCGCGTCGGGCAATGGATCCTCGACCACCACGCCGTGCCCCGCACGGAGCTGTTCAGCTACACCGCCGCGGGCAACCCCGTCACCTACCACGAGTGGGGTTCTGAGGTCCTCTTCGCGGTCCTCAACGGGGCGG
Source organism: Candidatus Dormiibacterota bacterium (assembly GCA_036521675.1). Taxonomy (GTDB): domain Bacteria; phylum Chloroflexota; class Dormibacteria; order Aeolococcales; family Aeolococcaceae; genus DATDHG01. The sequence continues at coordinate 182 of DATDHG010000167.1, forward strand.
GTGGGCTGCTGCTCCTGAGCCTCGTCACGTGCGTGCTGGCTTGGAGTGGACTGGTGGCCCTGGCCATGCGCGCCCACGATCGCGGAGCGCCGCTGCCCGCGATCGCGGTGTCCATCCTGCTCGGCGCCAAGGTGCTCCAGACCGTCGCCGGGCCCCGCCCCCAGATGCTCGGTTTCGCGCTGACCTGCTGGGTGCTCCTGGTGGCGGAGCGCCACCTGCTGCGTGGCGGGCGCCTCGTCTGGCTGCTGCCCGCCCTCCTGCTCGTCTGGGCCAACGTCCACGGCGGGTTCATCTACGGGATCGCCCTTTTGGCGGCGCTGACCGGGCTGGAGGCGATGCGCCTGCGGTTGGGGCTGCCCGGAGCCGCTTCCCCCGCCCGCGTTCGCACCCTCGGTCTGGCCACATTGGCTGCGAGCGCCGCCGCTTGCATCAACCCTTTCGGCCCCGGCCTCTACGCCTACGCACTGACCGCCGGACAGACCGTCTCCCACCGGCCCATCGCCGAGTGGCAGTCGCCCAACTTCCACGATGCCTCCTCATGGGCGCTGCTCGCGCTGATCGTCGCCTGGGCGCTGCTGGCCGGCGTCAGCCGCGGACCCGGGCTTCGCGACGCGGTGCTCGGCACCGCCGGAATCGCGGCCGCGCTCCTTGCGATTCGCAACAGCGAACTGGCGGTGGCCCTGGCCGTGCCGGGCGTGGCTCTGATGCTGGGGCGCGCCTGGGCCAGCCTGGAGGCCCTGCACCGGGCCCCGCGGGTGCGGCTACGGCCCCCAGTGGTGGCCGCGGTCGCGACCGCAGCCGCGGTCGCGGTGGTGGTCGGGATCGGGCGGGTGGCCGGCGACTCGGCGACGGCGGCCGAGGCGGCGACCTATCCTGCCTGTTCGGCGCGCGTGCTTGCGGCGGTCCCGGGGGACGTGCGCGTCCATGCCGCGTACGCCGACAGCGGCTATCTCATCCTGAAAGGATGGCCGCACCTGCACGTGTACAACTACGGCGAGTCGGTGTCGCTCGGCGACCAGGTGCTGGCCAGCGACCTGCGCATCTCATCGGGGACCGACCAGGCTCCGAGCGCCCTCACGCTTCTCGACCAGAGCGGGACCAACGCGGTCCTGACCGACCAGGGAGCCCCCCTCGACGCTCGGCTGGCGCAGGCGGCGGGCTGGCGAATGGTCGCGGTCGACCACGGTCGCACCCTGTGGCTGCGCGGGCCTGGAGCCGGCGCTGCCCCCGCCTCGGTGGCGTGCTAGGTCAGCTCGGGGAGGCCGCTGCCGCTCGGCGATGAGGGAGCCGGGTTGCGGCGGGCCCGGCGTTCGCGGCGCCGGCCACCAGGCTGCGCCCCAGCCCGACCAGGATCGCGGCGAGCGCCAGGGCCTCGAAGTGCCCGGCCTGTAGGGGTAGGGTGGTGTCGAGCAGGTAGGCAACGCTCAGCGCCCCGGTCCCCGCAAGCGCCGCCGGTACGTCCCGCCGCGCCCAGAGCACCAGGGGCACGGCCACGAGCAGCATGTCCTCCGGCCAGATGTGGGGCGCGCACAGCGCCGACGCAGCCACCGCCAAACCCAGGGCGCCGGCGAGGTCGAGCCGCAGGGCGGCCCGCCACCGCCACGCCAGGGCGGCCGCGGGTACGAGCAGAAGCGCGGCGCATGCGAACCCCGCCGAACCGCTGCCCAGGACGTCGGCGACGATCCCGGGGATGCCGACGGTCTGGCGGGCCTCGTTGGCGTGGGCGGGCAGGTCGTTGTGCACCCAGTCCCCGATCTGCCCGGGCCCGATGATGAGGAGCGTGCTCGCCACCCACGTGGCCGCCCCGAGCGCAAAACCGGCCAGCGCCCGCCAGTCCAGGCTCGCGATCAGGACGACGGGGACCAGCCAGACCGTCTGCGGCTTGACGAGCAGGATCGAGGCGAGCGCTCCGGCCATAAGCGGCCGTCGCCCCACGGCTGCCCAGGCGGATCCGGCCAGCGCGAGCACCAGGAGCGCGTTCCAGTTGACGATGGCCAGGGCCTGGACCGCGGGCAGGGTGGTGAGCGCGAGCGCGACGACCAGGTAGCGGGTCCCCACCGGCGTCCGCGACGGCAGCACGCGGGTCGCCAGGATGACCCCCGCACCGGCGACGGCGGCGATCGAGATGCCCAGGAAGATCGCGAGGGACACCCGCGGCGGCAGCAGCGTGATGGGCTGGATCAACCAGGCGGCGAGCGGCGGGTTGGTGTAGAGGTCGTTGATCAGCGCGGGGCCGGTCTGGATGAAGGTGGCCCGGGTGCGTCGCGCGGCGTCGTGGCAGTAGAGGCACGAGGTGCCCTCATGGAGCATCCGGCCGGCGGTCATGAAGGCGTAGACGTAGTCGGTCTCGGCCAGGTCGCGCATCGCTCGCAGGGGCTGGGCCAGCGCGTTGCCGGCTGCGAGGGCCACCCACGCCAGCAGCCAGGGCCGAGGTCGGAGCATCGGCCCCGGGTATACCCGCGACAAGGCGCTCGGGCCCGGGCCTTGACGGCTTTGGCACCCCGTCGGAACCACCCGGTGCGACCCCGGGCGCACGCGCGGCGTCGAGCGCCGGACGCAGTGGGGTAACGCCGGGGAGTGGACGGCGCGGCCCACGTAGCATCGGGCGCGATGGCCTCTCGCGCGTCGACCCTGGGGGCGACGTTCCCGGCGACCTGGCGCCGTCCGCTCCTCCTGGTGCTCCGCGTGGGCGCCATCGCGGCCGGGGCGGCGGCGCTGCTGACGTTCGTGCTCCCCGCGCTGCGGGGCACCTTCTCAGGTCAGCTCGACGACCTCGGCGAGCTGTTGAGCGGGGCCCGCCTGGCCGCCGCGGGCGCCAACCCCTACGGACCGGCGCTCGCTGCCGCCAACGAGCTGACCCACGGCCTCCCGTTCGTCTATCCGCCCTTCGTGGCGGTGCTGCTCCGCCCCTTCGCCGTGACGGCGCAGGCGCCGGCGCAGGCCGTGTGGGTCCTCCTCCTGCTGGCGTCCTCCGTCACCGGCTGCGTGGTGACCGCGCGCACCTTCCTGCCCGCCACCTGGCCACGGGTGCCCATCGCCATCCTCACCGCCACCCTCTTCGTGCCGGCCACCTACAACCTCTGGCACGGGAACATCAACAGCGTCGTCTTCCTGTTGCTGGCCCTGGCTGCGCGCGACTGGGCCGGTGGCCGCGAGGTGCGCTGCGGCGGCCTCATCGGCCTGGCGGCGGCGATCAAGCTGGGCCCGGTCGTCCTCCTCGCTCTGTTCGTGCGCAGGCGCTGGTGGCGCGGGCTGATCGCGGCGGCCGCGACCGTGCTGGCCACAGTGGTCGCCGGCGTGGTCGCCCTCGGCTTCGAGACCACGCGGGTGTTCGTGACCCAGGTGTTCCCGCTGATGAGCCGCGACGACGGCTGGATCCTCGACCAGACCTGGAGTGCTGTGGCCAACCGCCTGTTGATGCGCCGGGTCCTGGTCCTCGATCCCGCCGTTCCGCTCCTCCACCCCCTAATGGTCGGGCTGGGGGTCGTCGCCGTCGCCGCGGTCGCCTGGCAGGTCCGGCCCGGGCTGATTCGGAGGGAGGTGCGCGGGGCGGAGTTCGGCGCGGGGGTGGCCGTGATGCTCCTCGCGGCCCCGTTCGCCTGGTACGAGCAATGGGTGCAGCTGATCATCCCCGTCGCCGCGTGCGCGGGCCTGCTCGCCGCCGGAGTGGTCCGCCCGGGACGGCTCGGCGCGGCGCTGATCACCCTGGTGATGGTGGTGACCGTGGTGGCGCCGCCGCTGCTCACCGGGACCTCCTTCGCCGGGCTCGTCGAGCGCAGCCACAGCGCCGGTTGGTGGCCCTGGCTCCAGCTCACCTCACTGCCGGCGCTGGCCTTGACGTGGTTCCTGGGGGAGCTGGTCCTGCTGCTCCGGCGAGGGGAGGATCCCGTCCCCGCTCGAACCGGCTGAGTGGGGGTACACTCCTCGACTGTGGGATTCGCGTTCAGCGGGCTCGCCACCGAGCAGCGCCGACCCATGAGGGCCTGGTGACGCCGCGAGCCCCGCGGCGCGGCCGCCGATGAACGTTCGCAGCGCCTCCTTCCGCGACCTCGGTCGTATCGAACAGCTCCACCGCGAGGCCGTGGCGAGGGAGGATGATGGTGCCGGCGCCGCCATCGCCGGCGCCGACAGCCCGGTCCCGCAGACCACACTGGTGCGGCTGTGGTACGGCGTCAGCAAGGCGCTTAGCGGCCTGGTTCCGGTGACCGACTCGGGCACCTCGCTGCTCGTCGCCGAGGACGGGGAGGGCGGCCTCGCCGGTTTCATCGCCGCTCAGGGCGTCCCGGGACAGCCCAAGGCCTGGCACGTCACCAACCTCTGCGTGGCGCCCACCGCGCGCGGCCACTTCGCCGGCGCGCCGCTGCTGCAGGCGCTCGTCAACCAGGGTGTCGAGCACAGCGTGACCCGTTACATGGTGCGCGTGCCGCTCGGTCATCCTCTGCTCGGCCTGTTCCTCGAGCAGGGGTTCTCACAGTACGCCACCGAACAGATCCTGTTCCGTGACGACAGCGGCGGAGCCCCGCGCCTCAGCGCCGCCGAGCCGGTGCTGCGTCTGGCGCGCCGCGAGGACGTCGGTGCCATCCACCTGCTCTACCTGCGCACCGCCCCGTCGCACGTCCACAACGTCGAGGGCCCGTCGCAGAAAGCGTGGATGGCCTCGTTCCAGGGTGGTTGCATGACCCGGCTGGGGCGCGATGACATGCGCCACCTGGTCTGTGAGCGCCCCGGCGTGGTGGCGTGGGCCGGGGTGCGGGCGGCGTCGCAGGTACGCCCCGCGCTGCTCTGCCTCATGTGCGACGGCCAGGACGCCAGGCTGCGTGACGAGGTGGTCGACGCTGCGCTGGCGCACCTCGCGCCGGGGCCGGTGTCGTGCGTGCTGCGCCACTACGACAGTGAGCTCATCCGCTCGCTGCAGCGCCGCGGGTTCGAGGTCTTCGGCAGCCAGCTCCTGCTGGTGCGCGACCTGGCGGTGCGCGTGCGTGCTCCCGAACCGGTGCGCGAGAAGAAGAAGAAGCACGCCTTCGCGCACGCCGGGCTGGCGCGCAGCCTCCCGGCGCCCATCCCCATCCCCCTGCCCTCTGCTCCGTCCCACGCCAACCCTCAGAGGAGCTCGAGATCGTCGCTCAGATGACGCCCTACGGACCCGCATGGACCGAGGAGCTCGACCTCCTCATCGACGCCCTCCCACCCCGCATCGCGACGGCGGCGCGGCGCCTTCCCGCCGACCGTGGCGAGCTGCTGGAGATCGTCCTCGACCTCGGCCGTGAACCCGAGGCGCGCTTCGACAGGGGCGAGATGCTGCTCGACGACCGCCCCGTCACCGCCGAGGACCTGGAGTTCGTCACCGCTCGAGTGGGCGCCTTCGGTGACGACAACCGCGCGGGCATCGAGCGCACCCTGCACCGCATCTCGGCCATCCGCAACCGCGCGGGCCGGGTGGTCGGCCTGACCTGTCGCGTCGGCCGCGCCGTCACCGGGACCATCGACATCATCAAGGACATCGTGGTGTCGAGCCGGTCGATCATGCTGCTCGGCGCCCCCGGCATCGGCAAGACCACCATGCTGCGCGAGTGTGCCCGCGTGCTCAGTGAGGAGTGCCGCAAGCGGGTGGTGATCATCGACACGTCCAACGAGATCGCCGGTGACGGCGACATCCCCCACCCGGGGATCGGGCGGGCTCGCCGCATGCAGGTGACCACGCCCGCGATGCAGCACTCGGTGATGATCGAGGCGGTGGAGAACCACATGCCCGAGGTCATCGTCATCGATGAGATCGGCACCGAGCTGGAGGCGGTGGCTGCGCGCACCATCGCCGAGCGCGGCGTTCAGCTGGTGGGCACCGCGCACGGCCGCACCCTCGACAACCTCATGGTCAACCCCACCCTCAACGACCTGCTCGGCGGCATCCAGTCGGTGACGCTCTCCGACGAGGAGGCGCGCCGGCGCGGCACTCAGAAGTCGGTGCTCGAGCGCAAGGCTCCGCCCACCTTCGACGTGCTCGTCGAGCTGCACGAGCGCGACCGCATGACCATCCACATGCCCCTCGACGAGGTCGTCGACGAGGCCCTGCGGGGCCGTGCCAAGGCCGCCGAGATGCGCATGCGCGACGCCACCGGAGCGATCGTCTCGCGCGTGCAGGAACCACCGCCGCCGGCGTCGATCCTGGAATATCCCGCCTTCGGCGGAGGCGGCGTTCGCGAGCGCGATCGCGGCACCCGGCGGGGCCGCGGCCGCTGGGATGCGGAACGGCCGCGCCGCTCGCTGCGCCCGGGCACCGAGGCCGTCCCCGTGGCCTGGGAGGGTCGCGAGCGCGAGTACCGCGAGGCGCGCGGCCTCCAGCCCCACCAACCACTCAATGTGTTTCCGTACGGAGTGTCACGAACCTACCTCGAGCAGGCGGTCCGCGAGCTGCGCCTGCCGGTGCGCATCCAGCACCATGTGGACGACGCCGACACCGTGCTCACCCTGAAGAGCTACTACCGGCGCAAGGACTCGCCCGTCCGCACCGCCGAGTCCACCGGCATCCCCATCCAGGTGCTGCGCAGCAACACCGTCGCGCAGATCAAGGGTGCCCTCGCCCGGGTCTACGGCGTCGAGCCGCCCGATCCCACGGAGACCGCGCTCCAGGAGACGCTGGAGGCCATCGGCCGCGTCCAGTCCACGGGCCACGACGTCGAGCTGGCTCCGCAGAACGCCTACGTCCGCCGCCTCCAGCACCAGCTCGTCGAGCAGCACGAGCTCAGCGCGCACAGCCTGGGCAGTGAGCCCAACCGCCGCCTGCGCATCGTCGGCGCGGGAGACGAGGCGCTTGGGTGAGGCGGCGGCGGGTCCCGGCCGGTCCTGGGCCGGCCGGCTGATCTCCTTCGAGGGCATCGACGGAGCCGGGAAGAGCACCCAGGTCGAGGCCCTGGTCGCCTGGCTGGGCGCCCAGGGTCGCGAGGTCGTCAGCGTCCGCGAACCAGGCGCGACCGGCCTCGGTCGCGAGGTGCGGGAGATGGTCCTCCACCGCCGCTGGGACGCGTCGCTCGACCCCTGGGCGGAGGCGCTCCTGCTGGTCGCCGCTCGGGCGCAACTGCTCAAGGAGATCGTCCTCCCGGCCTTGGCGCGGGGGGTTGTGGTCGTCTGCGACCGATTCGTCGACTCGACCCTGGCCTACCAGGGGGTCGCCCGGGGCCTGGGGGTCGAGCCGTTGCGGCGTCTGCACGCGCAGAGTTGTGGCGACGTGTGGCCGGATCTGACAGTCTACCTGGAGCTGCCCGTGGCGGTGGCCCTGCGGCGCCGCGACGCCAGCGAGCTTCCCCTGGACCGCATGGAGGCTGGCGGCGGGGCCTTCCTCGACGCCGTTGCGCGCGGGTTCGCCGCCGTCGCCGCGGCCGAGCCGGTGCGGGTGGCGCGCGTGGACGCCGGCCGCCCCGAGGCGGTGGTGACAGCCGCGGTCCTCGCCCTGGTCGCCGAGCGCCTGGCGGCTCCGCGATGAAGCTGGTCGTGGCCATGGTGAACGGCGATGACGCCCGCGCCTGCTGCGACGCGCTGACCGGCGCCGGGTTCGCTGTGACCCGGCTGGCGAGCGCGGGGGGTTTTCTGGGGCGGGGCAACGCCACACTGCTGATCGGCATCGACGCCGCCCGGGTGGATGAGGTGATCGAGGTGCTGAGGCGCCAGGCCCGCGGCCGCGTCGAGGAGATGGCCACGCCGGTGGCCGCCGAGGCGGTGGATCTCTTCGTCCCCTACGGGGTCGAGGTGCAGGTGGGGGGAGCGACCGTCTTCGTCATCGACGTCGAGCGCTTCGAGCGGCTATAGGCACAAGCGGGCCATGACACATTCGATCGAGGACCGACAAGCGGCCGGCCGAGCGCTGCGCGAGATGGTGCCCCTGATCGCACACGCCGAGCAAGGGGCATCATCGCGCGATCCGATCGCATTCCTCGAAACCCAAGCCGACTCGCGCCACGACGATCTGATCGCAGTCCGTTATGGCCGCATGGCCGCCTCGCCGTTCGGGTTCCTGCGAGGTGCAGCCGCGGTGATGGCGTTCGACCTGTCATCGACGCCGACGACCGGCATCCGGGTTCAGGCGTGTGGCGACGCCCACCTCCGCAACTACGGGAAGTTCGCCACTCCCGAGCGCAATGTGATCTTCTCGATCAACGATTTCGACGAGACGCTGCCCGGACCATGGGAATGGGATGTCAAGCGACTGGGCGCGAGCCTTAACGTCGTGGCCCGCGAGCGTGGATTCAGTGCCGCGAAGTGTCAGGAGGCGGTGGTCACGACCCTGCGCTCCTACCGCGAGCGCATGGCCTGGTACGCCGCGATGCGGGCCCTCGATCTCTGGTACGACCACACGACGATCGACGACGTCATCGCGCATTTCCCCAAGAAGGACGTGCCGCGGGTCCAACGCGATGTGCGGAAGGCGACCCGCAAGGACCACCGACGGGCCGTGGCGAGGTACACGACGGGCGACGGCGGTACGGTGCGCTTTGTTGACGACCCTCCCCTCGTCATCCACTTCGACGACATGGGTCACGATCTCGAAGAGGTCGAGCACATGCTGCACGACTACCGGTCGACGCTGCCGGACGATCGGCGCGAGCTGCTCGACCGCTTCCGGATCGTCGACGTCGCGCACCGTGTCGGAGGCGTGGGCAGCGTCGGTACGCGGTGCTGGATCTGCTTGATGGAGGCCTCGGACCATCCCAAGGGCGACCGGATCATCCTGCAGGTGAAAGAGGCACAGGCGTCAGTCCTCGAGCCCTACGCAGGTGCGTCAGAGCTCGGCCACCATGGCCGCCGCGTGGTCGCCGGTCAACGCCTCTCCCAAGGGGCCACCGACATCTTTCTGGGGTGGTGCGAGGGGCCGCGCACCGGGCGGCAGTACTACGTGCGCCAGCTCTGGGATCTCAAGGGGCGTTCCGACCTGACAACGATGAACCACCGCAACCTCACGTATCACGGGGCGTTGTGCGGGTGGGCCCTGGCCCGGGCCCATGCCCGAACGGGCGACGCCGTGCAGATCTCCGGTTACCTCGGGTCCGGCGACGCCTTCGAACGCGCCGTCGCGGCGTACTCCGCCGCGTACGCGCGCACGACCGAGGAGGACCACAGGGCGCTCGTGCGCGCGATCGCCGACGGCCGAGTCGAGGCACGAGCCGGTATCTGAGCTCCGCTCAGCCGGCTGGCGGCGATCGCACCTCGATGACCACCTCCTCCGGCGAGGTGACGCGCTCCACCCGGGTCCCGGCGAGGTGGACGCGCACGCCCGGGACGCCCGGCGCGCCCGGCTCCCAGCCGTCCGCCCACAGCGCCCTTGCCTCGCCGACGGTGCTCGCCTGGCGGCTGCGCCGTCCGTCGGTGAAGCTGACCATCCCGGCCCGGGTGGCGAACCCGAAGCCGATCTCGCCACCCGTCTTGAGGAAGGCGCGCACCTCCCGCAGGGGGCGGTCGTCGGGAAGGGGCAGCTCAGCGGCGGCGAGCGCGTCCGCGAGGGTGGGCATGGCCTCGCTGCCGGCGGCCGCCCGGACCGCGGCCCGGCCGGCGATGTGGGCGGCGCGCTCGCGCCGGCGGCGCTCGGTGGCCAGCTCGGCGAGCCGAGCGCGCACCTCGCGAAGCT
>DATDHG010000168.1:0-22882 GCA_036521675.1 Candidatus Dormiibacterota bacterium
TCAGCGTGCCGGTCAGAGGCAGGGCCGCGGGGAGCGGCGTGGGCTTTAGCGTGGGCGGTGGCGGCGTCCCCGACGTCGCGGCGGCGGGTGTCGGCGGAATGAGCGTCAGCTTGGTAAAGGTGAGCTGGCCGGAGTCGTCAGGGGCGACCTTCATCGCGACGTCACCTCCCAGGAACGTGCCATAGCTGTAGCCGTCCACCCTCAACAACTGCAGACCGTCGTCCGCGAAGACGTTGGCCTTGCCATAGGTGGCGGCGCCGTTGTATCCACCCACGTGCAGGGTGATGGTGACCGCATGGTGGCGGCCATCAAGGGTGTCGAAGGTCACGCCCTGCGGATTGTGCGGGGGTTCGTAGCGCAACCCATCCTGCGCGAAGCCCTTGGTGGCCTCCGCGCACGTTCCGCCCGCGGTGGCGGCGGTGGAGATGTCGTCGGTGAAGCTCGCGTTGAGCGGGAACGGGCTGCTCAGCACCAGGGTCCCGTTCAGGGCGATCAGCGGCGCCAGCCGCGCCCCGTTGGGCTCGGACGTGCTCGCGCCCGCGGCTCCGCAGGCGGACAGTGGTACCCCGACAAGGCCGACGAGGGCGACGCTGAAACGCCGCGTGCGGCGGGAATCGAGGCCGGCGCCCACACGGGGCTGAGACTGCACAGGTCGCTCCAGGCATGGTGGCCGCCCAGCCCGGCGGACGCCAGGGAGCGGAACGGCGGCGGGAAGGGAGGGATTCGAACCCTCGGAGGAGCTTGACACCCCTCACCCGCTTAGCAGGCGGGCGCTTTCGGCCACTCAGCCACCTCCCCACAGGGGTCATCGGAGTATAGGACGGAGGCCTCCGAACCTCGCCCACGCGGCCGGGGCTGTGGGAGACTCCGCGCGGACGGCCCCGGAGGGATGCCGGAGTGGTTGATCGGAGCACTCTTGAAAAGTGCAAGGGCCGCCAAGCCCTCGAGGGTTCGAATCCCTCTCCCTCCGCCAATTTCGAGATCAGATCCGCCCGGTTGAGACATCCCGCCGGCGGTTCAGCGGAGCGCGTTAGACAGTCACCGTACAGTCAAGGAGGGTCCCGTGGCGACGAAGGAGGCGCGGGCTTGGTACTGGTGCCCGACGTGTGAACGCGCGTTTGAGGCGACGCGGTCCGCGTCGCCTCGATGCCCTCTCTGCCGTAAGGACGACGGGATACCGTGGGCCGATGCTCGGGTCGCGTATCCCGCCTTCGCGGAGACTCCCCAGTTCGACGGCAAGCTCTACCCCAGGCCGCCCAAAGACAAGGAGAAGTAGGCGGGTTCACCCACGCACTGCCCCTGCGGGCTGGAGCAGTGGCAGCACATCGCCCCGGACGCCGAGGCGGCTGCGCAGGTCTGCGGCCATGCCCTCGGCGCACAGGACATCGGCCGCCCATTCGTCCCACGCATCTTCGAACGGGCTGGGGGCCTCGCAGTCGCGCTCTCGGGGGAAGGGCCGGGCGGGGATGCGGTCGATGAGGCCGGCGACGCTTTCGGTCAGGAGGCCTCTGAGTGCACCGCGAGGCGGCGCGGCTGATGGAGGACTTACTCGGTGACCTAGGAGGAACCCGGCAATGAACCTTCCCGCCATCCTGGTCTATGACCCAAAGGACAAGCTCAACCATCGCAGCGGCCGAGCTCTCCTTGAGCGCAGCGAAGACATGCTGAAGGCGCTGCGAGCCCATTGTTCCGTCGCCTTGCGCGCATGCGACGACGACGCACTGGCGGAGGATGCTGGCTACCTGCTCGAGGAGGTTTTCTCGCTTGCCGAGGGCATACCCCCGCCGCTACCAGGGGGCGACAAGCTGTTCGGCGGCAGCCCGAGCGAAATGAGCGCCGAGGACGAGTGGTTCAGGTTCAGGGACCGTCTCTATGCCCGGGCCGACCTAGCGCACCAGCTTGACCACACCCCGGGCCTGAAGGCGGCGCAGGTGGGCGGCTCTTCCTTCCGCCGCATATGGCGGCAGGCCGCCCTTACGATGGCGTCGGCCTGCCGCTCATGGTCCTCGGCCACCCGTCGTAACGCCTCGGCCCAGGCGCGCAACACCAGCGCGTGCGGGTGCGGTTGGGAGCGAGTCGCCGGAGCGCAGTCTCGGATGCCGAACTCGTTGGCGATAGCTTGGCGATAGCGTTGTTGGAGCGACCCCCTCGGCACCGTCGGGACTGGGATGCCCGGCCCAAGTCGACCTCGCACCACACCAACGACTTGACAAAATTTCGATGGGTATGCTATCGGTATATGCACCTGGAAAAGGGAGGTTACAGGAGGCTACCAAGATGCTACTGATCCTCGCGTTGATCGTCGTCCTGCTGGCCCTGGGAGGGGGAATCGCCATACACCCGCTGCTGTTCCTGCTGCTCGTGCTAGCAGCGATCCTGGCGTTCAGCCATACGCGCAGCGGCGCGAGTCTGTAAGGGAGGTTGGCAAGATGGGTCTCGGAGTAGGCATCTTTCTCATTGCGGTGGGCGCAGTCCTCGCGTTTGCCGTGAACTTCAACCAGACCAGCGGTGTCGACATCCACACCATTGGCTTGATCCTTCTCGGCGTCGGCGCCTTCGGCGTTCTCCTCTCCATGATCTTCTGGTCCTCGTGGGGAGGCCCGGGCTACTTCGGGCGCCGGCGCACATACGTCGACGGCCACCCCACGCGCGGGGCCACGATCGACGAGATCTAGGCCAAGGCCGTGGTCGGTTCCGACCGCGCCCGCCGAGTGCAACGCACCGGCGGGCGCGGCGTCTGAGGCACTACCGAGGAGCGTGTCCTTGGGCGGCCCCGGCGGCCGCCCGGTCACCGCCCGGACCTCGCAGCGCTGTGGCGACTCCGACTGCGATCACAGCACCGCCAGACAGCCCCGCCCAGATACTGCAGTAGTGAAGCGGAGTTTCCCGCGACACATGCCGGCCCGAACGATCGGGCAGGATTCAGTGACGCGCCACTGACCGGGCTCGACCACCTGATGACCCGCTCGCCGACAGTCTGAGCGGGGCGAGCGCCCATTTCAACAAGGGCCTGCTCACCTCGGAGACGCAAAACCTAGGAGGAGAATGGTGAGAGCCGCAAGCCGCCTCATCGATGGGATCACCGAGAGGCTCGGGAGCCCGATCGCCGTCCTCGCCGCGATCGCGCTCGTCGGCTTGTGGCTCGGTGGTCTTCCCCACTTCGGCGTGCAGGACCAGAACTATCAGCTGCTGATCAACACCGGAACCACCATCGTCACATTCATCATGGTCTTCTGTGTGCAGCACACACAGAACAAGGATGCCACCGCGATGCAGCTCAAGCTCGATGAACTGATCCGCTCGCTCGAGGGTGCGCGTGACGCCGTCGCCGGCATCGAGAAAGACGCCGATCTTCTCAAGGAAGAAGCGGTCCGCGCGGCAGATCGCGTCAAGGGAGAAGCGGTCAAGACAGCCGAGGCGTAGCTGAGCGCCGCGCGAGTAGGAAGTGGCCCGGACCTGACCGCCGCCACGACCCTCGACCCCCCGTTCCCATCCCCCTGGTCAGGCGGCGGGCCTAACGCCGAAGATGATCAGCGACCATTGCTCGCCGCTCACCACGGGCTCGACGACATGGTTTCCTTGGTTAGGCTAGTGCGATGAGCGCCGCCCAACCGACTGAGCCGTGGGGGCGGTGCGCGACGCGCGCCTTGTGAATTTCCAATGTGCGTTGGAGCGATCACTCGGTTCCCCAGCTCTCGAACGTGATCTGTGGGTCGTACACACCGACGCGCCAGTCGATCGACCGGAGCGTGCGGTCGTCGCCGACGGGGAGGTTGGAGAAGCGGGCGCCGAAGTTGTCGGGCAACACGAGGAACTTAGCCCCTGTGTCGTTGGTCAACGCGTGCGACGACGATGGCCAGTAGGCGTGGACCCGGAGAGGGCAGCATCTTCCAACGCAAGAAGGACAAGCGCTGGGTCGGACAACTCGATCTCGGCTACGTGGACACACCACAGGGGCGGCGGCGCCGCTACAAGACGGTGTATGGCACCTCCCGCAAGGAGGTGGCCGAGCGGCTCACGAAGCTGCTCCGCGATCGGCAGACCGGGATGCTTCCCACGGCTGGTCCCATCACACTCGGCGACTACCTGTCGACCTGGCTCGCCAACCGCGAGCGGTCGCTCAAGCCCTCGACGTTCCGCAACTACAGCGGGATCGTCGACCACCATCTGATCCCCGAGCTCGGCCGCATACGTCTGGAGCGGTTGCGTGCCGAGGACGTGGACGCCATGCTCCAGCGGCGCCTGAAGGCCGGCAGTTCGGCCGCTCGAGTCCACGACCTGCGATCCGTCTTACGGGCAGCCCTCGGCCCTGCGGTCCAGCGCCGCCTGGTGACGTTCAACGCGGCGGAGCTCACCGACCCGGTGCGTCAGGATGAGCGGCGGGTGACGTCGCTGCAGCCCGAGGAGGCGCGGCAGTTCCTCGACTCACTGCAAGGCGACCGGCTCGAAGCGTTGTACCGCGTGGCATTGGCCGTCGGGCTTCGCCGTGGAGAGGCCCTCGGTTTGCGTTGGGAGGACGTTGACCTCGATGCCCGTCGGCTCCGGGTCCGCTATGCCCTCCAGCGCGTCAAGGGCCAGCTGGTGCTGATCGACCCCAAGACCAAGAAGTCGGGACGTGAGGTCGTGCTCCCCGAGGCGGTCGTGGCGGCGCTGCGGGAGCACCGTCGGCGGCAGCTCGAGGAGCAGCTCCTCGCCGGGGGGCGGTGGGTCGACTCGGTGCCGATTTACAGCGTGAGCGATGGACGTGTCAGTGGTACAACGTCGGGCCTCGTCTTTCGGACGACCATCGGAACCCCCCTGGACGGCTCCATGGTCACCGCGGCCTTCCACGCAGCGCTCGGGCGTGCTGGCGTGCGCCAGGTCAGGTTCCACGACCTGCGCCATAGCTGTGCCTCGCTGCTGCTTGCCCAGGGGGTACCCGCCCGCGTGGTCATGGAAGTGCTCGGTCACTCCAGCATCACGCTGACCCTGAACACGTACTCGCACGTCATGCCCACGCTGATGGACGACGCGGCTGCTGCCATGGACCGGGCGCTGAGGCCCTCGTAACCATCCCCGAGGGACAGTCACCCCGACAGTCACGGGAAGGGGTCGGAAGACGACGAGCCGGACAAGCGGGCCCGTTCGCGAACTCGGAACCCAGGGGGAAGGGCCCAGCCGGACGGGGGGTTCTGCGACTTGAAAAGTGCAAGGGCCGCCAAGCCCTCGAGGGTTCGAATCCCTCTCCCTCCGCCAATTTTGATCTCGGGATTGAAGGGCCACACGCCCCGCGGTCAGGCCCCGCCACCGGCGAGCACCGACCGAACCTCAGCGACGACGCCATCGATGTCTGTGATGGTGCGCGTCTGCCCCGCGGCGGCGAAGACGAACTCGATCCGGGCGACCTCCCGCCCCGTCGCCAGCCGCGTCAATAGCGCGTACGCGCCGCCTTGCAAACGGTACCTGTCCAAGCGCGCGTCGACGCCGCCTGCGGTGACGGCATCCGTCTTGTAGTCGAGGACCACAAGGCGGCCGTCGGGATCCTCGTACAGCAGGTCGATGAAGCCCTCGACGATGACGCCGTCCACCGTCGCACCGACCGGGAGCTCTCGCCAATGACGCGAGGCGGCCGCGCGACGCACGGCCTCCGAGCTACAGGCCGCACGGACGAGGCGTTCCACCTCGAGCGCACGCTCGGGGATCGCCTCTGCTGCTGCCTGGACAGCGGCGTGTCCGGCGTTGCCCTGGAGCGACTGCAGGTCGATGACCTGGAGGACGGCATGGACAGCTCGACCGAGGCTGGTGCCGCCGCGTCCCCGCCGGCGCGCGGCGACGTCGCCGGAGGCGTCCGGGCTGGGTTCGTCCGGCTCATGCGCCACCGCCGTCGCCGTCGTCGCACGCAGCGAGCTGAAGCCGGCGACGAGCTCAGCGCGCCGTGCCATCCACATGTCCTCCGCGCGGCGGTGGGCCTCGGGATCCATCTCGACCTCGACCGGCACCGCCGGCCGGACGGCGCCGGTCGGCGGGTAAGCGGGGTCCAGGACGGCAATCCCGCCCACAGTACGAAGACGCATGTCGAGCGCGTGGATGTCGGTCTTGTCCCCTGCGTTCAAGGTGCGGTAGCGACTGATGATCAGGTGGTCGCGGGGGCGCGTGAGGGCGACGTAGAGAAGGCGGACCCGCTCGGCCTCGTGCATCGCCGTCTCCCGCGCCTCCAGCTCCGCCCACCCCGACGTCGCAAAGTCCCTGGAGACCTGGACCTCCACTCGGCCGTCGGCCCGGTTCGACGCGATCTGGGCGCGGTGATCCGGCGGTTTGCGGCCGAGACCCGTGACGAGCACGACAGGGAACTCCAGGCCCTTCGCTGCGTGGATGGTCATCACGCGCACGCAGTCCTCGTCGTCCGCGTCCGCGATGACGCTGTCGTAGTGGGGGTCGCGCGACAGGCGTTCGAGATGCTCGACGGCGTCGTGAAGCGTCGCGCGTCCGGTGCGCCCGAGCGCCCTCACCTGGTCGAGGAGATAGCGCTGGCGGCGGAGCGTTTCGCGGGGCCGCCAGTCAGCGGCCGCTGCCGCGCGCAGCAGGCGGCGTGAGATGAGCGTCTCGACGAGCGCCGCCACCGACAGCGTGTGTCGCATGCCGTGCATCTCGCGCAGATCCGACATCGCCGCGGCGACGCGGGGCCCATCCGCGTCCCCGGGCCGCTCGTACGACCAACGTCCTTTGCCCTCACGCCAGTGGAGCAGGTCGACGTCGCTGCAGCCGTAGGCGGGACTGCGCAGCGCCGCGACGAGAGCCACCTGGTCTGTGGGATCGTCGATGGCGCGCAGGCAGTTGAGGAGGTCGCGCACCTCCTGGGTGGCGACCATGAGTGATCCGCTCTCCAGCCCGTAAGGGATCTGCGCGCCTTCCAGCGCGCGCTCGAGGTTGCGCAGATTGGTGCGGCTGGGCATGAGGATGCAGAGGTCGGACGCGCGGCAGGGGTGCGGACCCTCGTCCGTCCCGTCGCCGACAGACCACCCCTCAGCGAGGATGCGCTTGACGATTGCGGCGGTCGAACTCGCTTCCTGTCTCCACATCTCGGGCGCCCTGACGTCGAGCGCTTCCCCGAACACGTGGACGGCGCCGTCGATCTCTGGGGCGTGGGCGATGAGGTCGACGTAGGTGGCCTGGACACCGCTCTGCGCGGGCGCCCGCATGAGGCCCTCGGCACCGCCGAAGACGGCGTTGACCGCCTCCACGATGCGTCGACCGGACCGGAAGTTCACCTGGAGCGAGGCGCGGGCGTCGATCTGGTTGAGGGTCAGGGCCTCCTCGACCGCGGCGTAGAGCGCCATGTCGGCACGGCGAAAGCGGTAGATCGACTGCTTGGGATCGCCGACGACACACAGGGCGCCGGGGCGCAGCGCCAGGTCAGGCCACCGGTCGGCGTCGGCCCCGGACCGACCGGAGAGCAGGAAAGCCAGCTCCGCCTGGAGGGGATCGGTGTCCTGGAACTCGTCCACGACGATGACGTCCCAGCGATGACGCAGGGCATCCCGGACCGCGGCATGATCGCGGACGAGATTGCGCGCGCGGACGAGGAGGTCCTGGTAGGAGACGAGCCCGCGAGCGCGACGCTCATCCGCATACGCGAGGACGACGTCGCGGAGCGTCCTCGCGATCCCGCAGACGACCGCCGTCCGGGACGCGGTGACGAGCCCGGTGGCCTGCTCACGAACCTCCCTCATCGCGTCCTTGATCGCCTTGCAGACGCCAGGCCGCCAGTTGTCGGCGCTGCCGACGTTGAGGTTGGGAGACAGATGCAGGAGGATGAGGGCGGCGAGGGCCTCGTCGACCGTGGCCGCACCCTGGAGGCGGAGTGCGACGGGTCGCAACGCCTCGAGACGGGCGGACAGCTTGTCCGGCGTGTGGCAGTCAGGGATCCGGGCGATGGCTGACGCGAGCTCGTCGCCGGCACGCCGCACCGCCAGGATGAGCCCGCCCGGCAGCTGGCCCTCCCATG
This sequence comes from Candidatus Dormiibacterota bacterium, assembly GCA_036521675.1. GTDB lineage: Bacteria > Chloroflexota > Dormibacteria > Aeolococcales > Aeolococcaceae > DATDHG01. The sequence goes on from DATDHG010000168.1 coordinate 7,985, forward strand.
GTGGCGCCGCCGCGAGCAGGTCCCAGTTGGCGTCAAACGCGCCGAAGAGGGCGAGGAGGCTCGCGGGCGTGATGCCCAGCAGGAGGCCGCGACGCACCGCTTCGCTCGCCGGGTCACCCGGCACAAGGCCGGCGAACCATCGTCGAAAGCGCTCGCGGACGTCGATGGTCGCCGACAGCTCGGCAAGAGTCTCGAAGTCGGGTGGGAGACCGGCCTCCAGAGGGTGCATGCTGAGCAGCGCCGAGCAGAAGGCGTGGATGGTCTCGATGCGAGCCCGCTCCACCTCGCTCGCCGCCACCGCGCAGCGGTCCCGTGCGACCGGCGGGCGGTCGACGTCGCCGGCAGCCCGTTCGAGACCCTCGCGGATCTGGACACGAAGCTCGCCGGACGCCGCGACCGTGAAGGTGATCGCGACGAGTCGCTCCATCGACAGCCGGTCGGCGGCGACGAAGGCGACGATCCGGGACACAACGGCCGTCGTCTTCCCGGTCCCGGCCCCCGCCTCCACGAACAGGGTGATGTCCAGATCGGAAACGAGGCGTGCGCGCTGCGCCTGGTCGACGGGTGTCCGCGTCATCCGTCCACAGCCTCAGGGTCGGGACCTTCGCTGCCCGGATCGGGGGCCAGGGCCGCGAACGGTCGCATCGCCGTGCTGTCCCACTTGGCTGCGGCCAGAACCTCGCGGCCAGCCGGGCATACCGGGTCGAACTCGCAGTACGCGCAGTTGGCACAGCGTCCGCGGAAGTCCTCGTAGTCTCCCGGCACCTGCGGAAAGCAACCGGCCCTGATGCCGGCGTCGATGGTGGTGAGTGCTTCGACGAGCGTCGTCTTGACGTCGGGCGTCACGTCGAGCTCCGTCGTCTTGAACTCGCCACGAGAGGTTGCGTACCAGTAGAGCGAGGTGGTCTGCGGCGCCGGGCGTTTCTCCCGCACCGACTGTTGCGCCACAGCGAGCGCATAGATCGCGAGCTGGAGGCGGCGGCCGCTATCGAGGTGGTCCTCGACGCCGACTGTTGTGCGCGCGTACCTGCCGGTCTTGTAGTCGAGGATGCGAGCACGATCCGGCGCGAGATCGACCCGGTCGATGAAGCCGCGGAATCGCACGGGGCGCCCGTCGGCGAGCCGGACCTCGAGGGCATGCCACGATCCCGGCTCGCGTTCGATTCCAAAGGACTGCTCGAGATAGGCCGGAACCCAGCCGCCGTCGGCGCGCGTCTCCGCGTCGATCACCAGGAGCGAGCGGAGGTCGCTCAGGATGGTGGCGCGCTCGTTCGCCCAGACCAGCTCGTGACCGGTCACGCCACGCTCCTCGGCGATCTCGAACTGGGCAGCGGCGATGGCCATGAGCCGCGTCATGTGGTCCGCGGTGTAGGGCTGACCAGGCGGCGGGTCACCGGTCACCGCAACGTGGCGGAAGAAGTCCTCGAGGATCTTGTGGATGAGGGTGCCGCGCTCGGCGGCGTCGATCTGCCACCAGCGCTCATCGTCGGTGTCGTCGGTTCCTGCGACCGACAGGACACGGCCCAGCAGGTGATGGAACGGGCAGGTTGCCCACTGCTCCACTCCGGTCGCCGACTGGTCGCGAGCCGCCAGACCACCGGCCAGGAATGCGGAGCCCGCCGCCGCGGTGTCGAGATTGCCGTCGAACTCTGTGAGCTCGGGGGCGCGCCGCGCTCGTGCGACCCGCAGCGCGCGACCGAGGGGCAGGTCCACGCGCCGCGCCAGGGCGATGCTGGCGACGTCGAGGTCTCCCGCATAGGCCCGCAGCGCCTCGCGCTCGCGACGCTCGCCGATGTTCAGCGGTGCCGATGCGCGCTCAGAGGTGGTCGGCGCGCGCGCGGGCCGCAGCCGGGGATGCGCAACCGTCCCACCGCGCACGGCAGAGGCGTGCAGCCGAGCGCCGGTCCCGGAGAGGAGGTCGAGGAGCCACGGAGAGGGGTAGACGGTCCGTCCCTCGACATCGACGGTCGGCGCACTCACCACAACGTCGCCGCCGGCGACCTCGAGTGCGACCTGCCAGGCCCGGCGCTCCTCGGCCTCGTGCTCGAGGCGGCGGTGGAGTGGATCACCGGCGAGGAGCGGATCGACGCGAAGGCCGCTGGGGAAGACACCCTCCAGCACGCCGAGGATGTGGACGCGATCGAGGTCCAGCCCCAGGAGGTCCCAGTGTGGACCGATGAGAATCCCGGCGCCGATGCGGCCCTCGGGCCGGCGCCGCGTCCGCAGGGCGTCTTCGAGACTCCGGAGGACGACGTGCACGTCGACCACGGGCTCGATGTCGGCCGCCGCGCCAAGGCTGTCGACGATCTCTCCCACCAGCTGGGCCGCTTCGAGGTCGGCGTCTCGCCAGGCGCGGTCGGGAGTGAGGAGTTCGTCGCGAAGGCGGTGAATCCATGCGACGTGGGCCGGCCAGGTGCGCTCGGTCGGCGGCGTCGTGATGTGCGCGATGGCCTCCATGTGCTCGACGATGCGGCCGGCGTCGTCGATGTCGCGCTGCAGGGCCCTGCGTCGACCCAGCCGCTCGTCGGTATCGTCCTGCTCGAGGTAGGCCAGCTCGCGGCGTCGCTCCTCGGCCAGCCGCCGCAGCCGGTTGACCCAGTGGTCGAGGCCACGGACGACCCCGGCCTCCCGGCTCAGCTGGTCCCAGCGAGCCTGGCTGCGGAGTACGCCGCCCTGGTGAGGCAGGCCCGAGAGCCAGCCGAGCACCGATGGCCGGCTGAAGTCATCGTCGCGGAGCCGCACGAGGCCGAGGAGCGCGCGGGCTGGAACGGTGTCGGCGAGTGGGCGGCCCTCGAGCGAGCTGAAGGGGATCCCGGCCAGCGTGAGCGTGTCGCGCAGCAGAGCGCCGTAGGTGTCGACCTCGCGGTAGACGATGGCCTGGCGATGCAGAGGGACAGGGGTGTCGCGTTCGAGGGCGGCGAGGGCATCGCGGACCGCGGAGCGAACCTCCTCGACGGCGTCGACGGCGATGGTGACTGACGGCGGCGGCGAATCCGGGAGCCCGTCCGGCGTGCGCTGCGGCGCTGGGGAGATACCGAGCAGGTCAAGCGCTGCGATTGCGCCTTCGACGTCGGGGAACGCCACCTCGACCGGGACGTGATCGGACAGGGTGCGCAGGAGGAGCGCACTCGGTGCATCGATGCGGTCGGGGAGGTGCACAACGACGCTGCCGACGTCGCGCAGTACCGAGGCGGCCTGCCCCGCGCCGACGGCGGCGGCGGCGGCGAGAACGAGATCGACATCGTCGTAGCGGTGCTGGGCGGCCAGCAGGACTCCGTACGCATCGACGGCTGCGAGCGCCGCCTGCGCTGTGGGGGTCCCCGTGGCCCGGATGCGGACCGCGTCGGCGGCCGGGTCAGGCCGATGGCGCAGCTCAGACGCGAGGGCTGCGACGAGGTCAACGAGGCCGGCGTGTTCGGCCGAGACCGCGAGGGGGCCGCCGGCAGACCGCAGCGCTGTGCGGATCAGGGCGCTCCGGACGGGCGCTGTGAGCGGCGTGCGGCCGCTGCTGCCGAGGCGCGCTGCCCCCAGCATCTCGGCGAGGCGGCCGAGGACGGTGAATCGGACGCCGGCATAGTGAGTGGCCGCCAGGCTGTGACGGAGGTGGAGGCCGGCATGGTGGGTGGGCACCACGACGGTCACGGGCGCCAGCGGCTCGCCGGCCTGCAGGGAGTGGATGCGCTCGCGCAGCCAGGCCGTGGCGGCAGGGCCCGGGCGGACGCGGACGGCGGTCAGAGTCATCGGATGGGTGGGAAGAATGGGCCCTGAACCGGGCGGATGCGAGGCACGATGCAGGAATGGTGGACGGTCACGGCGACGGGCGCTGGCGCCCGCCGCGCTCGCCCTCATGACGCACTGCGTTGACAACTCGCTGACAGCTTCGGCCGCGGACGCACCCGGACATGCACGGCCCAAATCGCCATGCGAGCGATCAGCGCGCTGGTGAGCACGTTCATCACCCGTCTCAACGAGGGAAGCGGCGAGGTGCGCGTCGCCGTCAAGGACCTGATCGACGTCACCGGCGTTCCCACCACGGCGGGATGCCGGGCCGTCGCCGACATGGCGACCGCGGTCGAGCGGGACGCGGCGTGCATGCGGGGCATCCGCGAAGCGATGGCAGTGGGCGTCGCGCGCTTGGTGGGAAAGACCAACCTCCATGAGCTCGCCTACGGCATCACGGGGATCAACCCATGGTTCGGCACGCCGCGCAACCCCCTCGATCCGCGACTGGTACCCGGAGGATCGTCGAGCGGGTCGGCGGTCGCGGTGGCGGCGGGCGAGGCCGACGTGGCCCTCGGCACAGACACCGGTGGATCGGTGCGCATCCCGGCCGCGTGCTGCGGCATCGTCGGGCTCAAGACGACGTGGGGTCGCATCTCCACGCAGGGCGTCTGGCCACTCGCGCCCAGCCTTGACACCGTTGGTCCGATGGCACGTGATGTCGATGGCGTGGTGGTGGGCATGCGGCTTCTCGAGCCCGGCTTCGAGCCGGACGTCGAGCCGCCGGTACGCATCGGCCGGCTGCGCGTCGAGGCGAATCCCGAGATCGACGCCGCGATCGATCGCGCGCTCAACGCCGCGGGATTCACCGTCGTCGACCTCGATCACGGCCCGTGGCTTACCGCCGCGCGTCAAGGCGTTGGGATTCTCGACTCGGAAGCGTGGGACAGCGACGGTTGGCTGCTCGACGAGCACCGCGACCGCATCGGTCGCGACGTTGTCGCTCGCATCGAGGGAGATGCGGCCGCGGGCCTCGGACGGCTGGCGGAGGCGCGCTCAGCGCAGCGCCTTTGGGTACGGCACCTCGAAAGCCTCTGGCAGCGCGTCGAGCTGCTCGCCCTCCCCACCCTCAGCGACTTCCCGCCGCCGCTCGATGAGGCGGAGCGTACGTTCACCATCCGCTGCACGTTGCCCGTGAACATCGCTGGTGTGCCTGCACTCGCTGTCCCCGTGCCCGCAGGCTCGCTCCCGGCCAGCTTGCAGCTGATCGCACCGCTGCGTGGCGAGGAGCGGCTGCTCGCGGCGGGACGGCGCGTCGAGGAGGCGGTGCGGTGAACACGGCGCTGAGGCGCTGCCACCATGCTGCCCGTTGGCGCGGCCTCAGCGGAGTGAGGCGCCGTGGCCTCGCGCGCCAGCCGCGGCCTCATCATCGGTTTGAGGCGAGAGCGGCGTAGGCCGCAGCCTGCAGGTCGAGGTGGACCTGCGCCGACTGGGCGCTCCCGGACATCCGCTGCGTCATGACGATCACGATGAGATCGCGGATCGGATCGACCAGCCAGGAGGTGCCGAAACCGCCGTCCCAGCCGTAGGCGCCCGCGTAAGGGCCTTCGGTGACGACGGACTGGCAGAATCCCCGCTGCACCCCTCGAGGAAACCCTTACCGTCGCGTGCCTTCTGCTCGACGGTCAGCTGGTCCCGGGTCATCTGCCGGACGCTCTCTGCGGTCAGCACCGGGTCGCCGCACCGCAGCAGGGCGCGCGCGAACGCCAGCAGGTCGTCTGCGGTCGACACCAACCCCGCCGCCCCGTCACCGAACGCGGGCGGCCGGCTCCACTGGCCGTCCGGCGCATCCCAGACCTGCAGCCCATCGGGGGTCGGGAGGTACGCCGTCGCGAGCCGGCCGATATCGGTCACCCAGAAGGCGGTGTCGGCCATTCCCAGCGGCGCGAGGATCCGGCTGCGCAGCACGTCGGCGAACGGCTGACCGGCGGCGCGTGTCAGAAGCACACCGAGAACTGAGGCGCCGGTGCTGTAGAGCCAGCGCTCGCCCGGTTGCGCCAGGAGCGGCAGCGAACCGAGCGCCGCGATCCATGTGTCGGGGTCGGGCTGCTCGGCCGGGTTCGGCGGGCCGATGATGGACAGGTGCAGCCCCGTCGCCGCCCTCACGACCGGCCACGGCTCCGGCGCCATGAACATCTCCATCACCATGCCGAAGCCGAACGTGAACGTCAGCAGGTCGCGCACCGTGATCGCTCGACCGGCTTCGGTGGTGTCGTCCAGTGGACCGTCCATGCGGCGCAGCACCCGAGGGTTCGCCAGCTCCGGCAGCAATCGATCGACCGGCTCGTCCAGGGCAAGCAGACCCTCGTCGACAAGTGCCAGGGTCGCCGCGCCGGTGATCGGTTTGGTCGTGGACGCGATCCGGAACAGCGAGTCGCGCTTGACCGCTGGGCCACCGATCGTCAACGAGCCGAGGGCCTCGACATGCACCTGGTCGCCCCGAGCGACGAGCGCGACCAGGCCGGGCACCTTGTCGTCGCCGACATGCGCGTCGGCAACCTCGCTCAACCGCGTCAGCCCTTCAGCCTTCAGCGGGTCAGACATCAGAATCCTCCGGCACGTCAGCGGGTCGCCAGACTCGATCGTCTCTCCTCGATGCCGCCGGCTGGCACAGATACGACGTCAGCCGCCGCGCAGACTCATCGCTCGGGCTCGGCCGGCCGCTGCAGCAGCCGTGGTCAGGCCTGGAAGAACGACCCAAGCCACCCCGGGTGCACGAGGACCACCGCCCCCACCACCAGCAACCCGAGGCCGATCGGCTCGGCGCCGCGGTCGCCGCCCGGCCCGGTCTTCTCGAACACCATGATCGCCGTGAACGCGGCCATCCACGCGAGGTTGGCGACCCCGGCGGCGAAGGCGACCAGCATCAGCGCCCAGCAGCAGCCCAGGCAGAATGCGCCGTGCCGCAGGCCGGTGCGCAGCGCGGCCTCGGTCCCGCGCCGGTAGTAGCGGAGCAGGAACGCGGCGGGATGGCGGCACTCCTGCAGGCATCGCTCCTTGAGCGACGAGAATTGGAAGGCCCCGGCCACAACCAGCGTCCCGCCGGCGATCAGCCACGAGTGCGCCGCCAGCCAGGGCCAGTTGTCGACACTGCGGTGGATCCCCAGGTCGCTGATGAAGGCGAAGGCCCCGAAGCCGGTCCACACCAGGGCATAGCCACCGAGGAAGGCCGCCTGTGCGCGGCCGGCGTGGGGCTGTGCAGCGGCCATGCGGTTGAACAACCGGACCATGGGCAGGCTGCTGGGCAGCATCATGGCCACGGTCATCGCCTGCCAGGCGACGAGGAAGAGGCAGAGGGCGGCCCAGAACGGCAGGCCGCCCTCGATGAGCGTGTCGTGGTGAAGTGCCGCGCCGTGCCCACTGGTCTCGGCGACCACCGCCAGGAACCAGGCGGCGCCGATCGCACCCACGATGGGCCACGCGATCGGACTTGTGCGGGACCGGGCGGCGGCGTTGCTCACCCCATGAATTCCATCTTGTAGTCGGCCTGAATCGCGTTGCGCCCCTCGAACGACCACTCGTAGCCGTACTTGGGCAGCGTCACCCGGTTGTACTTCGCCTTGCCGACCCACGCAGGCGAACCGGGCACGGTGCTGAACACACTGTCGCGCAGCGTGGTGACGGTGCCGTCGCCGCTGCGGAAGGGCTCCATCTCCGCCTCGAGTACACCCTCGATGCGCAGTTTTCCGGCGCCTCCCTTGATGCTGTGCTCGATGTCTCCCGCTTCGACGGCCTTGACTTCGCCGACCAGCGCCGCGAGGTCGGCCAGCGGCCCACCCAGCTTGCCGGAATACGCCGCCACGATGGCATCACGCTGCCGCTCGGTCGCGCTGCGGTCAATGAACATCGTCAGCTGCCACGTGCCCGGGACCAGCACATTCCCCGGGATGTGGACGATGTTGACAACATTGAGACCGCCGACGTCGACGCCGTCGATCTCGCCCTTGTCGAAGTGATAAGCCACGAAGGCGTCGCAGGTCCCACCGTCGGGGTCCTCACCGATCCAGCAGGGGCACAGCACCCCGCAGGAACAGGCCTCGAGCAGGGTTCCCTGCAGGCTGTAGACCGCCCGCGCCGGCGCTCCCGCCTCTCGGGTCGATACGTCAGCGACTGTCATCCTCCACCTCCTGGTGCGTTGACTCGGCGCAGGAGTCCTGGCGAGCGACGGCAGCCTACGAGCGCTGGGCGGTGGCCGGTCTCCGTACCGGTACGGAGGGGTGGGTACGGAATCTCAGACGCCGAGTTCCTGAGCGCGTCGGACCAGGTCGACCCGCGAGGCGACGCCCAACTTCACGTAGGCGTTGGCGAGGTGGGTCTCGACGGTGCGCTCGCCGATGTGCAGCCGGCCGCCGATCTCGCGGGCGGTGCGTCCCTCGACCGCCAGGCGCACCACGTCCCGCTGGCGCGGGGTGAGCTCGCGCAGACCGGCGCGAGCGGACGCAGCCCGGCGGCCCGCCTGCCCCAGCGCGGCCAGGGCCTGCAGGGACCGCTCCCGCCTGCCCTCGGCGCCGCACTCTGTGAAGACCTCGATTGCGGCCACCAGGGCGCCGCGGCCCTCGTCGGGGTGGCGCGGGGCGAGGGCGCGCCCGAGGACGTGGAGGGCGCGTCCGTGGAACGCCTCCGTGTGCAGGCCGCCGAACCGGCCCGCCGCGCGTCGCGCCAGGTCGGCGGCGTCCTCTGACTCGGCGGCGGCCAGCCTCTCGCAGGCAAGCGCCAGCTCGGCCAGGCCGCGAAACAGAGCATGGTTGAGCTCCGGGGTGCTGAGCGTCGATCCGCCCGCGCGTGTCGTCATCTCCTGAAGGGCCCTGGTCGCCCGCCGCGCCGCCCCGGCGTCGGCGCCATCGAGAGCCGCCTCGGCGAGGTCGACAGACGCGAAGGCGGCGAGCGGCAGGCAGCCCTGAGCGCGCATCTGGTCGACCGCCTCCAGCAGGCGGGGCACTCGGTCCTGGGGGCGCTCCGCGAGGCAGCCGGACGCCCACGTGCACAGATCGGCCGTCACCTGCCAAGGCTTGGTCTCGGTCGCCCTGACCAGGCAGGCTCGCGCCGCCTCCCGATCTCCCAACTCCACCATCGAGACCGCTGCCACAGGGATTCCCCAGCCGCGCCGGCTGCTGGTGGAACCACGGGTCCAGGACTGGGACTCGCGCCACGCCTCCGCGGCAGCCGGGAAGCGACCCGCGATCCAGTTGCACCAGACGGCGATCTCCAGCAGCGTGGTGTCGGCGTAGGCGGGGTTGTCGATGCGCGCCTCCCGCAGCAGCGCGTCGGCCTCGTCGAGCCGGCCGACCAGCGCCAGGGAAAGGGCCAGAAATGACTGGCTCCAGGTCAAGCGATAGAGCTTTCCCTCGGCCCGCGCCAGCGCCATGGACCGGCGCATCGCTGCCTCGGCGTCGGCGAAATTGCCCAGGAGCCAGGACGTCCATGCCACCGAGGCGAGAGCCTGCAGCGTCAGCACGCGGTCGCCCAGCTCCTCGGCGTCGGCAAGGACGCTGCGGGCCGCGATGGCCTGGGCAGCATGGTCACCCGCGATCCCGGCAAACCAGCCCAGCTCGTTGACCGCGACGAGGGCCTGGGCGCGCTGCCCCGCGCTTTCGAACAGCTCGCGCGCCTGCGTTCCCGCGCGCGCGGCGGCAGCCGCGTCGCCCGTGCTGAAGGCCAAAAAGACGCCGAGGCGCAGCTTGGCCAGTCCCCGGCGGGCGAGATCGGGCGACCCCTCGAGCTGGGCCTCGATCCGGCGCAGCGCCTCGATGCCCGTGGCCGCCTCGGTGTCGCCGGTGTGGTCGACCACCCACTCGGCACCTGGAGCCATGACGTCGAGCACCTCGAGCCAGCGGGCGTCTCCCACGGGAATCAGCGCCAGCAGCGCGTCCAGCAGGGCCAGGGCCTCGTGGTACGACTCCCTCGCCTCGGCCTGGCGAAACGCCTCGATGACAGTCGAGATCGCCTCGCGATCCCCCACCGCCGCCGACCGCACGAAGTGCGGCGCTGCCGCCGCCAGCCCGCCGGACTGGACCAATGCGCGCGCGACCACTGCATGCATCGCGCGACGGCGAGCGCCCGCCATGTCCTGATAGATCGTCTCCTGGATGACCGGATGAGCGATCTCGTACGAGATGCGAGCGTCGCGCTCCTCCTCGATGACCAGGCGCTGGCGCAGCAGGGCTTCGAGGATCGACCCCAGCTCCTCGAGCGTGCGGCCGCCCACGTGCACGAGTTCCTCCAGCCCCACCCGCCTCCCAAACGTCGCGAGCAGCTCCAGCGTCGCCAGCGCGGGACCATCGAGCGTCCGCGTTCGCGTCCTGACCCGCTGACTCATCTCCTCGGGAAGCCGATTCAGGCGCGGGTGGTCAAGGTCGGCGCCCTCGTCGATGAGCGAGCGCAGGAGTCCGATTGCGAACAGCGGATTCCCCCGGGAGCGCTCGAACAGCCACTCGACCAGGGCCTCGGGCGCGACGTCCTGGCCGAGCACGACCTCGACGAGCGTGCGCACGTGCTCGCGTTCCAGGGGGGTGAGCGCGAGGCGCCGCATGATCCCGTCCTGCTCCAAGCCGAGAAGCGTCTCGCTCGCCACCGCGTTCGCGGCGAGCTCCGCCGGCCGCGCCGCCGCGAGCACGAGCACGCGGCTCCCGGCCAGGTTGCGGGCGAGGTAGCTGAGCGCGTCGAGGGACGAGGCGTCTGCGAGGTGCACATCGTCGAGGAACACGACCACCGGGGCGTCACGAGCGAGGTTGCGGAGCACGGTGGTGAGCCCCGCGAGCAGGCGCAGCCGCGGCGGCTCTCGACCCGGCCCATCACCGTGGACGGCGGCCACGCTGCGCAGCAGCCCGGTGAGGTCCGCGAGAACCCCGCCGCACAGCTCGCGGACGGTGTCCGGGTCGCACTCCGCCAGGTGACGTTCCAACGCCTCCGCCCACAGAGCGAACGATGCGGTGCCGCCGAGGGGGAGGGCGCGCGCCCTGAGCCCGAGGGTGGACCGCCGGTTGCGGACCAGGACCTCGGCGCACAGCCTGGTCTTGCCCACGCCCGGGTCCGCTGTCACGAGCGCGCACCGCACCTCGCCCGTCGAGGACCTCCGCAGCTCGGCCTCGAGCTCGGCCACCTCGCCGGCGCGTCCGACAAGGCGCGGAGTGGCGGACGCTCGGACAGGTCTCGACATGCGCTCAGTGCGCCCCGGCCGCGCGGCGCGCCCGTGGCGCTGCGCTGCGCCGGCGTCGAGGGCTCAGCGCGGACATGCGATCGCCGCCGGCAGGGGGCCGCCGCCGGTCACGACGACGTGCACGGTGGTGTCGATGACCGGCGAGAACTCGCGGTGGTCACTGGTCAGAACCTCGACCCGGACGGCGTGCGGTCCCCTGTTGACAAAAACTCCGTGGCTCGACGTGGTCGATTCCAGGGTCTGCCGCCCGTCGATGAAGACAGAGAGGACGCGGCCTGGGCCGGGCACGTCGACAGGGGCGCCGTTCGGCGTCGTCGCGCACACGGTCAGGAGCACGGGGGAGGTGACGCTGGCGTCGGGCGCGGGCGTGAGCACGCGGATCGCATAGCCGGGCGAGGCCGGAGGCGAAGCCGCGAGCACGTTCACAACGACCAGCCCGGCGACGCCCATGCCGGCCAGACCGCCGCCGAGGCGGCGATACCCGCGGGGAGCGAACCCCACGACGGCCGCGCCGATGAAGACCACCCCCGCGGGGACCCAGGCGACCAGGCCCGGGCCCGTGCCCGAGCTGACGACGTGCGCGAGAACGGCGTGCACGCGGCTAATGGTGGCGATACTGAGGCGCTTCTGTCAGCGCGGGGTGTCGGGGTGGCCGCCGCCGCGTTGACAACCCCGGGGCCGGTCGGGAGGATGATCGCCATGAGTGCCCCCAGCGGCGCGCCCGGAGGACTGGCGCAATCGGACCTCCTGACCCGCGAGGAGCTCCAGCTCGCCGCCCGCAACCACGGCATGCCGCTGGAGGCGCTCCGCTATCCGATCACCCCGGTCGGACTGCACTACCTGCTCGTGCACTACGACATCCCCGCAGTCGACGGGGAGCGCTGGCGCCTGATGGTCGAAGGGCGGGTCAGGCGCTCGCTGACGCTCTCACTGGCCGACTTGCAGGATCTGCCCGTTCGCACCCTGGCGGCAACCATGGAGTGCGCCGGCAACGGGCGGGCGGACCTCACACCGCGCCCCCTCAGCCAGCCCTGGCTGCTGGAGGCGGTGGGGACCGGGGAATGGACGGGCGCGGCTCTCGGCGATGTGCTGGAGCGGGCGTCGCTGCTGGCCGACGCCCGCGAGCTGGTGTTCACCGGCCTCGACCGGGGCGTCGAGGGTGGCGTCGAGCAGCGCTATGAGCGCAGCCTGCCTCTCGCCGAAGCCCTCCGCGACGAGGTCCTCATCGCCTACCGGCTCAACGGCGCGCCGCTCCCGCCCCAGCACGGGTTTCCCGCCCGCCTGGTCGTGCCGGGCTGGTACGGGATGACCAACGTCAAGTGGCTGAGCCGGATCACCGCGGTGACCGAGCCCTTCGCCGGCTACCAGCAGGTGAGCGGATACCGGCTGCGGCGCGATGCCGACGACCCCGGCGTCCCCGTCACGCGCATGCTGCCCCGCGCGCTGATGGTCCCCCCGGGGATCCCGGAGTTCATGACCCGGCGCCGCAGCCTGCCCCTCGGCCGCCACCGCCTCGAGGGCCGCGCATGGTCCGGCTGGGCGCCGATCCAGAGCGTTGCCGTGAGCACCGACGGCGGCGCCTCGTGGGCTGCCGCCCGGCTCGACGGCGACGCGACCTCGCAGTGGGCCTGGCGGGGCTGGTCATGGCAATGGGATCCCCCGGCCGCCGGCGAGTACGAGTTGCTGTGCCGGGCCCAGGACGCGGCCGGCAACGCGCAACCCACCGCGCCGGCCTGGAATGTGGGCGGATACGCCAACAACGCGCCCCAGCGGGTCGCGGTGACGGTGACGGACCCCGAGCCGAGCCCCGCGTCCGGTTGATCTCAGGCCCCGGTCAGCCCGGGGAGGTCGCCGCCGCGTGAATGCCGATGGCCGACAGGGTCAGGGCGGCGATCACCACAATCGTCACAGTCGCGGCCAGCGCCCGCGGCCGGCCCTGCCCGAGCCGCGCCGTCGACCAGGCCACGGCGAGGGCCGGAGCGGCCGCGGCGACGAGGAGATAGCGGGCCTGCGGCTGGAGGGCGACGAACACGCTGTTCCCCAGCGAGAAGACCAGCGCCAGCGCCGCCGCGCCCCCGAGAAAAACGACCTGGGCGCGGCGGCGCGCCGTCCAGCCTCGCCAGGAGCGGGCGGTGAGGACCGCGGCCATCAGCAGGGCCAGGACCAGCGCGGCGCTCAGCAGGAACACGAGGGCCTCGCCCGCCCGAGGCACCGCGACCAGCCCTCCCTGGAACCGCTCGGGGCCGAAGAGGTCGCGCAGCGTCTCCGAGGCAATGCCACGCAGCTGTCCCGCGCTGCGCAGATAGACATGCGGCTGGTCGCTGAGCGTGAGCGGCGGCAGCGGCCGGTGGAACGTCGCCATGTTACGCACGAACCACCACCCCGCGATGAGCACGGGAAGGCCGAGAAGCGGCAGCAGGTGCACCGCGCGCAGCTGTCCCCGCCAGCGCCAGGCGATGGCGGCCCCGAGCCCGATGAGCAGCGCCCAGTCGGTCTCCTTGGCGAGGAGCGCGATCCCGGCGAGCACGCCGATGCCGATGAGCAGGCCGCGGGTCGGCGACCTGGTGACGACGACCCGGGCTGTCACCAGGAGCAGGAGGGCCCCGACGGCGATCGCGAGCGGGTCGTCGGAGATCGAGCCGCCCAGGTCCTGGAAACCCGGCAGCAGCGCGACCGAGGCCGCGGCTCCGGCCGCCAGCCAGGGCCGCTCGGGGAGCACCGTTCGCACCGTCGCGGCGACCGCGAGGACGGCCACCAGGCCCAGCAGCGTGGAGACGAGGCGCACGCCCTGCTCGGAGACGCCGAGCTTCAACAGCCCGGCCGCCCCCAGGTAGTAGAGGGGCGGCTGCTGGCGCTCGAGGACCCCGGCTCCGGGCAGCGCGAGATGGCCGGCGATGATCCGCGCGTAGTTCAGGTGGGAGAGCTCGTCGGCCGACCTCCCGATCGGGACCCGCAACGCATAGGTGACCGCAGTGACCGCGTACACGAGCATCCCCGCGCCCAGAGCGACAGGCCAGAAGCGGTCGGGGAGGCCGAGCTCCCGCTGCCGCCTGGCGCCGGCCGGCTGAGGGGGCGCGACCGCGGCCTCGGACCTCATCGGTCCGCCCGGCGGCCCCGGCGGATCAGCCCCTCCTGCACCACTGACGCGACGAGCCGGCCCGCGCGGCTGAAGATGGCGGCGCGCAGAAGGGCGCGTCCCCCCCCGGCAGACGGGCTCTCATGGTCGAACAGCAGCCACTCGTCGGCGCGGAAGTTGCGATGGAACCACATGGCGTGGTCGAGGCTGGCGGCCATCACGCCAGGGCTGGCGAGGTCGAAACCGTGGCGCTGCGCGGCGGTGTCGAGCAGGTAGATGTCGGAGGCGTAGGTGAGCAGGCAGGCATGATCCAGCGGATCGTCGCGGAGGGGTCCCCGGGTGCGCATCCACAGGCGGGTTCGTGGCTGCGGGGCGCCTGTCTGGGCGACCGCGACCGGCGGAGGGTCGACGCAGCGGGTCTCGAAGGCCCCCATCAGCGGCCACCACTCGCGCAGCCGCTCCGGCCAGGGAGCGAGGAGGTCCTCGAAGGCCCTCAGGGTCTCGGGCGCGGGCACCTCGGGAGCGGGCGGCTGATGGTCCAGGCCGGGCTCATCCCTGTGAAACGATGCGCAGAGCGTGAAGATCGGCCCGGCGCGCTGCGTCGCCACGACCGCGCGCGTGGTGAACGAGCGGCCGTCGCGGAGGCGGTCGACGTGGTAGCGGATGGGCGCCGCGGGGTCCCCCGGTCGCAGGAAATAGGCGTGCAGCGAGTGCACCGGGCCGCCGCGGACAGTCCTTCCCGCGGCCGCCAGCGCCTGGGCCGCCACCTGGCCACCGAAGACCCACGGCAGGGCCACCTCGCGGCTGCGACCCTTGAACACGTCGCCGTCCTCGGGCTCCAGGTCGAGCAGCGTGACCAGCTCGTCGAGCTCACTGGTCACCGGGC
>DATDHG010000169.1:0-3153 GCA_036521675.1 Candidatus Dormiibacterota bacterium
GACCTGGTGGCCGGCCGCGGCGGTCCGCTGGTGTCCCTCGAGCGGGCCACGCTCGCCCCCCGTGACCGCGTGGCCATCGTGGGTCCCAACGGGTGCGGCAAGAGCACCCTCCTCCACACCCTGGCGGGCGAGCTGGCCCCGGTGGCTGGCTCCATCATTCCCGGGGCCCGCCTCCAGATGCGCCTCTATCGCCAGGACCTCGCCCATCTCGGCACCCACCGCTCCGTTCTGGACGAGCTGCTCGCCGACCACCCCGTCGGCGAGGAGCGCGGGCGGACCCTGCTGGGCACCCTACTCTTCGAGGGCGATGAGGTCTTCGCGAGCGTCGACTCTTTGAGCGGCGGCGAGCGCGCCCGCCTGGCCTTGGGCAAGCTGGCTCTGGAGGAGACCAACCTGCTCCTCCTGGACGAGCCCACCAACCACCTCGACGTCGGCGCCCAGGAGGTGCTGGAGGAGGCACTCCAGCGCTACCCCGGAGGGGTGGTGCTCGTCAGCCACGACCGCGCGCTCATCGACGCCGTGGCGACGCGCGTGTGGGCCATCGAGGAAGCGCCCCCAGGCAGCCCGGCGCCGCAGCGGGTGCGGGAGGTGCTCGGCAACTACTCCGACCTGCAGCGGCTCCGCGAGCGCGAGCGCGCCGGGGTTATGACGGCTGCGCCCCCTCCACCGCCCGTGGCCAAAGCCTCCCGGACCCGCCGCCGGGGAGCGCCCGGGACCGCCGCGGGTGGCGCCGAGGCTCACGCCTCCCGCTCCCTGAGCGCCGAGGTGCGGCGCGTGGAGCAGCAGATCGCCGACGTCGAGGCCGAGCTGGGCGCCGTCCGGCAGCGGCTCGCCGACCCGGCCACGTTCGCCGACCCCGCCGCCGGGGCGGCCGTGGGGCGCGAGCACGACCGCCTGCAGGGCGCGCTGGCCGAGCTGCTCGACCGCTGGGCGGAGATCGCCCAGTAGCGCCTCGGTCCGGGCGAAGGCCCCGCCTCGTGTCGCGCGCCGGCGGCGCTCGGCTTGTGGGCCGTCGTCGGTGCGGGCGGCCCGGCTGCGAGACTGCACCGCCGTGCCCCCGCCCGCCGGCGCGTCGCCGCACCCGCAGCCCGGGCCGCAGCTGCTCGACGCGGGTGCCATCGCCGCCCGGGTCGACGAGCTCGCCGCCGCCATCGCCGCCACCGCGCTCGATGCCGGGCATGGCCCGCTGCTGCTCGTGTGCGTGCTCAAGGGATCGTTCGTCTTCACCGCCGACCTGGCGCGCCGCCTGGCTGCGCGCGGTGTGCCCGTCGAGATCGAGTTTGTCGCGGTGCGGTCGTACGCCGGTGAGGCGAGCGCCGGCAGCGTCGAGCTGGTGTGCGACGTGGCGACCTCCCTGCGCGAGCGGGATGTGCTGCTCGTCGAGGACGTGGTCGACACCGGCCTCACGACCGCCTTCCTGGCCGAGCACTGCGGCGCGCGCCGGCCCCACCGGCTGCGCCTGGCGGCCCTGCTCGACAAACCGGGGCGGCGCCGGCGCGCGGTGGACATCGACTTCTGCGGCTTTTCGATCGGCGACGAGTTCGTCGTGGGCTACGGGCTCGACGTCGACGAGCGCTGGCGGGAGCTGCCCGGCGTCCATACCCTCGCGGGCGGGACCGGATGACGGCGCGCGCGCAGGCGCAGTCAGGCACCGGGGCGCGGTTCGCTCCTCCCGCGCTGGCGGTGGCGATCGTCGCCGTCTCCTTCAGCGGCATCTTCATCCGCTCTGCCACCAGCAGCTACGCCGTGGTGGTGTGGGTGCGCCTGGCGCTGACCATCCCCTTCCTGCTGCCCTTACTGGCGCGCGACCTGCGCATCGGGATGGTGCCGCGCGGGCGCGGGGAGTGGGCCCTGGTGGGCTTCAGCGGCGCCTGTCTGTCTGCCCACTTCCTCCTCTGGACCGCCTCGCTGAGCTACACGAGCGTGGCCAGCAGCGTGCTGCTGGTGTCCACGGCCCCCGTGTTCGTCGCGGTTCTCAGCCGCCGCCTGCTCGGCGAGGCGGCGAGCCCGCGCCTGTGGCTGGGGATAACGCTGGCGATGGCCGGAACGCTGATCACCACCGCGGGCGACGTGCGCATCAGCGGCACGGCGTTGTTCGGCGACCTGCTGGCGCTGGGCGGGGCGATCACCGTGACCGGCTACATACTGGTCGGCCGGAGCGCCAGCGGGCGCTGGGGGGCGGCAGCCTATTCGCTGCCCTGCTACGGGCTGGCCGCCTTTGTGGCCCTCCTGGTGGCGCCGCTGGCCGGCGACGTGCTCCCCACCCGGCGCACGCTGCTCGCCTGCCTGGGCCTGGCGGTGGTCTGCACGGTGTTCGGGCACACCGTGATCAACTGGACGCTCCACCACCTCCGCGCCACGACCGTCTCGGTCTCGCTCCTGGGCGAGCCTCCCATGACCGCCCTGCTCGCGATCCCGCTGCTCGCCGAGCTGCCGCCCTCGACCACCGTGGTAGGCGGAGCCGTAGTACTGGCCGGGCTTGCGCTGGCCATCACCGAGCGCTCGCCCGAGCGGCTGCGCGCCGAGCTGGCGCTGCCCACCGCCGAGACCTGAGCGACGGCCTACACAGGGACCTGGGTGGAGAAGTAGAGGAGGTGGGCCGGGATCACCCCCATGAGCGACGCCACGATGAGCACGTAGAGCATCGCGGTCGCCGGCTGGTTGGCGCGGATGCGGGCGAAGTAATAGGTGAGGCCGTTGATGCCCGCAGTGGCCAGAACTCCGGTGGCCACCACGAGCAGCCAGAAGCTGACGTCGGTGAGCACCTGCTGGCGCGCCGCGGGCCCGGCCACGAGGAGGGCCATGACGATGGTCGCCGCCTGCAGACCGATGGTCACGAAGATCAGCAGCACGATGCGCCGCAGGGGGCGAAAGGAGAGATCGGGCGAGATCAGGTACCAGTGGCCCAGCAGCATCCCCGCCAGCGCGCTGCCCGCCAGCAGCGCCGCCGGCATGAGCGCGACCAACCCGCCGCGCCCCCCGAGCAACGGCGAGCCGAAGGCGCTCGCGGCGCGGACCACGGCCATCACCCCGGCCACCACGGGCACCACCCCCACCACGCGCCGCGCTGCGTCGGTCCCCACAGCGCAGAACAGCGCGTAGAGCGCCAGGCCGGCGGTGAACGCCACCGTCCAGTGGACGAAGGAGGCGAAC
>DATDHG010000170.1:0-2658 GCA_036521675.1 Candidatus Dormiibacterota bacterium
GGCGAACTGGTGCAGCCCAAGGAGGCGGTGGCCGCGGGCGCCGCGGAAGCCGCCAGGAGCTGACGCCGGCGCCGTCGAGGGCGCTCGCTACGCGACCACGCGCAGCGGCTCGGGCGGTCCGTCACTCAGGCGGCCGACCACCCAGCCCTGCACTCCCACCTGCTGGAGCGCTGCCAGCAGCGGCGCACGCTGCTCCGCCGCCACCGCCAGCAGCAGCCCGCCTGACGTCTGCGCGTCGCACGCGAGCACGCGCTCGAACTCCCCGACGCCGGAATCCCACTGCGTCCAGGTGTCAGCGAACGCTTGGTTGCGGCGGCTGCCGCCGGGGACGTGCCCGGCGACCACGAGCCCGGCGACGCCGTCGAGGGCGGGAAGCGCGGTGGCCCGGATCTCCACGCCCACCTGGCTGCCAAGGGCCAGGGTACGGGCGTGGCCGAGCAATCCGAAGCCGGTCACGTCGGTGGCGCAGCGCACCCCGTGGGCGAGCGCCACGCGCGCCGCCGCGGCATTGGTCGCGCGCATCACCGCGCAGGCAGCCGAGACGATGCCCGGCGCCGCCACCCCGGCGCGGAGCGCGTTGGCCACCACCCCCGTCCCCAGCGGCTTGGTGAGGATCAGCGCGTCCCCGGGGCGTCCCGCGGCATTGCTGAGCACCCGGTCGGGGTGCACGGTCCCGAGCACCGCCAGGCCGAACTTCGGCTCCGCGTCGCGCACCGAGTGGCCCCCCACGACGAGCGCGCCGGCGTCGCGCACCACGGCGGCGGCGGCGGTCAGCACGCGTTGCAGCACCGCAGCGGGGAGGACGTCCTCACCGGGCCAGGCGACCAGGTTGAGGGCGCAGAGGGGCTCACCGCCCATCGCGTACACATCGCTGAGCGCGTTGGCGGCGGCGATCGCCCCGTAATCGTCGGGGTCGTCGACGATGGGCGCGAAGAAGTCGGTGGTCAGCACGGCAGCGAGGTCGTTCCGCAACCGCCAGACGGCGGCGTCGTCCCCGGCGCCCACCAGCAGGTCGGGGTCGGTGCCGTCGAGCGCCAGGCCGCCGAGCAGGGTCAGCAGCTCGACCTGCGGGATCTTGGTCGCGCAGCCGCCACCCTGGCTCAGCGTGGTGAGACGAACCTCTTCGACAGGCATGGCCCTGGGGTAGTCTGCACCCCCGATGCGCCTGACCGTGCTCGGCAGCGGCTCCGCCTTCAGCACCGTCGGTGGCAACGCCGCCTACTGTCTCGACGGCCGGCTGCTCATCGACTGCGGCGCGCCTGTGCATTCGATCGCCACCGCCGCCGGCCTCGATCCCGCGGCCATTCGCACCGTCCTGCTGACTCATTTCCACTTCGACCACTGCGGTCAGCTCGTGCTCCTCCTGGGGCAGCGCGCGCTGGCCACCGACCCGATCACACCGCTGACCCTGGCCGGACCGGTGGGGACGCGCGAGTACGTGATGCGGCTGCTCCAGGCCGGCCACGGCGCCCATCTGCGGGCGCTGGTCGAGGAGCTCCTCGCCCCCGATGCCGTCGTGCTCCAGGACGGCAGTGACGCCACGCTCCACGGCTACCGGGTGCGCGCACGGGCGGTGGTGCACAGCACCGGGCCGTCGCTGGCCTACGCCATCACCGGTCCGGACGGCGTCACCGTGGGTTTCAGCGGCGACAGTACCGACTGTGCCGGGCTGCGCGACGTTGTGGCCATGTCTGACCTCATGGTGTGCGAGTGCACTGGCTGGGAGGCGGCGGTCCCCACCCATCTCTGGGCGGGCGAGGTCCGCGAGCTGATGGCCGCCTATCCAAAGACGCGCTTCCTGCTCAGTCACCTGACCGAGCGGCGGTCCCTGCCGGGGGCGCTGATCGCCTCGGACCGCCTGACGCTTGACGTGCTCCCGGCGGGGGCGCCCCTGCCCCAGCCACTCATTCGATGAGGTCGGCGATGCGCGGGCCATAGACAGGGAGGAGGGCTACATACGGCTCGGGATCGCCGACCCACCGAAGGGCACGGAGTTGCGACATGCTGCGGCGGCTGCCCAGCGCGCGGAAAAGCTCCCACCGGCTGGCGGTCACCGACGCCGCGGGCGATCCGGTGCCGACGACATCCTCGCGGCCCTCCGCGCACAATCGCAGGCCCGGCAGGCCGGCGCGGTCGAGCCGCTGGCCCGCCCCGGTGGCGTAGCGCCGAAGGCCGAGGGCTACCCCTGCGGAGTCACGGTCCCCAGGCACGTGGAAGGTACCGCGGAGGTCCTGGGCGTGGGCGGCGATGTCGCTGACGATGACCCAGTCGTGGGCAGGCATCGACCCGGCCGGCAAGGCTTCGTCACCCCGCAGCATCGCCAGGAGTCGCGGTAGATGACCGGCCCACTCGTCCAGCACCTCGTCCATGCGCATGGCCCGGCGGCTCGTGACCTGGCCGGCGGTATGCGCGTCGACCACCGCCTGGCGTTCCGCCCATGTGCCGTGCGGGTTGATCGCCGGGAAGCGTCCTCCGAGGGTATCGCCCGCTACTCCGGTCAAATGCCCGACAAGGTCGCGCGCAGTCCACGCCGGACAGGCAGGGATCACCGTCAGGAGCTGCCGGCCGTCCAGGTCGACGAGGATCCCGAGGATGGTCGCCCGCGTCTCCTCGTACGCGGCCGCCAACGATTGACCAGGCCCATCGCGAAGGGGCTCG
>DATDHG010000171.1:0-10055 GCA_036521675.1 Candidatus Dormiibacterota bacterium
GCGCTGGGGGCGACCTGCGGCTCCTCGACCTCGTTGACCACCAGCTCCAGCAGGGTCACCGACCCGCCCGCCTTCTCGATGGCCGCGCGGGCCCGCGTGGAGACGCGATGCACGTGGAGATGGAGCGGGACTGTCAGCCGGCCGGCGGCCAGCACCTTGACGCCGTGGTGGCGTCCGCTCACCAGGCCACTGGCGCGCAGCGCCGCCTCGTCGACAGTGCTCCCCGCCTCGTAGCGGTTCAGCTTGCCGAGGTTGACTGTCGCGTAGTCCTTGCGGAAGCGGTTGTGGAAGCCGCGCAGCTTGGGCAGGCGCTGGGAGAGCGGCATCTGGCCGCCTTCGAAGCTCCTGGGAAGATTGGGCGAGGAGCGCGCGAACTGTCCCTTCTGGCCCCTGCCGGCGGTCTTGCCCTGGCCGGCGGAGATGCCCCGGCCGACGCGCTTGCGGGGCCGGCGGCTGCCGGGTGCGGGCCGGAGCTCGTGAAGCTTCATGCGTTCAGCTCGCTGTGGTCGCCGCCGTCCCGGCGGTGGGCGGGTGGAGAAGCCGGGCTGCACCCTCGGGGGAGTCGGCGGGCACGCCGTCGATGCTCACGAGGTGACGCACCTTGTAGACCATGCCGCGGATGCTCGCGCTGTCCTCGTGCTCGACAGTGTGCTGAAGACGGCGCAGGCCGAGCGCGACGATGGTCGCCTTCTGGTCGCCCTTGTAGCCGATGGCGCTCTTGCGGTAGGTGACGCGAATGGTGCTCATCGTGGTCACGCGGGCTGGATCTGGGCGCCGCCGCCGAGCATGACGTCGGCCCGCTTGCGACCCACGATCTGCTCGGGGGTGCGACCGCGCACGGCGGCGACGTCGCTGAGGGTGCGCAGGCTGGTCAAGGCGCCGACGGTCGCGCGCACCACGTTGATGGGGTTGTTGGTTCCCAGCGACTTGGTGAGGATGTCGTGGATCCCCGCGGCCTCGACGACTGCGCGCATGGCGCCGCCGCTGATCACCCCGGTGCCCGGGACCGCCGGCTTGAGGAGCACCTTCGCGGCCCCCATCTTGAAGCGGATCTCGTGCGGGATCGTGGTCCCCACCATGGGGATGCTGACCATCGCCTTGCGGGCGTCCTCGACCCCCTTGCGGATGGCCTCGGGGACCTCGCCGGCCTTGCCGAGACCGTAGCCGACGCGCCCCTGGCCGTCCCCCACCACCACCAGGGCGCTGAAGGAGAACCGCCGGCCTCCCTTGACCACCTTTGCGACGCGGTTGAGGGAGACCACCTTCTCCTGGAGGTCACTGCCGCCGCGGTCGTCGCGGCGGTCGAATCGCATGGACATCGTGGGCTCCTGGAATGCCTAGAACTGCAGGCCCGCGGCGCGCGCGGCGTCGGCCAGCGCCTTCACGCGGCCGTGGTAGAGATAGCCGCCCCGGTCGAAGACCACCTCGACCGCCCCGGCCGCCAGGGCGCGCTCGGCCACCGCCCGGCCCACCGCGCTGGCGGCATCGGTGTTGGCGTTGGCGCGCAGCCCCTTGCGGAGGTCCTTCTCGTACGTGGAGGCGGCCGCCAGGGTGCGGCCCTGGGTGTCGTCGATCACCTGCGCGGAGATGTGGTGGAGGCTGCGGAAGACCGACAACCGGGGGCGGCGCTCGGTGCCCCGAACGCTCTTGCGGACGCGGGCGTGGCGGCGGTCGCGTGCGGCGCGCCGGTCGGGTTTGGTGAACATGTCAGTCCTGTCCCTTACTTACCCTTGCCGGCCTTGCCCGATTTGCCCGCCTTCCGGCGCAGCTTCTCGCCGGCGTACAGCACGCCTTTGCCCTTGTAGGGTTCCGGCTTGCGGAAGGAGCGGATCTTCGCCGCCACGGCGCCGACCACCTCCTTGTTGGCCCCGCCGACCGCGATCTGCGTGGGCACGGGGACCTCGATGCTCACCCCCTCGGGGGGCGTGTAGCGGATGGGGTGGCTGTAGCCCAGGCTGAGCACCAGGTCGTTGCCCTGCTTCTGGGCGCGATACCCCACCCCGACCAGCTCGAGGCGGCGGGTGAAGCCCTCGCTGACACCGGTCACCATGTTGGCGACGAGCGTGCGCGTCAGCCCGTGCAGGGCGCGGTGCTGGGAGGTGTCCGTGGGGCGCGTGACGGTGATGACGGAGTCGTCGAGGCGCACGGCGATGGCCGGCGCGAGCTGCCTCTCCAGGCTGCCGCGCGGCCCGT
This sequence comes from Candidatus Dormiibacterota bacterium, assembly GCA_036521675.1. Classification (GTDB taxonomy): domain Bacteria; phylum Chloroflexota; class Dormibacteria; order Aeolococcales; family Aeolococcaceae; genus DATDHG01. The sequence goes on from DATDHG010000171.1 coordinate 2,194, forward strand.
TCACGGCGATGTGGCTGCCCGTGACCACGACCTCGACCCCGGCGGGCACGGCGATGGGCAGGCGTCCGATACGGCTCATGGGGGGCTCACCACACGTACGCCACCACCTCGCCGCCCAGCCCGGCCCGCGAGGCGGAGTGGCCGGTCATGAGGCCGTTCGAGGTGGAGATGAGGGCGATGCCGAGGCCCCCGAGGACCCGGGGGATGTCCGACTTGCGCGCGTAGACGCGCAGCCCGGGGCGGCTGATCCGGCGCAGCCCGCTCAGCGCGCGGCCGCGCGCGGTCCTGCCCTTGAGCTGCACCGTCAGCTGCTGACCGGGGCCGGGGGCGCCCACCTCGTAGTCCTCGATGAAGCCTTCCTCCTTGAGGACGCGGGCGATCTCGGCCTTCATCTTGGACGCCGGCATGGCTGCCACACGGTGGCCGGCGGCGTTGGCGTTGCGGATGCGCGTGAGCATGTCGGCGATGGTGTCGGTCGTCATCTCACCAGCTCGACTTCTTGACGCCGGGGATGAGCCCCATACCCGCGTGCTGGCGGAAGCAGATGCGGCACATGCCGAACTTGCGCATGTACGCGCGCGGCCGCCCGCAGAGACCGCAGCGATTGTGCTGCTGCACTCCGTAGCGCGCCGGGCGCATCGACTTGGCGATCAGGGACTTCTTTGCCAATTGGGTTCCTCGCCGCACCGTATCGGTCGCTGGCCGACGCGCGCGGTGCTTGACGTGTGGTTGGGGGTCACCCCTGCTGCCCCGGCTTACGGAAGGGCATGCCGAGGTGGGTGAGGAGGGCGCGGCCCTCGTCGTTCGTCGCCGCGGTGGTGACGATGCAGACCTCGAGGCCACGCAGCTTGTCGATCTTGTCGTAGTCGATCTCGGGGAAGACCAACTGCTCGCGCAGCCCCAGAGTGTAATTGCCGTGGCCGTCGAAGGCGCGTGGGTCGATGCCGCGGAAGTCACGGATGCGGGGCAGGGCCACGTTGACGAGCTTGTCGACGAACTCCCACATGCGCCGTCCCCGCAGCGTCACCTTGATGCCGATGGGCATGCCCTCGCGCAGCTTGAAGGCGGCCACCGACTTGCGGGCCCGGATCGTGATGGGCTGCTGCCCCGTGATGGTGCGCACGTCGGCGCTGGCGGCGTCGATGGCCCGGCCGTTCTGGATGGCCTCGCCCAGGCCGATGTTCACCACCACCTTCTCGAGCTTGGGCACCTGATTGGCGTTGGTGTAGCGGAACTCCTTGACCAGCTCGGGGACGGCCCGCTCCAGGTAGTGCTGCTGCAGACGCGGCCGGGCGGCCGGGGCGGTGGCCACGGCCATCACGGCTTGCCCCTTTCGATGAACTCGCCGCAACGCTTGCAGGCGGCCACGCGCTCGCCCTCCGCGTCGACGGTCTTGCCGATGCGGGTGGGCTTGTCGCAGCGCGGGCACACCAGCATCACGTTGCTGTAGGCGATGGGGGCGTCGAAGTCGACGATGCCGCCCTGGACGTTGCCCCGCACCCCGGCGCGGGTGTGGCGCTTGAGCACGTTGACGCCGCTGATGACGATGCGCTGCTCGTCGACCAGGATGCGCTCGACGGTGCCACGCTTGCCCGCGTCGCGGCCGGTGAGCACCACCACGGTGTCGCCGGAGCGGATGTCGAGGGGACGGGCGTGGCCGCGCGCCCAGCCCTCGTGGCGCAGCGCGGTGCGACGGCGCCGCTGCGGGGTTCTCCTGGCGGCCATGGCTCAGATCACCTCCGGAGCGAGGGACACGATCTTCATGAAGTTGCGCTCGCGCAGCTCGCGGGCGACGGGCCCGAAGATGCGCGTGCCCCGCGGGTTGCCCTGGGGGGTGATGAGCACCGCGGCGTTCTCGTCGAAACGGATGTTGCTGCCGTCGGGGCGGTGGAACTCCTTGCTCACGCGGACGACCACGGCGCGCACCACGTCGCCCTTTTTCACCTGGGCGTTGGGCTGGGCCACCTTGACGGCGCCGATGATGACGTCGCCGACCGAGGCGTACTTGCGGTAGCTGCCGCCGAGCACGCGGATGCAGAGCAGCTCACGCGCCCCCGAGTTGTCGGCCACCTTCAGGATGGACTCCTGTTGAATCATGGTTGCTGAGGCCGCCTACTTGGCCTTCTCGAGGATCTCGGCGACACGCCAGCGCTTGTCCTTGGAGAGCCGACGCGTCTCCACGATGCGCACGCGATCGCCGATCCCGCACTCGTTGCGCTCGTCGTGCGCCTTGAAGTGGGCGCGGTGCTGCACCACCTTCTTGTAGAGCGAGTGCGGCTTGAGCTCGCGCACGGCGACGATGACGGTGTTGGTCATGCGGTCGCTGACCACCACGCCCTCGCGCGTCTTGCGCCGGCTGCGCACCCCTGCGGGCGCCGCGGGCGCGCCGCTCACAGCGGCGGGTGTGGCGGTGGCGGGCGTCTCGGCCGCCTCGGTCGTCTCGGTCTCGGGCATCGGGGTCACACCTCCTCGGTCATGGAGGCGGTCGTGGCCTCGATCTGCACGGTCAGGGCGCGAGCGATCTCCCGCCGCAGTTCGCGCACCTGGCGGTGGTTCTCCACCTGGCCGGTGGCCTGCTGGAAGCGTACCTCGAAGAGCTTGCGACGCTGGGCGCGCATGTGCTCGTCGAGCTGCTCGGGGGTGAGCTGCCGGAGCGCGTTGATCTTCTGGGTCTGCTTGCTCACGCGTCCGTCCTCGCAGCGGCGGCCGGGGCCTCGCCGCTGGGCGCGGCGCTGCCGGTCGCGGCCTCCTCCTTGACCAGAAAGCGGGTGCGCACGGGAAGCTTGTGAGCGGCCAGGCGCATCGCCTCCTTGGCGAGCTCCGGCTCCACCCCGCTCATTTCGAAGAGCACCTTGCCCGGCTTGACCACCGCGACCCAGCCTTCGGGCGAGCCCTTACCGGAGCCCATACGAGTCTCGTTGGGCTTTTTGGTGTAGGAGTGATCGGGGAAGATGCGGATCCAGATGCGCCCGCCACGGCGGACCTGACGGGTCATGGCGCGGCGGGCAGCCTCGATCTGCCGGTTGGTCAGCCAGGCGGCCTCGAGGGTCTGGAGCCCATAGGTTCCGAAGGCGAGGTGCGTCCCGCGCTTGGCCGGCCCCGTGCGCTTGCCGCGGTGGAGCTTGCGATGCTTGGTGCGCTTGGGCATCAGCATGGGGCTACTCCTCGTCCTCGGCAGGCTTGGGGGCGGCCGTCTTGGGGGCACTGGGCCGGCGCGTCGGGGCCGGCTTGCGGCGCTGGGTGGGCAGCTTCTCGGTGACCGGGCCGGCATCGATGTCCACCTCGACCGGCAGAGCGATGCTGGGCTCGGGCTCGAGCTCGACCTCGGGCTCGGGCTCAGTCAGCAGCAGGGCCTCGGGATCCGCGTCGACGATGACGTCGGCTTCGGCTGCCGGCGCCTCCTCGGCCGCCTCGGTCGCGGGCTCAGTCTCGGCGGCCACCGCGGCCGTCTCCGCGGCGGCCGTCCCCGGGCGTGCCGGGGCCCGGCGCACCACGCGGTCGGCTTCGGCGGCGTCGGCGGCGCGCTGCCCGTCGGTCCCGGGCAGGATCGGCTCCCCGGTTGCGGTCACGAAATCGCCCTTGTAGAGCCAGCAGGTGACCCCGATGCGGCCGAAGGTGGTGCGCGCCTCGGCCTGGCCGTAGTCGATGTTGGCGCGGAGCGTGTGCAGGGGCACGCGACCGTCGCGGTCCCATTCGCGGCGCGACATCTCGGCGCCGCCGAGGCGCCCGCTGACCTGGATCTTCACTCCCTTGGCGCCCGCCCGCATGGAGCGCATCACCGCCTGCTTCATGGCGCGCCGGAAGGCGATGCGCTTCTCCAGCTGCGAGGCCACGTTCTCGGCGACGAGCTTGGCGTCGAGCTCGGGCACCTTGATCTCGTGGATGGTGACGCGCACCTTCTTGCCGCTGATGCGCTCCAGCTCGTCGCGCAGAGCGTCGACGGAGGCTCCCTGCTTGCCGATGACGATGCCCGGCTTGGCGGTCTGGATGACGATGGTGAGCTGGTTGGCGCTGCGCTCGGTCTCGATGCGCGCCAGCCCGGCGTTGCGCAGCCGCCCCTGGATGAGGCGGCGCATGGCGATGTCCTCGTGGAGGAGCTTGGTGTACTCCTTGTCGGCGTACCAGCGGGCGTCCCAGTTGCGGTAGACGCCGACGCGGAAGCCGACGGGGTTGACCTTCTGTCCCATGGTTACTCCGTGGCCTCCTCGGCAGCGTCGGTGGCTCCGCTCAGCGGCTCCGAGCCGGCCGTCGCGGCGGGTTCGCCGGTCTCGATCTCGGGCGCTGCGGCGGCAGTCTCGGCCGCGGCAGTGGCAGCGGGCTCCTTGGCCGCCTTGGGCCGGGCCTGTCTGGCCTTGGCGCCCTGGACGCGGGCCGCGCGGCTCGCCCTGGGGGTCGGCGTCTCGACCACGGGCTCCACCTCGGCCTCGGCTGTGGCCGTCGCCGCTGTCGCGGCCGGCGCGGCAGCCGTGGCACGGGGGCGGCGCCGGCCGGCGGCGGAAGCCGCGTCCGCCGCGGGTTTGTCGCGACGCCGGCGGCGGGGCCTGGCCTCGGCGGGTTCCCGCCCCTTGAGGGGATCGTCGGTGACGACCGCGCGCATGTGGCAGGTGCGCTTGAAAATGCTGAACGCGCGGCCCTGAGCCCGCGGGCGGAAGCGCTTGATGGTGCGGGCCCCGTCCACCTCGATGCGCGCGACGCGCAGGTCGTCGACGTTGAGCTCGTAGTTGTGCTCGGCGTTGGCGGCCGCGGACTTGATCACCTTGGCCACGTCGACCGCGGCCGCGCGCGGCGTGAACGCGAGCACGGTCAGAGCCTCGGTGACGGGCAGGCCGACGACGGTGGCCGCCACCAGTCGGGCCTTGCGGGGCGGGGTGCGGATGCCGTAGGCGAGCGCGTGGATCTCCATGGCCTACCTCAGCGCCGCGCTGCGCTCGGTGTGATGCCCGTGGCCGCGGAACCTGCGGGTCACGGCGAACTCGCCGAGCTTGTGTCCGACCATCGCCTCGGTGATGAACACCGGGACATGCTTGCGCCCGTCGTGGACGGCGATGGTGTGGCCGACCATGTCCGGGAAGATGTCGCTGCGCCGCGACCAGGTCTTGATGACGCGCTTCTCGCGGGTGGTGTTGAGGTTCTGCACCTTCTTGAGCAGGTGCTCGTCGCAGAAGGGACCCTTCTTCGTGGAACGGCTCATCGCTGCGCCAACCCCTTACTTGGTGCGCCGCCGCACGATCATGCGGTCGGTCGACTTGTTGTGACGGGTGCGGAAGCCCAGGGTGGGCTTGCCCCACGGCGTCTGCGGGTGCCCGCCGGCGCCGCTGCGCCCCTCACCACCGCCGTGGGGATGGTCGAAGGGGTTCATGGCCATGCCGCGTACCGCGGGGCGGGTGCCCCGCCAGCGGCTCTTGCCGGCCTTGCCGACGTTCTCGTTCTCGTGGTCGACGTTGCCCACCTGGCCGATCGTCGCCGAGCAGCGGATGTCGACGCGGCGCACCTCGCCGCTGGGCATGCGAATGGTGGCCAGGTCGCCTTCCTTGGCGAGCAGCTGCGCGGAGGCGCCCGCGCTGCGCACCATCTGTCCGCCCTTGCCGAGCCTCAGCTCGATGTTGTGGATGGTCGTGCCCAGGGGGATGTTCTGCATGGGCAGGCTGTTCCCGGGCCTGACCTCGGCCCCCTCACCGGCCATCACCGTGTCGCCGACCCGCAGCCCGAGGGGGGCCAGGATGTAGCGCTTCTCCCCGTCGCGATAGTGGACCAGCGCGATGCGTGCGCTGCGGTTGGGGTCGTACTCGATGGCCGCCACCCGACCGGGAACCCCGACCTTGTTGCGCTTGAAATCGATGATGCGGTAGAGCTTCTTGTGGCCGCCGCCGCGATGGCGCACGGTGATGCGCCCGTTGACGTTGCGCCCGCTGTGCTTCTTGAGGTGCTCGACCAGCGACTTCTCGGGACGGGCTCGAGTGACCTCCTCGAAGGAGCTCACCGACATGAAGCGCCGGCCGGGGCTGGTGGGCTTGTACTTCTTGACTGGCATGACTACACGTTCCCGAACAGATCCTTGATCTGCTGACCGGGACCCAGGGTGACGATCGCCTTCTTCCAGCCCGGGCTGCGCCCGGCGATGCGGGTGCTGCCCCGCGAGCGCAGCCGCTGTTTGCCGCGCACGGTCAGGGTGTTGACGGCCATGACCGTGATCTTGTCCTTGACGAACGCCGCCTCGACGGCGCGGGCGATCTCCACTTTGGTGGCCGCCGGGTGGCAGCGGAAGACGTAGCGACCCGCGGCCATGGCGGCGTAGGACTTCTCACTGATCACGGGGCGGAGCAGGACCTGTTCGTAGCTGCGCTGCCTCATGCGAGCACCTCGCTGACGTGCTCGACGGCTTCGCGGGTCATGACCACGGTGTCGCCGACGAGCAGGTCGCGCACGTTGAGGTTGCTGGCCAGCAGGACGCGCACCTCGGGCAGGTTGCGGGCGCTGCGCTCCAGCATCTCGTTGTGGGAGCCGAGGACCACGAGCACGCGCCGGCCGGCGTCGATGGCCCCCAGCAGCTCGACCACCGCCTTGGTGCGCGGAGCCTCGAGCTCGAACCCCTCGAGGATGTGGAGCCTGCCCTCCTGGGCCTTCACGCTCAGGGCGCTCCGCAGGGCCAGGCGGCGTTGCTTGCGGGGCATGTCCTGCGCGTGGCTGCGGGGCGTGGGGCCGAAGACGATGCCGCCGCCGGCGTACTGGGGGGAGCGGATCGACCCCTGGCGGGCGCGGCCGGTGCCCTTCTGCTTGTAGGGCTTGCGGCCCCCGCCGCGGACCTCGGCGCGGTTGCGGGTGTCGTGGGTGCCCTGACGGGCGTTGGCCAGCTGGCGCACCACCGCCTGGTGCATCACCGCCGTGTTGGGGGTGGTGTCGAAGACGGCGACCGGCAGCTCGACGCTGCCCTTGGCCGCGCCCGTCTGGTCGATGAGCGGAGCTGTGGCCATCAGAAGGTCGCTCCCAGGTCGGAGTCGCGGACCAGGACGACGCCGTTGCGGGAGCCCGGGACCCCCCCCTTGACGAGCAGAAGGTTGCGGTCGGTATCGACGACAACCACCTCGAGCCCGCGCACGGTGCGGCGCACGTTGCCCATCTGGCCGGCCATCTTGAGACCACGCCAGGTTCGGGCCGCGTCCACCGAGCCGATCGAGCCCGGCTGGCGGATGTTGTGGGAGCCGTGGGTCACCGGCCCGCGCCCGAAGTTGTGGCGCTTGTGCAGCCCGCTGAAGCCCTTGCCCTGGCTGGTGCCGCTGACGTCGACGCGCTGGCCGGGGGCGAACATCGCGACGGTCAGGGTCGCCCCCAGCTCGGGATCGCCCGCGTCGCGAAGCTCGGCGAGGCTGCGCATGGGGCGTATCCCCGCGCGCTTGTAGTGGCCCGCCTGAGGCTTGATGGTCCGGCTCTGGCGGCGCTCACCGAAGCCGATCTGCACGGCGTCGTAGCCCTCGACGGCGGCGGTCTTGCGCTGCACGACCCGGCAGGGGCCGGCCTCCAGCACGGTCACGGGCACCGAGGTGCCGCGCTCGGTGAAGACCTGGGTCATGCCCATCTTGCGGGCGAGGAGGCCCCTCATACCTTCACCTTGATCTCGATGTTCACACCCGAAGGCAGGTTGAGCCGCATCAGGGCGTCAACCACCTTGGGGTTGGGATCGAGGATGTCGACGATGCGCTTGTGGGTGCGCATCTCGAACTGCTCACGCGAGTCCTTGTCGATAAACGGGCCCCGGATGACAGTCATCTTGTTGATCTCGGTCGGAAGCGGGATGGGGCCGGCGGTGCGCGCATTGGTGCGCCGGGCAGTGTCGACAATCTTGTCGGCCGCCTGGTCCAGCACCT
>DATDHG010000172.1:0-3017 GCA_036521675.1 Candidatus Dormiibacterota bacterium
ATCTTTCGCCGCGCACCCAGTTCGTGTCTGAATGGTCATGCATATACGTCGCGACCCTCGGTGGACACCTCAAAACCGGCCATACGTGGACAGGCCAAACCCGGCCATAGGAGCGGGCGCTCAAGGCCGGATGTGTTGTAGCGCGTTCTTGCCGGGAGGGCAAGCGGCGCGCCGATCACGGTGTGCGCCGAAGCGATGGCCGAGGCGTGGGCCAGAGTGGGCGATCATCGCTCTGGCCAGCGGTTGGGGGGATACCCAGATAGCGCCCCCCAGGGCGATCGTGGCTCCTGAGCCAAATGCGGGGCTCGGTGTCGCGGGCGCTCGACTCATGACGCGCGTGGGTCGCCCGGCAGCCGCGTGCGCCAGCTCCTGGGGCCGCAGGTCAGGACGTGCGCATGGTGGAGCAGCCGATCGAGCAGCGCCGTGACGGCGGCGGTGTCGCCGAGGAGCTTGCCCCAGTCGTCCACGGGGCGATTCGACGTGATCAGGGTGGACGCTTTTTCGTAGCGGCGCATGACGATCTCGAGGAGATCCTCGGCCGCGGTGTGCGGCAGCTTGCGCATGGCGAGATCATCGATCAGGAGGAGCGGGACGGTGGTGAGCTGCGCCAGGTATTGCTTCCGCGTGCCCGCCAGCTGGGCATCCGCGAGTTCCTCGAGCAGCACGTGGGCTTCGCGGTAGAGCACGCGATGGCCTTGCTGGATCACGGCGAGGCCGATCGCTTGCGCCAAGTGGCTTTTGCCCGTGCCGGGCGGCCCGTGAAATAGGCCGTCTTCGTGCTGAGTCACGAAGCGGCCGGTGGCGAGCTCGAACACGAGGCGGCGGGGCATCTTCTTGTTGAAGTCAAAGTCGAAGGTGTCGAGCGTCTTGCCGGGGTCGCGGAAGCCGGCCTGCTTGATGCGGCGGTCGAGGAGCCGATCCTGGCGGCGCAGGAGCTCGTCCTGGACGAGCGTGGAGAGGAAGTCAATCGGGGCCAGCGTGTCGGTCTGGGCCTCGAGGAGCCGCGTCTCGAGGCCGGTCGCCATGCCGGAGCAGCGGAGTTGCCGGAGGGCGCGTTGCAGCTCGATGAGGTTCATGTGGGGATCTCCTCCTGGGTTTTGCGCGCGATGACGTCGCGGTAATGGGTGAGGTCACGGATGAGCGGATCGACCTGGCGCAGGGTGAGGGGCGCCGCCGGGTGTCGCTCGAGGTAGCGCCGCACGAAGCGGTAGTCGGCGACCTGGAGCTCCAGCGCGGCGGCGCAGGCGTCCTCGACCACCGTGGGGCCATGCTTCTTCACCAGCCCCAGGACGCCCAGGATGCGGCGGACGCCGAGGGGGCCGTCGCGACGATGGATCGTGTCGCAGAGTGTGCCGATGTGGGCGCCGGCGCGGGCGGCCTGTGCGAGCAGCGTCAGCGTGGTGGGCGGGGTGCGTGCCGGCTGATCCGCGGGGTGCATGGCCCGGCGCCCGGGCGCCTGGCGGCGGTGCTCCCGCAGGAGCTCGCCCGTCGTGGGATGGAGGAGGCGGACGTGCACGCCGTCCCACTGGACCGGCAGGGCATGGCCGATCCAGCCGGGCGGTGGGGCGTAGTAGGCATACTCGACCTCGACGCAGCCGTCGAGATGGACCGTGCGGATGCCGAATTGGTAGTAGCGAAACGGCTCCACCGGCAGCGGCCGCAGCGCCGGCCGCTCCTCGGCGAACAGGGCGGCCACTTGGCGCTTGGTCGTGCCGTGGATGCGCGTGTCGGCCCAGCGGGCGTCCCAGCGGTCGAGGTAGGCTTGCGCCTCGGCGAGCGTCTCGAAGCGCAGGCCCTTGAGGGCCCCCTGCGTGTGGGCAATGGCCGACTCGACTTTCCCCTTCCGATCAGGATCCGCGACGCGACAGGGCAGCGCGACCGCGCCGTAGTGCGCGAGCACCTCGCGGTAGAGCGGGTTCAGCGTCGGGTCATAGAGGTCTGGCGTGAGCACGCCCTCCCGCAGATTGTCGAGAATGACGACCTGGACCGACCCGCCCAGCCTTCGAAACGTCTCCTCGTGCAGCTCGGCCCAGCGCCGCGTGCTCGACTGAAAGGTCAGCAGGCGGACGCTCTTGCGGCTGTAGCCCAGCGTGAAGACGAACAGCCGCGTGCGGCGGTACTTACCCGTGTCCGGATGCCGCACCATCGGGCCGTCACCGTAGTCGACCTGGCCCTCTTCACCCGGAGCCGTCACAATCACCGGGTGTGCCTCGACGGGCCGCTGGCCCCGGAGCGTGAGGACGAAGCGCCGGACGCTCGCATACTGGGCCGGGAAGCCGTGATCATCGACCAGATCGCGCCAGATCGCCATGGCGTCGCGGCCGCGGGTGAGCGCCGCCTCGATCAGCTCGCGATACGGGGCGCACGCGCTGGCCGCGGGCGCGCGCCCTGGGGGTGGCGGCGTGTTCAGCGGGGTGGAAATCCCCGGCAAAAGGGCTTCAGAGTCGGTGGACACCTCTATGGCCGGATTTGCCAGTGGGTGGCCCCACCGCCCCGGGAGCCGCACGGCGAGCCCGGCGGCCTTGAGGTAGGCGCTGGCGGTCTCGCGCCGCACGCCCGTCGCCTGCTCGATGCGCCGGAGCGTCCAGCCCAGCCGCCCAAGTGCCAGACCTTCCTGTCGTTTGTCGTCGCTCAAGATGTTGGTCATGCTGGCGAGAGGCACCACAGCCCCTCCCGCCGCGTCAACGTCTTGAGCGCCTACTCCCTATGGCCGGTTTTGAGGTGTCGACCTATGGCCGGTTTTGGGTGTCGACCGAGGCCGCGTCTGAGTCGGCCCCCCCTTGGCCCACGCGTCGCGTCGCCACGGGAGGAATAGCCTCGAGCTCGGGAGCGATCCCCGCGACGGCCGGCCGAATCCCCGTGAGTACCCGGTTCGCCGCCTCGACCACCGGCGCCTCGGCTGGGTCGCGCACCAGCACGCGCAGTGGCTGCGGCTTCGGTGACGGATCACCGTATACACTCGCTCCCGCTCGAGCGAAGCTGCCGAATGCCACCGCGACGAGGAATCCAATGAGAAG
>DATDHG010000173.1:0-2290 GCA_036521675.1 Candidatus Dormiibacterota bacterium
TGCTGACCGCCGGCGCCCGGGGGCGCCCAGGTCCGTGGGACCTGGACAGTGTGCTCGAGGCTTTTCCACTGCTGCGGCCTCTGCGCCGGCGGCGGGCGGCCACCCTGGCGGGAGGTGAGCCGCAGGCCACGGCGGTCGGCCGGGCGCTGATGAGCAACCCGCGCCTCCTGCTGCTCGACGAGCTCTCCCTCGGGCTGGCGCCGATCGCCGTCGACGCCGTGTACGCCGCGCTGCGCCCGCTGCTGCAGGGGGGCACAGCTGTGCTCCTCGTCGAGCAGGACCTGGCCCGCGCGATGAGCACCGCCGGGCGCGTGATGTGCATGCTCGAGGGACACGTCGTGCTCGAGGGGGCGGCGACCACCCTGACGCGGGAGCAGATCACGGACGCCTACTTCGGACTGCGCGGCAGCAATGGCCGGGCGGACGTGCGATGACCTGGGTGAACGCCCTGGTTCAGGGCATCCTGTTGGGGAGCCTGTACGCGCTCTTCGCCGCGGGGCTGTCGTTGATGTTCGGGGTGATGCGCATCATCAACCTGGCCCACGGCGACCTGGCCGTGGTCGGCGCCTACCTGGTGTGGGTCGTGGTGGACCGCGCCTCGGTATCGCCGTTCCTGGCTGCGCTGCTCGTGCTCCCCGTCATGCTGGCGGTGGGATACGCCTTGCAGGTTTTGCTTCTCGACCGCAGCCTGCGCGGAGGCCCGCTGGTGCCGCTGCTCACCACCTTCGGCCTGGCGATCGTGATCCAGAACCTGCTGTTGCAGGTGTTCTCCCCCGACGTGCATTCCCTCGGCGGCAATGCCGGCAGGATCACGACGGCCAGCTGGAGGATCACCGACCAGCTGTCGATCTCGGGCCTGGGCGTCCTCATCCTCGCTGTCGCCCTGGGAGTCGTCGGTGGTCTCCACCTCTTCCTGTCCCGCACCAGTGCGGGTCGCGAGATGCGCGCGACGGCGCAGGATGCGGACACCGCGCAGTTGGTCGGCATCGACTCCCGAGCGGTGTACGCGCGCGCCACCGCCATCGCCGTCGCCACCGCGGGGCTTGCCGGCGTCTTTCTGGGAATCCGCTCGACCTTCGAGCCCTCGAGCGGTCCGACCCAGCTGATCTTCGGGTTCGAGGCGGTCGTGATCGGCGGCTTCGGATCGCTCTGGGGCACGCTCGTCGGCGGCATCGTGCTCGGCGTCGCCCAGTCCATCGGCGAGCAGATCGATCCGCAGTACTCCATCCTCGCCGGCGACCTCGTGTTCCTCGCCGTGCTGGCCTCGCCACGTGGTGGCATCCTGGTTTCACGGCGGGCGGCGACATGACCGACGCCCCCAGCGGGCGCTATGCCGTGCAACGCTGGACGCGCGTCTCCGCCGCGTCGACTGCGGGTGTCGGAGTGCTGATCGTCGCGCTCTTCTTCGTCCCCGCAACCCTCGGTCAAGACGCCACCCAGCAGCTCACCTCCCTGCTGATCCTGGTCATCCTCGCGGTGATGTGGAACGCGCTGGCCGGGTATGGTGGGCTGGTGTCCGTGGGTCAGCAGGGATTCATCGGCCTCGGCGCCTACGGCACCATCTACCTGACACAGCAGGGGGTCTCGCCGTACCTCGCCATGGTGCTGGCCGCCCTCGGCACCGGCGGTGTCGGTGTGCTCGTCTCGCTCCTGGTTCTGCGGCTGCGGGGCGGTGAGTTCGCCATCGGAACGTGGGTGGTGGCGGAGGTCTTCGCGCTGCTGATCCTGCTCGACGGTTCGCTGGGAGGTGGGACGGGGACGTCATTGCGGGGCCTCAACATCTACACCCCGGATGATCGGCGCACCTACACCTACTGGCTGACGCTCGCTTTCGCCGCCGTGCTGCTCGGCGGCGTCTTCCTCATGCTGCGCACGCGGCTGGGGGCATCACTTCAGGCGATCCGTGACGACGAGGGCGCGGCGGCGTCGGTGGGCGTGCGCGTGCTCACCGCCAAGCGCATCCTGTTCGTGTTCGCGGCGGTGGGCTGTGGCGCGGCCGGGGCCATGATCCTGGCCAGCACGCTGTTCATCGAGCCGCAGTCCATCTTCGGCGTCCAGTACTCCGCATACATGATCTTCATGGTGCTCGTGGGCGGGCTCGGAACCTTCGAAGGGCCGATCATCGGGGCGATCGTTTTCTACCTGATCCAGAACCAGTTCGCCGACCAGGGCGCCTGGTACCTGGTGGGGCTCGGCGCGACGGCCATCGCGTTTGCGCTGTTCCTCCCGCGCGGGCTCTGGGGCACGGTCGAGCAGCGTTTCTCGCTGCGGCTGCTCCCCGTTGGCTACC
>DATDHG010000174.1:0-2703 GCA_036521675.1 Candidatus Dormiibacterota bacterium
CCCGCGGTCGATGGCCGAGCGCGTCCAGCGCCTCTGCGCCATGCTCCCCGCCGAGTCCGGCGGTGACGGGAGCAGGGTCTGGCGCGAGGCCGCCGATGCTCGCGCCCTGGAGCGCCGCCTGACCGCGCTGCCCGGCATCGGCCCCATGAAGGCACGCACCATGATCAATGTCCTGGGCAAGCTGCTCGGGGTGCGCCCCCAGGGTTGGGAGGACTACGTGCCGGAGTGGATGACCCTCGGCGACGCCGCCACCGCCGAACAGCTCACCGAGTACCAGACGCGCAAGCGAGCCCACAAGGCGGAATTGCGGGCCCAGGGCCAGCCGGATGCCGTACGGAGTGGCGCCGGCAAGGCGCGCGCCGGCGCGTCGCGATGAGCGCAGCCTTCGAGACCTTCGAGGACGGCGGTGTCCGGGTGGTCAAGGTGGGGCCGATGGGCCCCTACGACAACAACGCCTACATCGTGCGCGACACCGGCAGCGGCGAGAGCCTGCTCGTCGACATGCCGCTGGAGACGGGGCTCCTCCTCGACGCCATCGCCGCCGACGGCGGGGTGCGTCAGGTCGTCGTCACCCACTGGCACCCCGACCACTGGATGTCCTACGACCAGGTCCGCAAGGCCACCGGCGCACCGGTGCTCGTGGGCGACCGGGAGATCAAGATCCCCGAGGCACGCATCGACGGCCGCCTCGCCGACGGTGACGAGGTGCGCGTCGGCGCGGCGCGGATCGCTGTGCTCCACACGCCCGGGCACACGCCGGGGAGCATCTCGCTGCGGCTCGGCAAGGTGCTGATCTCGGGGGACACACTCTTCGACGGTGGTCCCGGCAAGACATCGGCGAAGGGAGACCTGGAGGTGCTCATCAAGTCGATCACCGAGCGGCTGCATCCGCTCGACGACGACACCGTCGTGCTCCCCGGCCACGGCGGCAACACCACTATCGGGATCAGCCGCAATCAGTACACCGCGTACGTTCGGCGTCCCCATCCTGCGGGATACTTCGGTGACGTGGAGTGGCTGAAGGGGGCCGCCTGAGAGGCGTGGAGAGGAACGTGGCATGAGCACCCGGCTGTACGAGCTCCCTGTGGAGCAGACCAAGTGGTACGTGCCCAGCGGCAGCACGACTGCATTCAACTGGGAGTACGACGAGGGCCGGGAGCGGCTGCTGAACCTCTACGAGAAGGGCAAGAAGCTGCAGTGGAACGCCAATGAACGCATCGACTGGTCGCTTCCCTTCGACCCCACCAAGGGACTGGACGGCCCCGAGGAGTTCTTTCCGCTCTACGGGTCGCGCATGTGGGAGGAGATGGACCAGGAGCGTCGCGGCGAGCTGGTCCACCACCTGGTGGCGTGGCAGTTCTCGCAGTTCCTGCATGGCGAGCAGGGGGCGCTGATCTGCGCCGCCAAGATCGTGCAGACCAACCCCGACATCGAGAGCAAGTTCTACTGCGCCACCCAGACCATCGACGAGGCGCGTCATGTCGAGGCGTACAGCCGCTTCCTGCACGAGAAGGTGCAGATGGCCTACCCCATCAACATGCACCTCAAGGGCCTGCTCAACGACACCATCGAGGACTCGCGCTGGGACATGACCTGCCTGGGCATGCAGGTGCTGATCGAGGGCCTGGCCCTGGCCGCGTTCGGGCTCATCCGCGACGTCAGCCGCGACCCCCTGGGCCGCAGCATCGTCGCCTACGTCATGCAGGACGAGGCGCGCCACGTCGCCTTCGGACGCCTCTCGCTGCGCGATCACTACCGCGAGCTGTCACAGAAGGAACGCGACGAGCGCGAGGAGTTCTGCATCGAGGCCTGCTACCTCATGCGCGATCGTTTCCTCGCCGAGGAGATGTGGGAACGCCTCGGGCTGCCCGTGGAGGAATGCCTCATATACGTGCGCGAGTCCGAGAGCCAGAAACTCTTCCGGTCGCTGCTCTTCACGCGCATCGTGCCCATCCTCAAGGACATCGGCCTGTGGGGCCCGCGCATCAACAACGCCTTCGCCGACATGGGCGTGCTGGGCTACGAGTCGATCGACCTCGATCACGTCATGGCCGACGACGAGAGCCAGGCCAAAGAGTTCGACATGCAGCGAGCGGCGGCAGCCGTCGACGCGACCATCGACGTGGCCCTCGCCGCGGGCGGGTAGCGACCCGGCGGTCGCGCTCGGGCTCGGCCTGCGCGCCGGTGGCGCTCGCCTAGCGGGGCGCCAGCCAGATCAGGAAGACGACGGTCCAGATCAGCAGGAAGGCGATGGCAACGGGAGCGTCGAGGTTCGACACCCGCACGCTCATGAGCCGCGGACCGCCTCCACCGCCGCCGCGACCCGCACCCACCTCGGTGACCCCCGCCCCCGGCCGGCCGATGTCGCCCATGCCCCACGCGGGCGGCGGCCCGAGCGGCCCGGGGCGCGGAGTGACCTCGACGGCGTGCTCGGCGGCCCGCCGCCGGTCCCGGGCGATGATGCCCAGCACGGTGAGCGTGCCGAATGCCAGGACGCCCAGCCCGGCGAGCACCAGGAAGGCCGCGAACGCGTCGTTGAAGTAGTCGTTGTAGGCCCGCGGGCCATAGAAGGTCAGAACCCCGCCCGCGATGATGGCGGCGCCCATCAGGAGGAAGGCGATCGACTTGCCGACGATCTCGCGCGTGATCATGGACCTGGCGGCGAGTATACCGACGCTCGGCGGAGGCGCCCGGGGTAGCATC
>DATDHG010000175.1:0-5210 GCA_036521675.1 Candidatus Dormiibacterota bacterium
GACCGGCCTGGACTACTCCCGCCCGCTCCACACCGCCGTCGCGCTGGGGCGGCTGCCCCTGGCGGCGAGGGCGGCGCGACGGCTGCTGCGTGAGTTCGCGCCCGACGTGGTGGTCGGCGCCGCCGGCTACGTCTGCGTCCCCGTGGTCGTGGCCGCGCGCACGCTCGGGCTGCCCGTGGTGCTCATGGAGCAGAACGCCCACCCGGGCCGGGCGGTGCGCCGCCTCGCCCGCGGCGCCCGCGTCGTGGCCACCTCGTACGCCGAGACCGCGGCCCTGCTCCCCGGGGCACGCGTTGTGCACACCGGCAACCCCGTCCGCGACCAGGTCCTCGACGCCCTGCCCGCACCTCTGCCGGAGCGCCCTCGCCATCTGCTGGTGATGGGCGGCTCGCAGGGGGCGCGGCGCCTCAACGACGCCGTCGCGGGCGCCCTGCGCGGCCTGCTCGAGGGTCACCCCGACCTGATCGTGACGCACGCCTGCGGCGAGCGCGATGCGCCCTGGGCGGTGCCGCTGCGCGACGCCCTCCCCGAGGTGGTGCGGGAGCGCTATGTGGTGGCCGCCTTCTTCGACGATGTGGCGGCGCGCATCGCCGCCGCCGACCTGGTGCTGATGCGCGCCGGGGGCTCATCACTCGCCGAGGTGAGCGTGCTCGGCCGCCCCATGCTGCTGGTTCCCTATCCCCACGCCGGCGGCCATCAGATGGCCAACGCGCTGCCCTATGTGCGTGCCGGCGCGGCGCGGCTCATCCCCGACGCCGAGCTCGCCGCCTCCCGCCTGCGCCGCGAGGTCGAGGCGCTGCTTGACGATCCCGCCGCCTGGCGGGAGATGGCGGCGGCCAGCCGCCGCTGCGGGCGGCCCGACGCTGCCGCCCGGGTGGTCGAGCTCGTCGAGGCGGTGCAGCGGTGAGCACTGCCCCTGAAGGCCCCATGCACATCCACTTCCTGGGCATCTGCGGCTATGCCGTCAGCGGCGCGGCGCTCACCGCCAGGGACCTGGGCCACCTCGTCACCGGCAGCGACGATGAGGCCTACCCGCCCACCACCACGATCCTCACCCAGGCCGGCATCGCCTGGACCAACCACAGTGATCCGGCCAACCTCGACCGCAACGGGCGACCCGACCTGGTGGTGGTGGGCAACCAGACCAGGCCCGGCAACCCTGAGCTGGAGGCGGCGCGCGCCCGCGGGCTGGCGGTGGTCAGCGAGCCCGAGTTCTGGTCGCGGCTGACGCGCGACCGGTTGCGCATCGCCGTCTGCGGCACCCACGGCAAGACCACCACCGCCGCGCTGCTCAGCTGGATGCTCGAGGCGGCCGGCAGGCAGCCCGGCTTCCGCCTGGGGGCGACGTCGCGGGACTTCGGGGCGTCGGCCCGGCTGGGCGACACGGGTCGGGGCCGGCCCTTCGTCTTCGAGGGCGACGAGTACACCACCGCGCCGTGGGACCCGCGCCCCAAGTTCCTCCACATCCGGCCCACGCTGGCCTGCCTGACCGTGCTGGAGCACGACCATCCCGACGTCTATCCCGACATGGCCAGCTACCTGGCGCCGTTCCACGAGCTGGTGGCGGGCCTCCCCAAGGCCGGCAAGCTGGTGGTGTTCGGGGACGATCCCGCGTGCCGGGAGGTGGCGGCCGCCGCGAGCTGCCCGGTGGTGGTCTATGGGCAGTCGGCGGGGCTCCTCCACCAGCTGGGCGAGGCCGTTCACGAGCCCGACGGGCACGGGGGTCTGCGCCAGCGCTTCACCATCGCCGACGAGCGGTCGGACTTTCCCGACCAATATGAGGTGGAGCTCGGTCTGCCCGGCGCCCACAACCGGCTCAACACGATGGCGGCGCTGCTGCTGGCCGGCTACGCCGCCGCCCCGCTGCGGCCGTGCCTGGAAGCCTGCGCTGTCTTCCGCGGCCCCACCCGCCGCTTCGAGGTGAAGGGCGTCGCGGGGGGCGTCACCGTTGTCGACGACTACGGCCACCACCCCGCTGAGGTGGCGGCGGTGATCGAAGCGGCCCGTGAGCGCTACCCCGAGGGGCGGTTGCTGGTGCTCAACATCCCCCACACCTACTCACGCACACTCACGATGCTCGACGAGTACGAGCGCTGCTACCGGGGCGCCGACCTCGTGCTGGTCGGGCCTATCGAGGCGGCTCGGGAGCGGGGCCAGGACCCCCCGGTCACCAAGTACGACGTGGCCGCGCGGGCGCGCCACACCGTGCCGCGGGCCGCCGCAGTCGGGTCGGCGGAAGAGGCGATCGACGAGCTCGTCGACGAGGCGCGCTCCGGCGACGTCGTCCTCTGCATCTCGCTGGGCGGCTTCGACGGAGTCGCCGACCGGCTCGCCACCGCGCTGCGGGAGCGGCATGGGCAGTGAGTGGCTGCGCACCTGGCCAGGGGTGCTGACCGGCGAGCCGCTGGCGCGCCACTCCCAGTTCGGCATCGGCGGCCCCGCCGACCACTATCTGCGCCTCACCGACACCCGCGAGCTGCCCGACCTGCTGCGCCGCTGCGCCGCCGAGGCGGTGCCCGTCACCGTCCTGGGCGCGGGCAGCAACACGCTCCTGCTCGACGGCGGAGTGCGCGGCCTGGCCGTGCAGCTCGCCGAGCGCCGCCTGCGCGTCGTGGACGACACCACCGTCGAGCTGAGCGGCGGTCACATGATGCCGCGCGCCGCGCTCGACCTCGCCAGGCAGGGAATCGGCGGTCTGGAGTTCGGGATCGGCATCCCCGGCACCTGCGGCGCCAGCGTGCGCGGCAACGCCGGCGCCTTCGGGCGCGAGGTCGCCGAGGTTCTGGTCGACTGTGACGTCATCACCCCCGCCGGCGAGCCGCTTACCCTGGGCAACGTCGAGTGCGGCTTCGCCTACCGGCGTTCGGAGCTGTCCGCCGGCGCCCATCGCGGCGCCGTGGTGGTGGCGGCGCGCCTGCGCGTCGCGCGCGACGACGCTGCCGCAGTCCGGGCGCGCTGCGATGCGATCAGCGCGCAGCGCAATGCCGCCCAGCCGTGGGGGAAGCGCACCCTGGGCAGCGTCTTCAAGAATCCGCCCGGCGACTTCGCCGGGCGCCTGGTGGACGCCTGCGGCCTCAAGGGGGTGCGCCGCGGCGGCGCGGAGATCTCCGTCAAGCACGCCAACTTCATCCTGAACGCCGACCACGCCACCGCCGCCGACGTACTCGCGCTCATCACGCTGGCGCACGCCACCGTGCAGGACCGCCTCGGCGTCGACCTCGAGCGGGAGATCGTCGTCCTCGGCGAGCCCATCGCCGCGGAGCCGGGGCGGTGACCTCGCTGCGCATCGCGGTCATCAGCGGCGGGCGCAGCAGCGAGGCCGAGGTCAGCCGCACCAGCGGCGCCCAGGTGCTCGCCGCCCTCAAAGGCCTCGGGCACACCGTCGTGGCGCTCGACTGCGACGACGAGCTCTGGGAGGCGCTGCGGGCCGGCGGCTACGACTGTGCGTTCCTGGCTCTGCACGGGCGCTACGGCGAGGACGGCACCGTGCAGGGCGTCTGTGAGCTGCTCGGCGTGCCCTACACGGGCAGCCCCGTACTGGCCAGCGCCGTTGCATTCGACAAGGGCATGAGCAAGCAGGTGCTCGGCGCCGCCGGCGTGGCCACGCCGCCGTGGCACGTGCTGGCGCGCACGCTGAGCGCCCCGGACGCGCTGACGCGGCTGCACGAATGCGCCGCGGAGCTGGGGTTGCCCCTGGTGGTCAAGCCCAACCGCGGCGGGTCCACCATCGGGCTCAGCATCGTTGCGGACAGCCCTGACCTGAAGGCGGCGTTCGACGCGGCCGCCTGGCACGACGACGTGCTCTGCGAACGCTTCGTGCGCGGAACCGAGGTCACCGTGGGAGTCCTGGGGCATAATCCCCCCCAGGCCCTGCCGACCCTCGAGATCGTCTCCCACCGTCCTCTCTACGACTACCAAGCGAAGTACCAAGTGGGTCAGAGCGAGCACATCATCCCGGCGCGGTTGCCCGCCGCCCTCAACCTCAGCGCCCAGCGCACCGCCGAGCACGTCCATGCCGTGCTGGGGTGCAGGGGGTTCTCCCGCGTCGACCTCATCGTCGACGGCGCGGGCACCCCCTGGGTGCTGGAGGTCAACACCATCCCCGGGCTGACCCCGCTCTCACTGCTGCCCGACGCCGCCCGGGCTGCTGGCGTCGCGTTCGAGCAGCTCTGCCAGCGCCTGGTCGACGATGCCATCGCCCGGCACCAGGAGGCGGCGGGACCGGCGTGACCACCCTCATCGACGACCGCGCGCTCAGCCAGGCCCGGGCCCGGGCGCTGGCGGCCTCCATCCTGGACGCGCCCCCGCCGGCGCGCAGCTACGCCGTCATCGATCCGCGCGCGCTGGCCCGCAGCGAGCGGCGGCGCCGCCACGCCCGCCCGGCGCCGCCGCAGCGGCAGCGCGCTGACCGGCACCCGCGCCGCCGCGCGGTGGTGGGGCTGGTGCTGCTCGCCCAGCTGGGCGCGCTGGTGGCGCTGCTCGCCATCCCCGCGTTCCGGGTCCGCACCGTGCAGGTACAGGGCGCCCAGCTGCTCAGCGCCGGCACTGTGGAGCGCCTCGCCGGCGCCACCACCGGGCAGAGCATCTTCACTGTCGACGGCGAGGCGCTGCGCCGCCGCCTGCTCGCCGACCCCTGGGTGGCCGCGGCCAGCGTGGAGACCGCGCTGCCCGCCACGGTGCGCATCACGGTGACCGAGCGCCTGCCGGTGCTGCGGGTGGAGCGCGCGGGGGGGGACGTGCTGGTGGCCGCGGGCGGGGCGACGCTGGCGGTCGGCGACGCCACCGGCGGGGTCATCCCCACTCTGCCCCTGCTCGAGGACCAACGCCTGGCGCTGAGCGGGCGGCCGGCGGTGATCGACGCGTCCCTGCTGGGGGTGCTCGCCGACACCGCGGCGCATTTCTCTGCGACCTACGGCTGCGCGCTCGCGGCGTTCCAGTGGCGCGCCGACGGCGTGCTCACCATGCTCGCCGCCCCGGGGTGGACGGCGGTGCTGGGCAACGTGGACGATCCCGACCGCGTCGCCGCGATCCCCGCCCAGCTGGCTGCCCTGGCCAGCCTCAAGGGCCGGCTCGACTTCGCCAGGCCGGCCTTCGGCTACGTCGATCTCCAGGACCCGGCGGCCCCGGCGGTGGGGGGCGCGCCGGGACAGTCGGAGCCCGCCGCCCTCGCACCAGCGCCGGCCGCGCCCGTCAAGGCCCCCACGCCCGTG
>DATDHG010000176.1:0-9477 GCA_036521675.1 Candidatus Dormiibacterota bacterium
CTGCTCGGGGGGTGCGTGGCGGTGGTGCTCCTCGCCATCCGGGCCGTGAGCACCGGGGGTTGATCTGCTGACACGTGGCGGCGGCGACGCCTGCTGGGCGTCGCGCCCAGCGCTGCCGTCGGAGGCTTCAAGCACGGTGACCGTCGTGGTGAGGGCCGCGGCCCCCCTACGCTGTGCCCATGACGGACCCCGCCCCATCTGGCGCGTGGGCTCTCCAGGCCCTCGGCGACCCCGCTCCGGTTGGGGCTCGAACCTTCCCTCCGCCTTCCCCGCCATGTGGCTAAGCTCGGGGCTGTGGATCGAGCCCTGAGCCTCAAGCGCCTGCCCGCCGTCGGTGAGGATGGCCGCTTGCGCGCCTGCCCGCGCTGCGCCGCCCGGCGGTGGGCGCTGGTCGAACAGGCGGGCGGGACCGAGGCGGCCTGCCTGTCCTGCGGCCTGGGACTCGGCGACCCCTTCGCGGCGCGCGATGACCGCACGCGGCGTGCCATGAGACGGCGCGGCCTGCGCCCGCGGCTCGGTCGTCGTGGGCCTGTGCGGTGGATCGCACATGCGGGCCTGGCCGCTTCCCGGCCGGGCGGCACGCCGGACCGCGCCTCGCTCCAGCGCGCCCTCGACATCGGGGTGGACGCCATCGAGCTCGACGTGTGCGTGACCTGGGATGGCCGCCTGGTGGTGCGCCACGATGTCGGCGTGACCAGGCGGCACCGGGTCAGCGACCTGACGCTGCGCGAGCTTCGCGACCGGCAGCCGGAGACGCTGATGCTGTCCGAGGCGGTCGAGCAGCTGGGCGGTCGGGTCGATATCCTCGTGGACCCCAAGGACCCGGCGGCCGCGCGCCCGCTGAGCCGCTGGCTGCGGCGGCGCCGGGCCAACGAGCGGCTCATGGTCTGCTCTCCTGATCGAACGCTGCTGCTCCACCTGCGCGAGGAGGTGCCCCATGTGGAGCGGTGGCAATCGGTGCCCGGGGTAGGGCCGACCCGGGCCGCGGGGGCCGCCACCGTGATGCGAACGCTCATGGAGACCTGCGCCGAGGGACGGGCGGCCTCGGTGGCCGCGGAGCTCGGGCGCGCGGGGGCGACGCTGGCGGTCTCGCCGCGGGCGGCCGCGTGGCACGTCGTCGGCTCGCCGTGGCGGCGCGACCTGCCGTCGCTGCTCGGCCGGCTCACCCAGGGCGTCCACCCCGCCGGCATCAGCGTCGATCACCGGCTGATCTCGCCCCAGCTGTGTCTCGCGGCCCGCCGCCGCCGCCTGCAACTGATGGCGTGGACCATCAACGCCGCCGACCACCTCCGGCGCGCGCTGGACAGCGGCATCGGCACCGTCACCACCGACCGCGTCGTCGACATGCGGCTCGCTCTCCTCGACATGTCGGGCTGATCAAAGCGGAGCGGGCGCCGGCCTTCCCAGCAACCTCTGAGGCTGCTCACGGCCCGCTCTGAGCGGTGGCCGCGACGCTGAGCGCATGGCCACCCTCGACCTCCCGCGCCGGACCGCGGTGGGACCCTCGCGGGCACACACTGGCGCGGCGGCTTCGTCCCTTCCGGACACCGCCCCCAAGGTCGACGTCGTCGTCCCCGTGTACAACGAGGCGGCGAGCCTCGAGCTCTCAGTGCGGTGCCTGGATGCGTTCCTCGAGCAGGAGTTTCCGCTGACGGCGCGCATCACCATCGTCGACAACGCCAGCACCGACGGCACCTGCGAGATCGCCCAGCGGCTCAGCCGGCAGCTGCGTCGCGTCCAGGCCATCCACCTCGACGAAAAGGGGCGGGGCCGAGCGCTGCGGGCCGCGTGGTCGACGAGCGACGCCGCGATCCTTGCGTACATGGACGTCGATCTCTCGACCGACCTCGGTGCCTTGCTCCCCCTGGTCACTCCCCTGCTCCGCGGTGCCAGCGACATCACCATCGGCAGCCGGCTGCTGCCCGGCTCGCGCGTGCGCCGGGGGCGCAAGCGTGAGCTCATCTCCCGCGGCTACAACGCGCTGCTGCGGACGGCTCTGCACACCGGATTCCGGGATGCGCAGTGCGGTTTCAAGGCCTTGCGCGCTGATGCGGCCCAGCGGCTGCTGGATCGTGTCGAGGATCAGGGCTGGTTCTTCGACACTGAGCTGCTCGTGCTTGCCGAGCGACTCGGCATGAGCATCACAGAGGTGCCCGTCGACTGGAACGAGGACCCGGATTCGCGGGTCGACATCCTGACGACGGCGCTCACCGACCTGCGCGGCATTGTGCGCCTGCGCAGGACTCTCGGCCGCCGTGCACGGGTCCGCGCGCGTGGAGGTACCGCGTCCCTCCCCTTTGCCGTCTCCCCCGGCCGGCTCGTGCGTTTCGTCGGCATCGGCTTGCTCAGCACCATCGGCTACGCTTTTCTGTACGCGCTGCTGCGCACCCACCTTGCGGCGGCGCCGTCGAATACGGTCGCCCTGCTGGCGACCGCGGTCGCGAACACCGAGGCGAACCGGCGCTTCACCTTCGGCGTGCGCGCGAGTACCGGCCGGGTCTGGCATCACATGGGGGGTCTCGCCGCCTTCGGTGTGGCCCTGGCGACCACCACGCTGGCGGTCGCCGCCCTCGGGCTCGCCGATCCCGGAGCGCCGCGGCCGCTCGAGCTGACGGTGCTGGTCGCCGCCAGTGGTGTGGCCACGCTGGCCCGCTTCATCATGCTGGGCCGCGTGGTGGCGGGCCGCCCCCTCAGCTGAGCTCTGGAGGTCAGCGGCTCGCGCCGGGCGCCGGTGCCGGCCACCCCGCGACGCGCACGATCTCGTTGGAGCTGCTCACCAGCCGGGCGGGGAGCCGCAAACTCTCCAGCCACGCGATCGCCGCGGTTCCCCGGATGATCGCTGCGGTCGCCGCGATGTTGGCATCGACGCAGGTGTCGGCGACAACTGTGGCCAGCTGCCACGGACTGTCGACCGGGCATCCCGTTCTGGGATCGAGGATGTGATGGAGCTCGACCCCGCCGCGCCGCCAGCGCCTCACGCGCGTGCTCGAGCTGGCGACGGCGCCACCCTGAAGGACGACCCGCTCGGCTGCGGACTGGATCGGGTCGTTGCTGTCGTCACTGACCTGAACGATCCAGCCTCCGCGAGGCGGCTCGCCGGCGGTGGCGATGTCGCCGCCGACACTGACGAGGACGCCGCCATCACCGCCCAA
Organism: Candidatus Dormiibacterota bacterium; assembly: GCA_036521675.1. Taxonomy (GTDB): domain Bacteria; phylum Chloroflexota; class Dormibacteria; order Aeolococcales; family Aeolococcaceae; genus DATDHG01. The sequence goes on from DATDHG010000176.1 coordinate 3,153, forward strand.
CGCGGACAGGGCGCTCGCGGCGCAATGGTCGGCGGCCAGCGCCTTGGCGGTGGCGCCCAGGTCGATCTCGACCCCGGGCGGCAGCCAGACGCTCCGGCTGACCCGGTTGAAGCGCACACTCTGCCATCCCGGCACGGGGGCGACAGTCAGCGTCAGGGCCTGCCCGTCGGGGGGCACTGAGCCGAAGTCGACGTCGTAGCCCACCAGGCGCATCGCCGCGCCGACGGTCGGGTCGACGTCCCCGTCGGTGATCCGCGCCGCCCGCAGCCCTTGCTCGAGCGCTTGCGCGAGTAGCGGGCTGACGCGCGTCTCACACCCGGCCCGGCCGTTCAGCCGGGCGAGCTCGCTGTCGTCGCGAAAGCGGCTGCACGCGAGGTCGAAGTCGCGGAGCGTGGCATCGACGGCGGCCTTCGCTCCCGCGAGCGATTGAGGCCGCGTCACGACGACACGGACGTTGGTTCCGAGCGCCCGGTCCTCTGCCGTGGCGAGCTGAGTGACCTGCATGGCCTCCTCCTGCGCGGTGTCGCAGGACGCCGATTAGCTCAGCGGCCCGAGCCGCCGCTCACCGCCGAGGCAGTGCTGCTGGAACTTGCCGACGTGACTGTCTGGCTGGTGCTGAGCGAGGTCGACGACTGCGAGGTCTGCGACGACTGGGATGTCGCAGACGATGACTGGGACGTCGTCGAGGAGGAGGCCGCGGTGTCCGGCGTCGAGCTCGCGGACGACGAGCTTGACGTCGCCGGCGTGGTCGCGATTGTGATGCCGCTGGTGGACTTGGCGCTGGTCGCCGACACTCCGTAGGCGATGGCGCCGACGGCTCCGACGCCGCCGATCGCCACCGAGGCCGTCAGCCGGCGCAGCCGGCGCAGGGCCCGGTCGCGGTCGCTCGGGGTGAGCGGCTGCTTGCGGGGGCCCCCCGGAGGCATCTCGGCTGTGTTCTTCATGGGACCATGATGACCGCGGGGGCTGGGGCCTCTCTGGGAGATCCCTGAGCGATTGCTGGGAAACTCGCCGCGTCGCGACGCTTCACTGGGCGCCTGTCGACTGCGGTTGGCTGAGGTCGTACACGGTAACCCCGTCGACGGTCTGGGCAGTGAAGTGGCCCGCCACCCAGCTGGTGATCGCGCTGGCATTGGTGGACGCACCCCCGCCGCCGAAGCCGCCGAACCCGCCGCCACCGGCCCCGCCGCCGCCCGCGATGAAGTAGTGGACGCGTCCCTGCTGGACGTACGCCTCGAACTCGGCGAGCGTGGGGGCCGGGTCGGTGCCGTTGAAGCCTCCGATGGCCATGATGGGGTCACCGGTCGCCAGCTGGTAGCCGGCCGCGGAGTTGGAGTCGACGACCGCGGCCGCCCATGTGTAGTGACTCGCGCTGGCGGTCAGCAGTGCACGCAGCGCACGTCCGGGGGTGCTGGCGTTCAGGAAGCCGCCCGGGCCTCCGCCGGTGCTCACCCCCGGAGCTCCGGGCGCGCCGGCGCCTCCACCGTTGGCGGATGGTGGTCCGTTGAACCCGGTGGGCGGACTGAGCCCAGCACCACCGAAACCGCCTGCGGGCGGGTTGGCGCCGCCGCCGCCGAATCCATTCGGCGCTCCGCCCGCGAAGCCGCCTCCGGGACCACCACCCAGGGTGGAGGTGAGCGTGGGGCCCGCCGAGGGGATGGCCCCGGAGTGCGGTGTCAGCACTGTGTCGACCGTGTAGGCGGCCGGCCCGGCGAGGGCTGCGCAGAGACCGGCGGCGCCGATGCCGGCGGCCATGCGCCCGCGGACCTTCGGCATTGCGGCGAGCGCAACGGCGGCGGCGAGCCCGACCACGATCACCGCGGTGCGCAGCGCCGGATACCAGTCGGGGCTGCGCCCGAGGAGCACATAAGACCAGATGGCGGTCGCAGCGAGGGCGCCGGCGAGGGCGAGGCGCGAGAACCACTGTGCGCGTCGCTTCCAGAGCACGGTCACGCCCATGCCGACGAGCGCCGCGACCGCCGGCGCCATCACGACGGTGTAGTACGGGTGGATGATCCCGCTCGCGTAGCTGATAACCGCACAGGTCACGACCAGCGAGCCGCCCCACAGAAAGAAGGCAGCCCGCATCCGATCAGTCCGCGGCGCCCGCCGCGTCAGCCAGAGACCGGCGCCGAGCAGGATCAGCGCGCCGGGGAGGAGCCAGGAGATCTGGCCGCCGAAATCGGCGAGGAACAGCCGGTTCCACCCGGTTGGACCCCAGCGCGAGCCGGCCGCCCCGCCGCCTCCGACACTTCCCGACTCGGCGCCGGTGATCCGCCCGAAGCCGTTGTATCCGAAGATGAGGTTGAGGATGCTGTTGTCCTGGGAACCGCCGATGTAGGGGCGGTCCGCGGCGGGGACGAGCTGCACGATGGCCACCCACCAACCCGCCGACACCAGCAGGGCCACACCGGCGATGGCGAGCTTGCGCAACCGGTCTCTGAGCGGCGTCGGCGCCGCGACGAGGAAGACCAGCAGGATGGCCGGGACGACCAGGAAGGCCTGCAGCATCTTGGTGAGGAAACCGAAGCCGACCAGCGTCATCGCCAGCACGAGCCAGCGCGTGCGCGCTCCCTCCAGGGCTCGAACGGTCGCGTACATGGCGCCGGTGAGCAGGAGGGTGAGCAGCGCATCGGGATTGTTGAAACGGAACATGAGCGCGGCCACCGGCGTCAGCGCCAGCACCGCCCCGGCAAGGAGGCCCGCTGCCGGCGTGAACCAGCGACGCACCGTCATGTACACGAGCGCGACCGCCGCCACGCCCTCGAGTGCCTGCGGAACCAGGATGCTCCACGCGTTGACTCCGAACACCCGGGCGGAGATCTCCATCACCCACAGAGACGCCGGGGGTTTGTCGACGGTGATGAAGTTGGAGGCATCCGAGGAACCGAAGAAGAAGGCCGTCCAGCTCTTCGTTCCCGCCTGCACGGCGGCCGAGTAGAACGCGTTGGCCCAACCCGAGGCACCCAGATCCCATAGGTAAAGGATCGCCGTCAGCGCGAGCAGACCTGCCAGGGCCGGCCTGGCCCAGCGCGGGTCGTCCTGAGGACCGCGGACAATCCGCCGCAACCGATGCGGCCGGCCCGGCGGCTCGAGCGCGGCGCCCGCCAGGGCTGCCGGATGGTCGATGACGGCCGCCGCGACATCGGTGGCGCGGAATTGCGCTGTAGCCCACACTTTCACGGGAGCCAGGATGGCCCCCGGCCCTGGTAGACCTCTGGGCGCGGGCTTGGAGATCGCTGGGAAGACGCGCCCCCAGCAGGGTGTTGAGCCCTGCTAAGAGTGCTGAAGATGAAGGTCGAACTCCATCGTCGCCTGCTCGGTGACGGTCACGAATCCGCCGACGCTGGGCGCCTGCATCCCGAAGTCGCTCCAGGGAAAGGTGATGGAGCCGACGACCTCGATCTGCGCGCCCGAGAGGCGCGCGTCGAGCGGAATCGTCTCCGTTTTGGTCGTGCCGTGGATCGTGAGCCGGCCGGCTGCCGAGACGTGAACGGCCTGACCTGTCGTCGTGGCCGTGGGCAGCTGGATCGGCGACGTCAGGACAAAGGTCGCCGTCGGGTACTGGTCGCTCTGGAGTCCGATCGAGCGGATGCGCTCATCACGCATGGACCGATCGCTGGTCAGCGTCGACACATCGACGGTGAAAGACGCTGTCGTCACCGTCAGGGCGCCAGCCGAGTCGGTGAGGGTGGCCGCGCCCTTGATCGACGAGGTGCGACCGACCGCGTCGCTGGGAGCCGACAGGAAGCCGAGCTGCTCGCGGACGCGGTAGCCGGCGATGGAGCCGTTGCCCACCGTCCAGCTGCCTCCGAGCTGTGCGGTGGCGACCGACGTCTGGGCGCCCACCACCGACGTCTGCGCACCCGAGCCGGTCGTCGTCGACGACGGCGTGCTGAGCGCCAGTGGGGGAGGAGACGACGTGCCGAAGACTGCGAAGTACACGAAGGCGCCGCCGGCGACGACGATGGCGGCGCCCGCAACCGCCGCGACGAGCAGCCATCCGACCAGGGTGTGGGGACGGCGTGGGAAGCTGCGGCGTCCGGATGGCATGTTCAGAGTCTCCGGCCCGGGCCCGATGCCGTTCTGGCGGCGAGCGCTGGCGCTCTGGGGGCCGCCCGCGCTTCAGCCCGCTCCAGGCGCAGGGCGAGCAGGGGGCAGCTCGCCACCGCGCGGCGGGCATGCTCCACGAGGTGGTCAGGCACTGCTCCTGAAGCGATGATCGGGTACCCCCAATCGTCGAGCGTGATGCCTTCGGGCAGGAGCTCTGCGCAGAGCCCGCTGCCGTCGCAGCGGATGCGGTCGACCGAGAGCGTGAAACCGCCCATCACGCAGCCTGCGCCAGGGCCAGGGAACAGCGGCGATGCGCGTGATGCGACCAGAACTCCTCCTCGAAGACCGTCAGCGCCGAGCGCGCGAAACCGGCCGCCCCGTCCGGGTGGCGGCACGCGCCGCGACCAGGCAGCTGTCCGGTCCAGCGGCGGAGGCGGTCGAGGTCCTCGGTCGCCGATGTCCCTGCGGCGATCCGATTCACGCCCTCAGCGATCGCGCGCAGCCCGAAGACGCACGGGCCGCACTGGCGCGCGCTCTGATCGGCGAGGTAGGTGACGATGCGGGCGGTCTCGACGACCCCGCAGCGCTGCGCCGGGAGGATGCCGAGGACACCGCATCCCAGCGCATGGCCCCGCGTGGACAGGCTGTCGTCGTCAACGGTGAGGTCCCACGCCTCCGCGGCGGCCACCCAGCCGCCGAAGTACCCGCCGAGCAGGACGGCGCGGCTGGGCCGGCTCAGACCCCCCGCAGCGCCGACCACCTCGGCGATCGAAGCGCCTTGCGCCACCTCGATGACCGCCGGGGCGGCGACGGCGCCGCTCACGGTGATCAACGCGGTGCCCGGCGCCCGCGGCGAGCCTCCCAGCGCGCGGAACCAGGCGTCACCACGGCGAGCGATCATCGCCACGTGCGCGAGGCTCTCGATGTTCTGCACGAGCGTCGGCCTGCCGTGCACGCCGCGCTCGAAGGGTCGCGGCGGGGTTGTCGTGGGCAGCGCCACCCCGTCGTTGACGAAGTGCACGGCGGCGCTCTCCTCGCCTGAGACATAGCGGGCGGGGGCGCTGACCAGGCGCGTGCGCCTGCGCTCGTCCCCCGTCCGCTCGGCGAGGGCGTGCTCCAGGGCGGCGATGGCGGCCCGGTGCTCGAGGGCCACGTAGAGGACGATCTCGCCCGCACCCACGGATGCCGCCGCCAGGGCGGCGCCGTCGAGGACCAGGTGGGGACGGCTCTCCATCAGCAAGCGGTCCTTGTGGCTCAGCGGCTCCCCCTCGGCGCCGTTGACGAGGATGACAGCGCGGCCTCGAGCCCGCCCGGCCACCGAACGCCATTTGGTCCCCACGGGGAAAGCGGCCCCGCCGCGGCCCCGCAGGCCGCTGCGGTCCAGCATGTCGATCAGCTCTGCTCCGCCCTGCGGCAGCGGCCCCAGCCGCGCGAGGTGGTCGGACGCGGACTCCATGCCCAGCCGCGGATGCGGTCCGGCCAGCAGACTGAGGCCGCTCATCGCCCCGCTCCGACCGACGCGGCCGCCTGCGCGGTGCGCCGCTCGACGGCCAGCGGGTCAGCGCGGCCGGACAGGAAACGAAAGCCGCCGGCAGCGAGAACGCCCGCGACGCACAGCACGGTGATGCTGAGCAGCCAGAGCGAGAACGCGTCGGTTCCGGTCCCGAGCCCGTGCGCAACCGCGACCGGCCACGCGGCGTAGGCGAGCCAGTGGACCGCGCGCCACGTGCGCGCGCCGATCACGTGGCGGAGCAGGCTGGTGGCGATGACCGCCAGCATGAGCTCGAAGGAGATCGTGCCGAGACCGAGCCAGAGGGTCCGGTAGTAGGAGCCGAACGGAACCGCCACCGCCGTGAGCCCGAGGTGGGTGAAGGGATCCACCGCCGCGGTCACGATGTGGAGGCTGAGGAAGGCGAGCGACGTGAGCGCCAGGTCACGGTGCAGAGCCGCCGTCAGGAAACGCGGCCAGCCGCGGCCCTCGACGCGTGCCCGGGTGAGGAACCCGAGAGCGACCACTGCGCTGAGCAGAACCAGGCTGACCGCCCCGGCTCCGCGGGTCGTATACCAGAGCAGCGTGTCGCTCATTGGGGGAAGTCTCCGTGGGAGCCGGGGCGGTCCATCTCGCTGTCGCGCCCTGCTTGGTTGACGGGCTCCACGATGAGGCTCTCGTCTTCGAGCATCCTGGGCGGATCCTCAGAGATTGCTGGGGATGTCGACCGGGACTCAGCGGGCGCCGCGTCCTCGTGGCCGCCGGGCACGGGCAGCCTGATGG
>DATDHG010000177.1:0-6414 GCA_036521675.1 Candidatus Dormiibacterota bacterium
AGCTGACCATCGAGCGCGGCCACGCGGTCGGCCAGGCCGCGCAGGCCGGAGCCCTGCGCGTCGGCGGCATGCGGATGTCGACGATGGCCACGTCCGGCGGATCCGCGCGCGCGCAGCGGAGCAGTGCGTCTGCATCCCCCACCTGGGCCACGATCGTGAAGCCCGCGTCAGTCAGAACGCTGGCCAATCCCTCGCGGAGCAGGACCGAGTCGTCGGCGAGGATCACGCGCACGGGATCGTCGCCACGACGCGCGTGCCGCCTCCCGGAGGGCTGATCACCTCGAGCTGACCATCGAGCGCGGCCACGCGGTCGGCCAGGCCGCGCAGGCCGGAGCCCTGCGAGTCGGCGGCGCCGACTCCGTCGTCGGCCACCTCCACGATCATGCGCCCGTCGTGGCGCTGCACCCCCACTGTCGCGGCGTGAGCACCGGTCGCCGAGCTCGGCCTGCAGGCCGGACTGGTCCTCCAGAACATCCGCCTGGAATCGGAGCTGCGCGCTCACGTTGACGAGCTGCGCGCCTCGCGGGCCCGCATCGTCCAAGCCGAGGATCTGGAGCGACGGCGGATCGAACGCGACCTGCACGACGGAGCCCAGCAGCGCCTCGTCCTGCTCGCCTACTCGCTGGGCATGGCCCGCGCGCGCTTCGGCACGCAGGGCGACGCGGAGCTGCGGATCACCCTGGACGAGGCCGCCTCGCAGGCGCAACTCGCCCTTGCCGAGCTGCGCGCGTTCGCCCGCGGCATTCATCCCGCGATCCTCACCGAGGCGGGCCTGGGGCCGGCCCTGCAGTCGCTGGCCGAGCGGTCCCCCGTACCCGCCACCGTCGGCGGAGACGTCAGCGGCCGGCTTCCCGCCCCGGTGGAGGCCACCGCGTACTTCGTGGTGTGCGAGGCGCTGGCCAACGTCGCGCGCCACGCGGACGCGTCGGCGGTCGCCATCCACGTGGCGCGTGTTGATGGACGGCTGGTGGTCGAGGTGGCGGATGATGGCGTGGGCGGCGCTGTGGCCGAGCGAGGCAGCGGCCTGCGCGGCCTCGCAGATCGAGTCCTGGTGGTGAACGGCAGGTTCGAGGTGCACAGTCCGCCGGGGGGCGGAACGCGCCTCGTCGCGGAGATCCCATGCGCGTGCTGATCGCCGACGATTCGGTGCTGCTGCGGGAGGGTCTCGCCCGGTTGCTCGCCGAAGGCGGATTCGAGGTCGCCGGCCAGGCCGGTGACGCCGCCGAGCTGCTGAGGCTCGTGCGCGCAGACCCCCCCGACGCGGTCATCGTCGACGTGCGCATGCCGCCCACGCACACCGTCGAGGGGCTGGTCGCCGCCGAGCAGATTCGCACCGAGTACCCGGGCGTCGGCGTGCTGGTGCTCTCGCAGTACATCGAGACCCACCACGCCATGCGGCTCCTCGGCAGCTCGCCGCAGGGCATCGGTTATCTGCTCAAGGACCGCGTCGCCGACCTGGGTGAGCTCACCGATGCGCTGCGCCGGGTCGGCCGCGGCGGCTCGGCCCTGGATCCGGAGGTGGTCGCGACCCTCGTTGGTCGCCGTCGCGCGCGCGATCCCATCGAGGAGCTGACCGAGCGGGAGCGCGATGTGCTCACCCTCATGGCCGAGGGGCGCTCGAACCAGGCGATCGGCCAGCGCCTGTTCCTCAGCCCCAAGACCGTGGAGACGCACGTGCGCGCCATCTTCATGAAGCTCGACCTCGAGGAGGCGCCGGACGACAACCGCAGGGTGCTCGCGGTGCTCGCGTTCCTGCGCCGGTAGACCGCCCGGACCATTCGCACGGGGGAACATCCGTGCGCTCAAAACCCGGTATATTCCGGTTCTCTGCCCGCCATCGCGGCGGAGCGACAGGTTCCGGTCATAGCTGCCCAGTTGCCCCGCGGTCAGGCGGGTTGGAGGAGTGAGGCGATGGCGGCATCGGTCGACGCGGTCGGCAACCCCAGCATGGTCAACGGCCTGTGGAACAGGCAGATCAATCGCTACCCCGACGCTGCCGCGCGCTATGCGTATCTCGGCATCGTCGTCGCGGCGACGATCACCCTGTACTACCAGCTCTATGTCAACGGTGCGGTGGCGCCGTCGATCCTCCACTTCTTCGACATCTCCTTCAACTACTACGTGCTCATCCTCGTTTTCGGCAACGCGCTCGGGGCGGTGGCGTCGCTCGTCGCCGGCCTCGCGGACCGGTGGGGCCGGGCCAACCTCGTCGCCTATGGGTTGTTCGTCACCGGCGCGCTGACCCTGTGGGCGCTGCCCAACGCCACCAGTGGCTTCGAATACGGGGTCTTCTACGCCATCGTGTCCATCGTCGAGGGCATGCTCCTCGTGGCCACGCCGGCGTTGATACGGGACTACTCGCCCCAGATCGGTCGTGCCTCCGCCATGGGCTTCTGGACGCTGGGGCCGGTGGTTGGCAGTCTGATCGTCACCGAGGTGGCGAGCCACACCTTCACCCCGCCGGACTGGCAGCATCAGTACCGGATCTGCGGCGTCGTCGCGCTCATCGTGTGGGCGATCACCTTCGTGGGCCTGCGCGAGCTCTCCCCCAAGCTCCGCGACCAGGTGATGGTGTCGTTGCGCGACCGCGCGCTCATCGAGGCGAAGGCACGTGATCTCGACGTCGAGCAGGTCCTCGCCCACCACTGGAAGTCGGTGGCGCGTCCCAACGTCATCGGCAGCGCTTTCGGCGTCAGCCTGTACCTGATCATCTACTACACCGCCGTCGCCTTCGCGGTCATCTACCTCACCACGGTCTTCGGTTTCACGCAGGGCAGGTCGAACGACCTGCTCAACTGGTGGTGGGGTACCGAAGCCGTGGCGCTGGTCGTCGTCGGACTGCTATCGGATCGGCTTCTGGTGCGCAAGCCCCTCATGTTCGTGGGCGGGCTGGGCAGCGTGGCGATGACCCTCGTGCTCATCTCGGTCACCGGGCATTCCGACACGTCGTTCAACACGCTGGCCATCGTCGTGGCCTTCATCGGCTTCTTCAGCGCCCTCTCCTACGCCCCGTGGATGGCGGCGTTCACGGAGACCGTAGAGGGTCTCAACCCGGCGGCGATTGCGACAGGGCTCGCGATCTGGGGATTGATCATCCGCAGCGTCGTATCGGTGTCTTTTCTCGTCATCCCGCACGTGATCAGCTCGGTGACGCCGATCGTCAACCACGGCGCCGAGGTCCAGGCCGCCGTGGCGCAGACGCCGCCGCGAATCCTGCAGACGGTCCAGGCCCACCAGGCGCTCTTCGCGCAGCTCGCGCCGTATTCCACCACGAACCCACCGCCGGCACCGTTGCTCGCCCAGGCCTTCCAGGAGCTTGGTGGCCCAGCCCAGGCGCTCGCGACGCTCACGGAGGTCCAGAAGTACAAGACGCAGCTCGCCGTGCTCACGGCCTACGGCGCTGACGTCCAGGCCGCCCAGAACAACGCGGCGAGCGAGTGGCAGCGTTGGTTCTGGATATGCCTGGGCGGGCAGGTCGTGTTCATCCCGCTGACCTTTGTCCTCGTGGGCCGATGGAGCCCGCGCAAGGCGCGTGAAGACGAGGAGAAGCACGAGCGCGCGGTGAACGCCGAGATGGCGACGATGGGCCTCAAAGGGACGGAAGCCCCCGCCTGACCCGTCAGGTCTGCCGACCTCGGCGCGCAGCTCGCGCTGTTGCGCCCGCGCGCCGAGATCATCGGTGAGTTTCGGCATGCGCGGCAGTCTCAAGAACAGGCGGCCAACACCACGACAGAGGCGCGCACATGCGGAGCGCGATCACCTTCGCCATCCGAGGCCCGATCGCGCGGTCAGACCTCCCTGGTCTGTGCAACCGGGCCTGCGGTTTGCTGGAGCGCAGCGACGCTGCGGTCGTCCTCTGTGACGTGGGCAGCGTCGGCGCCGACGCCGTGACCGTCGATGCCCTGGCGCGGCTTCAACTCGCCGCCCGACGACATGGCTGTCAGGTCAGGCTGCGACGCGCGTCGGCGGAGTTGCGCGAACTGCTCGCCTTCATGGGCGTGCAGGACGTCCTGCCGGAGTGACGCTAAGCCTCCAGGCGTGGGGGCAGGCCGAAGAGCGGGAATAGCCGCTCGGTGTCAAGGAAGAACGTGAACTCGACGATCCCGCCGCCGGCCATCTCGAGGACCTGCAGAGCCCACGGGTCGTAGCCGCTGTGTGAGGCACTCGGCTTGTACTGCCCGAACGCCACGGTGCCGTTCGCCCCCGCCGTCGGTAGCAGTCGTGAGCCGCGGCACCCGATCCCTGGTCCGTACCACCAGGCGAGGATGTCCTCACGACCGGAGAGCCACAGGTCGTACGGCGGCATGGACTGGCGGGCATCCTCGCGGATCAGCGATGTCAGCGCGCGGAGGTCGTAGCTCTGAAAGGCGTCGACATACCGAGCCAGCAGCTCGCTCTGCGCCGCATCGACAGCGGGGGCGCTGTCGCCCGAGCGCAGCTCCCTGGCCTGCAGCGTGGCGCGGGCCCGCTGCAGCGCGCTGTTCACCGACGCGACGCTGGTCTCGAGAAGCTCCGCGACCTCGGCGGCCTTCCAGCGCAGCACCTCGCACAGGATCAGCACAGCGCGCTGGCGCGCAGGGAGGTGCTGGAGCGCCACCACGAACGCGAGGCGGATCGACTCGTGCGCGACCGCCACGTCCGCCGGGTCGGCTGCCGCGGCGAGGGCGCTGTCCGGGATCGGCTGGATCCACGTTGCCTCGGGGAGCACGTTCAGGTTCTCCGCGACGGGCGCACCGGCGGGCCCGAGGTCCATCGGCACCGCCCGGCGCGCGCGCCCACTCGCCATGTCCACACAGACGTTGGTGGCGATGCGGTACAGCCACGAGCGCAGGGACGCCCGCCCCTCGAAGCGCTCCAGGCCTCGCCAGGCGCGCAGCAGCGTCTCCTGGACCGCGTCCTCCGCCTCGAACGGCGAGCCGAGCATCCGGTAGCAGTAGCCGGTCAGCTCCTTGCGGTGCTGCTCCAGCTCGGGCTCGAGCTCGCCGGAGGCGACGAGAAGGGGGGACTCCTGCACGGCGCTCATCGTACGTGGAGGTCCCGCGGTTGCCAATCCGATCAGGTCCGCGCCGGCATGGCCGCGTTGGGCGCGACCAGCTTGAACTGAGCGCCGGTGGGGTCCGCCGCGGTCGCGAGGCGGCCGTACGGGGTGTCCTCGGCAGCCATCACGATCGAGCCGCCCAGCGCGACGATCCTGGCCAGCGCGGCGTCGGTGTCCTCGACCCCGAAGTACACCGACCAGTGGGCGGTGCCGCCGTTGGGGACGGCGCCGGACGCGTCCATGACTCCGGCCAGCCAATCCTCACCATGCTTGAGGGTCGTGTAGCGGAATTCGGGAGTGTCGCTGACGACGTGGGTTTCCCAGCGGAACACATCCCGGTAGAAGGACAGGGCAGCCTGGTAGTCCCGGGTATGCAGCTCGAACCAGCTCGGGGTTCCCGGGTCGCCGAATGCTCCGAAGCCCTTGTGGAGGCCGGGCTGCCAGACGCCGATGCCAGCGCCCCCGGGGTCGCCGACGACAGCCATGGTGCCCAGGTCACCGACAACCATGGCCTGCACGTGGACCTGGCCACCGTTCGCGACGGCGGCGTCGACGGTTTTCGCGGCGTCGTCTGTGGCCAGGTAGACCGACCAGACGTCGGGGCTGCCCACGCCATCCCGGCTTGCCATGCAGCCCGCCATCTGCACGCCGTCCTTGGTGAAGGTGAAGTAGCCGCCGAACTCCTCGGCGGGTTCCGTCGCGGTCCAGCCGAAGAGCTGGCAGTAGAACGCGCGACTGCGCTCGGTGTCGGAAGTCATGAGGTCCACCCAGCAGGGGGCTCCGATCGGGGGCGTATCACGTGTGGGCATGGCGGCTCCTTTGTGGGGCAAGGAACGATGTCACCAGTGTCGACGTCCGCGCAGCTTAGAACTCATCGGTCCGGCCTTCCCGGAGCGCCAATCGGGTTTTGGACCAGGGAGGCGGCAGACGGACACCCCGGAACGCCGGGACGCGCCGGGTCAGTCGCCGGCCGGCCCGGCCGCGAGACGGGCGGCCCTGGTGGTGAGGTAGCGCTGTTCGCGGAGGTTCGTGGTCCCCGCCGCCGCGGCGCTGAACTCGACGATCGCAGCCTTGGTGTCGCCGTTCAGCTCGAGGAGGTGAGCGCGCACCGAGTGGAGGCGGTGGTGGTCGCCAGCCGCTCGCTGAGACCGTCGAGAAGCACGAGGCCGGCGCTTGGCCCGTGGGCCATGGCGGCGGCGACGGCCCGGCATCGCTCCATCCTCCATGGTCACGCGGAGCGCCGGTGGCCCGCTCACCCGGATGTCGCCGCCGCGGCTTGGTTCTCGACATCCGAGATTCATCCGACAGCGTCGGCCGCGCCTGCGACCGATCCCTCAGACGTGCTGATCGGTCAGCGCGCCCAAAACCTGCAGCCC
>DATDHG010000178.1:0-16700 GCA_036521675.1 Candidatus Dormiibacterota bacterium
CGTGGCTGGCCACGCGCACCAGCCTAGGCGCCGCGCCCAAAGGCGGTCATACGGACAATGGTAACGGTGCCGGCCCAGCCGGTGATAGGGCGCCATGACCGCGGCGATCCCCTTTTGGCTTGGGCGCCATGCACGAGATCAGCGTCAGGGTGAGGCCCTCGTCAGGCCGAGGGCGCGACCGCGCGCCGCCGAAACTGACCCGGACGCCGCCCCGGTCCTGGCGGGCCGGCGTAGGTCTGGGCGATCGCCATCCACTCCGTGGCGAGCGGACCTTCGACTGCCAGCTCGGAGTCGCTCAGGTGGCGGCGCTGGGTGGTGACCAGCGCGAAGTCGAGGGCGTCGCCGCGCACCCGGTCGGGCCCATTCGGGTCGCCCCAGGTCCACGTGGCGCCGTCAGGGGCGCGCAGGATGACGGCCACCTCTCCCGCAGGCAGCTCACGGCCCCAACTGGCGTAGTTGAAGGGGCGCGTCCGGATCGCAAGGTGGGCGATGTGACGCAGCCGGTCGGTGGGGAGACGCTCCCGGCCGAGGGCGTCGAGAACATCCTGGCCGTGACACCAGGTCTCCATGAGCCGGGCGGTGGCCAGCGACGCCGGGCCCATGGGGGGGCCGTACCACGGCACCCGAATCGAGGGGTCCAGCCCGGCCAGGGCGGCCAGGAGGGCGGCCCTGAGCTCCCGCCACCAACCCAGCAGGGCCGCCGGCGCCAGGCTGCGACCGTGGTCGAGATGGGCGTCGGAGAACAGCTCGGGATCTGCCAGCACCGTCGCCAGCTCAGCGGTGAAGCGGTCTGGATCGGTGGCGGCGAGCGTTGCCTGACCGTCGAAGTAGGCGAGGTGGGCGATGGCGTCCTGGATCGTCCAGCCCTCGGCAGGGGTGGCGCGGGCCCACTCCGATGCCGCGAGCCCGGCGACCACGGCGTCGAGCTCGGCCTGCTCGGCACGGAGGTCGGTGAGGATCCCCTGGATGTCCACGGCCACGGCCGGCAAGCCTACCCACTGGCCACGGAGGTCAGCCTCGGGACGGCGTCGAGCAGGTCCGCGGGAACGCCGCCCGCCGCGCAGATGCGCGCGAAGACCGCGGCGCTTGGTTTCGGCCGTCGCTGGAGCGTGTCGCGGTCCACGGCGAAGAGCCCGAAGCGCTTGGTGTACCCCTCGGCCCATTCGAAGTTGTCCATCGCCGTCCAGTGCAGGTAGCCGCGCACGTCGACCCCGGCGGCGGCCGCGCGCGCGACCGCGGTCACGTGCTCGACCAGGAACCGCCCTCGCAGCTCGTCGGCCTCGTCGGCGACCCCGTTCTCGGTCACCACGATGGGCAGCCGGAATTCGTCCCACAGCTCGTGGAGCACGCGCGTCAGCCCGCCGGCATGGATGGCCCAGCCGAAGCTGCTCTGCTGCCGGCGGGGGTCCGGGAAGCGCTGCGCGAACAGCTGGCTGGGACGCCGCGGCGCGAAGCGGACGGTGTCGTCGCAGTAGTAGTTGAGGCCCAGCCAGTCGAGCGAGCCGGCCGCCCCCGCGACCTTCTCACCGCGGCCGACCGGAGGCAGCATGCGCCCGCTCCGGCACGCACGCGGCCACCAGCGGTTCATGAGGCGGTCGACCGGGAGGCACGCGAGGCGGTCCATGACCGAGCTGGGACGCGCCGGCCGCAGCCCACGGACGTGATGCGCGACCGACACGCGCGCGCGCCGCTCGTGGCGCGCGGCCACGGCGCGCAGCGCGGTCGCCGCGCCCGCATGCATGCGCAGCAGTCCCCGCAGCGCGGCGAACGCCACCGGCATGGAGGCCTTCCCCGGAGGCCACTCGCCGGTGAGATATCCCATCAGCGCCTGGACGTTGGGCTCGTTGATCGTCACCCACCACTCCACTGAGGGGCCGAGACGCTCGGCGCACACCGCCGCATAGCGGGCGAATCGCGCCGGCGCCTCCGGGGCCCGCACCCCGCCGCGCTCGGTCAGCCAGCGGGGGAGGGTGAAGTGGAGCAGGGTGACCAGCGGCTCCATGCCCAGGTCGCGACAACACGCGACCACATCGGCGTAGTGAGCCAGCGCCGCCTCGTCGAAGTCGCCCGGGCGGGGCTCGATGCGTGACCACTCCAGTGAGAAGCGGTGCGCGTTCTGGCCGAGACTGGCTAGAACCTGGAGGTCCTCGGGGTAGCGATGCCAGTGGTCGCAGGCCACCGCGGCGTCGCTGCCGTCGCGGATCCGCCCCGGCTGCCGCGCCCACTCGCTCCAGTCGTTGTCGGTGCCACCCTCCACCTGATGGGCGGCCGACGCGCAGCCGAGCAGGAAGCCCGCGGGGAGGGCCAGGCCGCCATCAGCCATGCGCGCGCAGCCTACCCCAGCCGGCGGGCGCAGCCCAGCCGAGCGCCGGTGCTTCGCCCAGGGAGCCACCGGCAGAAATCCTGATCAGATCGATACACTTTGTCACCTTTCCAGAGAGGAACCCGGCCGCCCCCAGCGTTGTGGAGAACCCCAGCCCATGACCCAGACCGTCGCCCCGCCGTCCGGGGGCATCCCGCGCATCAACGACCCGGCTCCCGACTTCGAGGCCACCAGCACCCACGGGGTGATCCGCCTCAGCGACTACACCAAGGCCGGCAAGTACGTCCTGCTCTTCTCCCATCCCGCCGATTTCACCCCCGTCTGCTCCACCGAGCTGGTCGAGATCGGCCGCCGGGCCGCGGAGTTCGAGGCGCTCAACACCCAGCTCATCGGCGTGAGCGTCGACAGCATCTACAGCCACATCGCCTGGGCGCGCAGCCTGGCGGAGAAGTTCGGCCAGGCGATCCCCTTCCCGATCATCGCCGACCTCGACACCAAGGTCGCCCAGGCCTACGGGATGATCCACCCGGGGGCGAGCCTCACGGCCACGGTGCGCGCGGTCTTCCTGATCGACCCCAACCAGGTCGTCCGCGCCCTCATCTACTACCCCATGCAGGCCGGCAGGAACATCGACGAGCTGGTCCGCATCGTCCAGTCGATCCAGACCATCGACCAGAACGGCGTCTCCACGCCCGCCGACTGGCGGCCCGGCGACCCCGTGGTGGTGCCGGCGCCCGCCACCACGCAGGCGGCCGAGGTGCGCGCCGGCGGGAGCGAGGGGTACGACGTCACCGACTGGTACTTTGCGACCAAGAAGCTCAGCTGAGCAGCGCCTCACCACGGGGCGTCGGGCGGCACGCCGGCGCCCCGTCGTCGTGTCCGCCGGCAGCCGCGTCGAGGGCTGGGCTACGCTGCGCGCCCACGCTACGAGGCACCCGTTCGCAGGCCCGGACACGATGATCATCGCTCACGATTTCGTGGCTCACGCGCCCATGGAGGCGGTCTTCGACGCGCTCACAGCGGAGCCCGTGCTCAGCGGTCTGCACGGTGTCGGAGTCATCGGCCGCGACGCCGAGGGCAACGTCGAGGGAACGCTGGAGCTGGTCGTCGACGGAGCGCCAATGCGGTTCAAGGGACAGCTCTCGGCCCTCGATGTCGACCGCGAGGCCGGCGCGGTGACGATGACGCTGAACGGTCGTCAGGGGCGCAGCCGCCAGCAGTCGCGCTGCCTGGTGGCAGTGCGGCTGCGCAGCTCGGACGGCTCCACGCGGGTGTCGATGCAGCTCGACCTCGAGATCGCCGGCCGGGCCACGCGCGCCGACGCGCAACCGCTGCGCGAAGCGGTGCTGCGCGTCGTCGACGAGCTCGGCGCCGCGGTGCGCGCGCGCCTGGAGACGGAGCCGGCCGATGGCGACGGGGCGGTCGTGGCGCCGGCGGAGCGGGCTACCGCCTCCCCCGGGTCGCCGCGCCCGCGCTACGCGGACCCGGGCAGCCCCGTTCCCGGCCGGGTCGTGGTGGTCACCGACGCTCCGCTCGACGCAGCCAGCCTCGCGGTGGGCGACCGCGCCACCGACCGCGTCCGCACCGCCGCCGCGCGGCGCCCCTGGGTGGCGCCGGCCGTCCTCCTGGCCCTCCTGGCCCTGGCCCTGCTGCTGCGCCGGCGCGGGCGGCGCCACAGGAGCAGAGCCGGGGATTGACGCCGAGCTCACGCTCCCAGCGCCGCCAGCAGGCGGTCGTTGTCCTCGGGCCCGCCGATGGTGATGCGCAGCCGGTCGGGGTGAGCGGCGTCGAAGCGTCGCACCAGGATGCGCTGCTCGCGCAGCTCGTCCTGGACTGCCACCGCGTCGCCGCCGGGGGGGCGCACGAACAGAAAGTTGGCCTGCGAGGGGACCACCTCCCAGCCCGCCCTGGTGAGCCGCGCACTCAGCCGCGTGCGCTCGCTCACCACCACCTCGACGATGCGGCGGTGGTGCTCGACGTCCTCCAGCGCCGCCACCGCCCCGGCGATGGCGCAGCGGTCGACCGGGTAGGAGTCCTTGACCGCCTCGAGGTCCTCGATCAGCTCCGCCGACCCCACCGCGTAGCCGATGCGCAGCCCGGCCAGCGCGTGTGACTTGGAGAGCGTGCGCAGCACCAGCCAGTTCTCGTGCCGCTCCAGGAGCGGGATCGACGAGGCCGGCGCGAAGTCGCAGTAGGCCTCGTCGATGACCACCACACCGTCCGCGGCCAGCAGCAGCTCCTCGAGGGGCTCGGGCGCGAGCCAGACCCCGGTGGGGGCGTTGGGGTTGACCACGAAGCGCAGCTTGCCGGGCTCGGTCCCGACGGCGGCCGGGAGGGTCCAGTCCTCCTCGAGGGGCACGGCCACCTCGATCACGCCGAAGAGCTGGGCGAGCACCGGGAAGAGCGAGAACGTCGGCCAGGGCCAGACAGCGCGGTCGCCGGGCTCGCAGAAGGCACGAAAGCAGCTGTCGATCACCTGGGAGCCGCCGTTGTCGACGAAGACCTGCTCGGGGCGCACGCCGTGCACCGCCGCGATGGTGCTGCGCAGCGGCTCGGCGCGCGCGTCCGGGTAGCGGCTGAGCCAGGGCACAGCGGCGGCCACGGCCGCGGCCACCCGCGGCGACGGCGCGAAGGGCCCCTCGTTGGTGTTGAGCTTGACCCAGCCGCCACCGTCGGGGGGCTGCTCGCCGGGCACGTAGCCGAACTCGTCGCCGAGCGTGGCGCGGCGATACCGGGACACGGGCGGCTATTCTGCCAGGGCGGCAGCGGCGGAACGATCGGGAATGCCCAGGTGCACGGCCCAAAGCGTACGATGCCAAGCCGGCCCGCGCGGGCCCCTAGGGCGCGGGTTCAATACTCGACGTGGTTGGAGGTTTCCCAGTGACGCGGTTCCCTCGTTTGTATCGGCCCTCGCTCGCCCTTGGCGCGATCGGGCTCATGGCGCTGGCCGCGTGCGGCAGCAGCAGCAGCAGCTCCACGGCCAGCGGCGGCAGCGCCAGCAGCGCTTCTGCCGGCAAGATCGCCCTGCTCCTCCCGGAGACCAAGACCGCCCGCTACGAGGCGGCCGACAAGCCCGACTTCCTGGCCAAGCTGACGGCGCTGGGCTATGACACCAGCCAGGTCATCTACGCCAACGCCAACCAGGATGCGCAGGCGCAGATCTCCCAGGCCGATGCGGCCATCACCAACGGCGCCAAGGTCCTGGTTCTCGATCCCGTCGACTCGGCGGCCGCCGGCGCCATCGCCGACAAGGCCAAGGCCGCGGGCATCCCGGTCATCGCGTATGACCGCCTCATCAAGAACTCCAGCGGCGTCGGCTACTACATCTCCTTCGACAACGTGAAGGTCGGCCAGCTGCAGGCCCAGTCCCTCGTCGCCTTGGCCCAGCAGAAGGGCGTGAGCCACGCCACGATCGTCATGATCAACGGCTCGCCCACCGACAACAACGCCGGTCTCTTCAAGCAGGGCGCCCACTCGGTGTTCGATCCGCTCGTCAGCGCCGGCCTCCTCACCATCGCCAAGGAGTACGACACCCCCGACTGGAGCCCGAACCAGGCCCAGGTGGAGATGACCCAGGCGCTGACCGCGCTCAGCAACAAGGTGAGCGCGGTGTACTCGGCCAACGACGGCATGGCCAGCGGCATCATCGCCGCCCTGAAGTCGGCCCAGGTCACCCCGCTGCCCCCGGTCACCGGCCAGGACGCGGAGCTGGCCGGCATCCAGCGCATCGTTTCGGGCGAGCAGTACATGACCATCTACAAGGCGATCAAGCCCGAGGCCGAGGCCGCTGCTGTGACGGCGTTCGCCCTGGCCAGCGGCAAGACGCCCGACGCCACCTTGTACGTCGCCAAGACCAACAACGGGGTCACCGACGTCCCCTCGCTGCTCCTCGTCCCGGTTCCGGTCACCGTAGCCACCATCAAGACCACCGTGGTCGCCGATGGCTTCTATACCGTGGCCCAGATCTGCACCCCGGCGTACGCCGCCGCGTGCACAGCGGCCGGCCTGTCCTGAGCCTGTTCTGATTTGATACGAGGGCGGGGACCGTGGGTCCCCGCCCTCGTTGGACAGACACCGGGGAGGACGCTGTGGCAGTGGCAGCCGCGCAGAACTCGCACATCCTCGAGCTGCGACACGTCAGCAAGCGCTTCGGCGCCGTCCAGGCGCTCACCGACGTCGACTTCGAGGTCGCCACCGGTGAGGTCGTGGGACTGGTCGGCGACAACGGGGCGGGCAAGTCGACGCTCATCAAGATCATCGCCGGCACCTACCACGCCGACAGCGGCGATTACCACTTCCAGGGCAAGGTGGTGACCGTGCACGGTCCGCGTGACGTCGCCGCCCTGGGCATCGCCACCGTCTACCAGGACCTGGCGCTGTGCGACAACCTCGACGTCGTGGCCAACCTCTACCTCGGACACGAGGAAGCCATCGGCCCGGCCGGTCCGCTCAGTGTGGTCGACGAGGTGCCCATGGAACGACGCGCCATCGAGGTGCTGCGCGGGCTCGCAGTGAAGATCCCCTCGGTCCGCGTCCCGGTGGCCTCGCTCTCGGGCGGTCAGCGCCAGTCGGTGGCGGTGGCCCGCAGCGTGATGGGCCAGGCCCGCGTCATCCTTCTGGACGAGCCCACCGCTGCGCTGGGCGTGGCCCAGACCCGGCAGGTGCTCGACCTCATCAGTCGCTTGCGCGAGCAGGGCCTGGCGGTGGTGGTGATCAGTCACAACCTCGACGACGTCTTCGAGGTGTGCGATCGCGTGGTGGTGCTGCGCCTGGGCAAGCGCGCCGCCTCGATGGACCTGCGCACGTCGACACGCGAGCAGGTCGTGGCGGCCATCACCGGCGCCGACATCGACGTCGAGGCCGAGGCCGCCGAGCTGGAGGCGACGCCGTGAGCACCATGGTCGAGGATCCCCGGCTGGTCAGCACCCGCTCCGGTTTCGGCGGCCTGGTGGCCCTCGGCCGGCAAAAGCTCGGCGAGGGTGAGCTCGGGCCGCTGCCGGTGATCCTCGGACTGGTGCTCATCGCCCTGTTCTTCCAGACCAAGAACGACAACTTCCTCTCGGCGCTGAACCTCACCAACCTGATGATCCAGATCTCCTCCACCGGGGTGATCTCGGTGGGCATCGTGCTCGTGCTGCTCCTCGGTGAGATCGACCTCTCCGTGGGCAGCGTCAGCGGCTTCTGCGCCGCCATCATGGCCGTGCTCAACGTGACCCACGGCGTCGGCGGGCCGGCGTCTGTTCTCGTCGCGGTGCTCTCAGGAACGCTCATCGGCCTTTTCTTCGGGTTGATGCGGACCAAGGTCGGGGTGCCCTCCTTCATCGTCACCCTGGCCGGAATCACCGGATTCGAGGGCGCCCAGCTCTACATCCTGGGCTCGACCGGGACCCTCAACATCAACGATTCGTTCATCACCGACCTCATCAACCGGCTGCTCCCCGTCTGGCTGGGATGGACGCTGGCGGGACTGCTGGTGGGCGGATACGTCGTGGGCATCCTGCTGGGGCGGCGACGCCGCGTCGCTGCAGGGCTGACCGTCGGTTCCTGGCTGCTGGTCGGGCTGCGCATCGGCGTACTGGCGGTCCCGGTGCTGGCGCTGACCGCGCTGATGAGCACGGACCGCAGCCGCGGGGTCATCCCCATCCAGGGGGTTCCGCTGGGAGTGGTGATCTTCCTGGCCTTCGTCGTCGGGTTCGACCTGATCGTCAGGAAGACACGCTTCGGCCGCCACATGTTCGCGGTGGGCGGCAACGAGGAGGCGGCGCGCCGAGCCGGCATCAACATCGACAGGGTGCGCATCGCGACCTTCATGCTGTGCTCGACGCTCGCCGCCTGCGGCGGGGTCCTGGCCGCCTCGCGGCTCTTCGCTGTGAACCAGAGCTCGGGGGGGAGCGACACGCTGCTCAACGCCATCGCCGCCGCGGTCATCGGCGGCACCAGTCTGTTCGGCGGCCGGGGCACGGTGTGGTCGGCGCTGCTGGGCTCACTGGTGATCTTCTCGATCGCCAACGGCATGGACCTGCTCGGCTACGAGGCCTCGGTGAAGTTCATGGTCACCGGTGGGGTGCTGCTGGCGGCGGTGACCATCGACGCGCTGGCGCGGCGCGGACGGGTGGCGGCGGGCCGGGTCTAGGCCCTCCGGACCGGCTCCAGGTCTAGCGGCGGCCGCGCCGCCGCCGCGACTGGCCGCCGCCGGCGTCCGTACGGGGCTCGTCGAGCTCCAGCTGGGCCGCGGGCACGGTGAGGACAGCCCCGGTCTCGACCAGCTGCACGGCCACGGTCTCGCGTGGGACGTTGATGTCGCGCACGGTCCCCACGCCCTGGGGGAGGTCGACGGTCTCCCCTGGCCGGGGCAGCTTGGCCTTGACCTCCACGTACTGATCGTTCTCGTAGACCAGGCAGCACTTGAGCTTGCCGCACATCCCGTTGAGCTTGCTGGGATTGAGCGGCAGGCCCTGTTCCTTGGCGTGCTTGATGGAGACGGGCACGAACTCCTTGAGCCACGACGAGCAGCACAGCCGCCGGCCGCAGGGCCCGTAGCCGTCCTGGAGCTTGGCCTCGTCGCGCGGGTAGATCTGGCGCAGCTCGACGCGGCACATGAAGGCGGCGGCCAGGTCCTTGGCCAGGTCGCGGAAGTCGACGCGGCCGTCGGCGCTGAAATCGAAGAGGATGCGGCCCTCGTCGAAGGCGGTGGTCGCGGACACGAACTTCATGTCCAACCCGAAGGTGTGGGCACGCTCCTTGGCGACCGCGATCTGGCCGGGGGCGCGATCCTCGAGGACGCGGCGATGGTCGAGATCGGCGCTCGTCGCCCGCCGGACGACCGGGCGCAGCTCGGCAGGCAGCAGCGAGGCGGCCACCTCGGCGGGCGCCAACACCACCTCGCCGATCTCGGGGCCTCGCGAGGTGTCCGCGACCACGCGCTCGCCGGAAACGAAGTCCTCGCCGCCGGGGTCGTAATAGTTGAGCGGACCGTTGCGGCGGAATTTCACGCCGATGGCAAGGGGCATGGGCGGTCTCGATGGGTCAGCGCCGCCGCTGCGGGCGGCGCCTGAGGGTGGTGGGAAGGGACGGCCCGTCGCCGTCGAGGAGGCCCGCCGGCCGCGGTGGGGGTAGGACCCGGGGCGGTGGCGGCTCACCGGCGATGATGTCGAGAAAGAGGACCTCGTACGCGAGCCGGGGCACAGCGTACTGCGCCAGCTGGTCAGCGGTCACCACGCAGCGCCCGAGCAGATGGGTCACCCGCTCCGGGGGCAGCGTCTCGGCCCAGCGGGCGGCGGCCGCCCCATAGTGCGTGAAGAGCACCAGCTCAGGCGCCCCCGCGCCGATCGCCGCCACGTCGCGCAGGAACGCGGTGAAGGCGGACACCTGGGCCAGGGCCCGCTCGCGGCCCTCGGCGGTGTTGGGCGGAGCCAGCCCGCCGGCGGCGCGCAGAGCGGCGGAGCGGCCGCCCCCGCCGGCGCCGAGCAGCACCTCGAGGGCCCCCAGCTCCACGGCGAGGGCCCCCGGCTCGGTGGCCAGGGCCAGCGCACGCCCCGGCCGGCCGGCGCTCAGCGCTGCGGCGGTGGTGGCCAGCGTGGACTCCACGCCGTGGGCACCGGCCAGCCAGCCGGAGATCTCGGCGGCGGGGACCGGGGCCAGGGCCAGCGCCTGGCAGCGGCTCAGGATGGTGGCGGGCAGGCGTTCGGGGTGGGCGGCACAGAGCAGGATGTGGGTCTGCGCCGGCGGTTCCTCCAGCGTCTTGAGCACGCAGTTGGCCGCCTGCTCGGTGAGCCGGTCGGCACGGCCGACCACCGCGACCCGGAGCGCCCCGGCATAGGGGGCGCGGGAGAAGAAGTCCTGGAGGCTGGGGCCGCTGACGTCGTCACCGCCGCCGGCGCGGACGCGGGCGATGCCAACCCGCTCGGCATCGGAGTCCTCCAGCCAGTGGTCGGGGTGGGCGCGCAGCCCTCCCGGCCAGCGGTCGGCGTCGAGCAGCGCGGTGGCCAGCGCCTCGGCGACCGTCGTCTTCCCGACGCCGTCCGGGCCGCTGAGCATCGTGGCGTGGGAAAGGCGGCGCTCGGCGGCGAGCTCGTGCAGCCGCGTGATCGTGGCCGCGTGACCGACGATGGCCGGGGCGAGAGTGGCCGTCACAGGGGGTAGCGCACCAGGCCTCCATCCACGGCGAGCACCTGCCCGGTGACATAACCCGCGGCCGGTGACGCGAGGAAGACGACCGCGCGAGCCACCTCGTCCGGAGTGCCGGCTCGGCCGAAGGGGATCATCGCGTCGCTGCGGGTCCGCTGCTCGGCGACGCTGATTCCCGCCTCGGCCGCCATCAGGGCGAGCAGGCCCTCATGGCGATGCGTGGCGATCGAGCCGGGGAGAACTGTGTTGACGCGCACCACCGGGGCCAGCTCGACAGCGAGCGACCGGGCCAGCCCGGCCACCGCGAGGCGCATCGAGTTGCTGGCCACCAGCTGCTCGATCGGGTGCTTGACGGCGTACGACGAGAGGAACGTGACGCTGGCGGCATCCGAGGCGCGCAGCGCGGGGAGCGCGGCGCGCACCAGGCGCACCCCGCTCATGAAGGTCAGCTCGTGGGTTGTCTGCCAGGCGGCGTCGTCAAGCTTCTCGAACGTCCCCGGCGGAGGTCCGCCCGCGTTGACGACCAGGAGGTCGAGCCGCCCCAGCGCCGCCAGTGCTCCCGCCACCAGGGCCTCGACCTGGGCCGCGTCGGCGACGTCGGCGACGGTGGCGTGGACGCGCGTGCCGTGGGCTGCGACGTCGCTCCGCGCGGCCTCCAGCGCCGTGGCGCCGCGCGCGCACAGGGCGACGTCCGCACCCTCGGCGGCGAGCAGGACGGCGATGGCACGGCCCATGCCCTGCGATCCGGCGGTGACCAGCGCGGCGCGACCCCGGATGCCGAGATCCATCAGGACGAGCGCAGGAACGTCAGCGGGAGTAGCGCTGCGGAGGCCGCGACGGTCAGCCAGAACACCACCCGATCGTAGGCGGTCGCCCGGGGGTCGCCGAGCCCCAGCGGCGCCCCCAGGAGAGCGCCCAGCGAGCCCCGGTTCATGCGCCGGCTGTCCGGATCCTCACGGCGGGCGACATAGATCACCCGGAGGTAGCCGAGCCAGGAAAGCACGATGAAGCCGAGTGTCAAGCCGGTCCCCACGCTGCTCAGCAGCGTCGCCTGCTTCCCGGTGGTGACGCGGATCAGCCCGAAGGCGTCGAGGCATAGCAACCCCAGCAGCAGGCCCAGGCGGGGGACGCGGCCGACGAAGGTCGACTGCCGGTAGAGGGCGACGAGGTCGTGCGGCGGTCGGGAGGCCGGCTGCGATCGCGGCGCGGCCGCCGTCGGGGGAGGGGCGGCCGGGCGCAGCGCGCCGTGTGGCGCGCGCCGGCGACGGCGTGCGTTACGGCTGCTCATGGAATCGGCCCAGGCCCATCAGTCGGCGGCCGCGGTGGCGCGCGACTGTCCGTAGACGAACCAGATGCGCTGCAGCGCGGTCACGTTGGTGAACACCGCCAGGACCCAGAGGACGGGCAGCAGCAGGGGGTTGACGAGCAGCCCGATGGCGGTCAGCACCACGCGTTCCGGACGCGCCAGCAGCCCGCCGTCGCAGACGAAGCCGAGCGACTGCGCCCGCGCCCGCACATAGGAGACCATCAGTGACCCCGCCAGCGCGGCGATGATGAGGATGGGCTCGACGGTGTGCTTGCCCGGCAGCAGCTGGTAATAGACGATCAGGCCCAGGCCGGTGAAGACCTCGGCGTAGCGGTCGGAGGCGGAGTCGAGAAACGCGCCGTAGCGGTACACCTTGCCGGTGACGCGCGCGACGGCGCCGTCGAGGATGTCGAAGACGCTGGCCAGGAGCAGGACCAATCCGCCCGCGAACAAGAGGCCGGCGCCGACGAGGATGGCGCTGGTGAGGTTGACCAGCAGCCCCAGCACCGTCAGGGTGTTGGGGCTGACGCGGTCGAGGCCGATGGCGCAGACCAGCCTGCGCGCAGTCGCCCTAATCCATTCCTGGAATTGGCTCGTGAACA
This sequence comes from Candidatus Dormiibacterota bacterium, assembly GCA_036521675.1. GTDB lineage: Bacteria > Chloroflexota > Dormibacteria > Aeolococcales > Aeolococcaceae > DATDHG01. The sequence continues at coordinate 12,359 of DATDHG010000178.1, forward strand.
CCTGCTGCCACTCTGTGGGTGCGGGCGCGGGCGCGGGCCTGCGCATAGACATCGAGGACTTGGTCGACGACGTGGGACCAGTCGTAGCGGCGGGCCGTCACCACCCCGGCGGCGCCGAGACGTCCGCGCATGCTGTCGTCGTCGAGCAGGCGCGCGATGGTGGCAGCCCATGCGGCGACGTCACCGGCGCGGGTGAGCACGCCGTCGCTGCCGTCACTGATCACCTGCGCGAAACCGGGGATCCCCGAGGCGATGACCGCCCGACCGCTGGCCATGGCCTCGAGCAGAACGATGCCGAAACTCTCACCGCCGACCGCGGGGGCGCAGAAGATGTCCGCCGACGTGTAGCAACGCGGCAGGAGCCGGCCGTCGACGTGTCCGGTGAAGAGCACGTCGGGCACCTTCTCGTTCTCCACCCAGCGCTCGTACTGCCAGCGCAGCTCGCCCTCCCCAACGACGACGAGGCGGCAGTCGGCACGCCGCCGGCGCAACTCCGCGTACGCCTCGAGCAGCACGGGCACGCCCTTGCGCTGCTCGAGGCGGCCGACGGAAAGGATGGTGCGCTGGCCGTTGGTGCGCAGCTCGGGGAGCGGGGGCAGCTCGGGGCTGAAGCGGGCGGTCTCGATGCCGTTGGGCACGATGCGGTACTCGCCGACGAAGTACCGCGCCACGAAGTCACGCGCAGGCGCGCTCACTGCGATGCACGCGTCGAGGCGCTTGAAGTAGCGCTTCAGGAAGGGGCGGCCGTAGTAGTAGCCGAGGTTGCGGCGTGCGTACGAGTGAAACGTACCGACGTTGGCGCCGTGATGGAAGCGCAGCACGGTGATCGGCAGCGCCGGGACCAGCGGCTCGTGATAGTGGACGACGTCGAAGCCCTCGGCGTCGAGCAGCTGGCGGACCCGCCGAACGAGGTGGAAGGAGAGGCCGATGCGCGCGACCGAACCGTTGCCGCGCATGGGGACGCTGCGCCCGATGCGCACGTAGCCGGGGATGCCGTGGTCGTCGGGGAGCTCGTTGCTGGGCGCCATGACGGTCACGTCGTGGTGGCGCTCGCGCAGCTGCTCGGCGAGGTGGCGGACGTGCTCACCGACGCCGCCCGGGGTGGTGAAGTCGTACGGCGAGACCAGGCAGACCTTCATCGGCCTCTTCCTGTGTCGCCGGGCCAGATGGGCTCGAGCACGTGCCACTGGTCGGGGTGCTCGGCGATGACTCCCTCGAAGATGCGCAGCACCTCGCCGGCCACGCGGCGGACCTCGGCGTCGCGGTCGGCCTCCGGGTCGTAGCCGATCTCCGGCCAGCAGGGCGCCACCACGGCATCGCCGGCGCGCAGCAGGATGACGGGCACGATCGCAGCCCCGGTCCGGATCGCCACGTCGACCACGCCGACGGGGATGGGCGCGTCGGCGCCGAAGAACGGCAGGGGCGTACCGTTGCCGATGAGGTCGCGGTCCATGGCCATCGCGACCATGCCGTTGCCCCGCAGCGTGCGGAACACCTCGCGGATCGCGGCTGCGCCCAGGCGGCGCGCCTCGGCGGGCCCGTCGCTGCCGCGGATGGCGGCGGTGTCGATGGGGATGACGGTGACGCCCATGGCGCCGCGGGCGGCCACGATGTGCTCGAAAAGCTCGGCGGGGCGCACCGCCTCCGCGAGCACCGACATGCGGCCGAAGCGATGGTTCCAGCCGGCCAGGCCGACCTCCCACCTGCCCAGGTGCAGGGAGACGATGACCACCCCCCGGCCGCGTTGCAGCGGCTCGGTCATGTTCTCGACATTGACGGGAAAAACCTGACCGGCCAGGCTGTCGGCATGGTGCTGCATGCGCAGGACGTCGGCCCAGGAGCGGGCGAGGTTGCGGACGTTGGCGCGCACCACGCGTTCCAGCACGCGGTCGTCGAGGTCGGGCAGGACGTGGCGCAGGTTGGCTCGCAGACCCTCGAAGCGGGAGGGGCGCAGCCGCAGCGCGAGGCTGGCGACGTTGGCGGCGGCGCCGTCCACCAGCCGGTGCGGCAGCACCCCGGCCACGGCCTCGCCCGCGCGGAAGGCGTGATAGGGGAGCCGCTCGGTCAGCCGGCCCGGTGGGGCGCTGCGGACCGGGAGCACCTCCCGGCCCACACCCACCTCGGTCATCGGCCCGCCTGCCGCTGCACTACCCGGCGGCGGTGGGTGCCGGCGATGCGGCCGGTTCGCCCAGCGTCCCGACGGGAACCGCGCCGTTGTCGCGCGCGCGCTCGCCGGCGGCGATGAAGTCCTCGGTGAGCTGGCGCGCGATCGAGTCGTGGTACTGCACGGGCGGTGACTTCATCAGGTAGCTCGACGGGCCCTCGATGGCGCCCGCCAGGCCGCGGTCGAGGCCCAGCTTGCAGAGGCGAACGGCGTCGATGACGATGCCAGCGCTGTTGGGCGAGTCATGGACCTCGAGCTTGAGCTCGACGTTGAGCGGCACGTCGCCGAAGCTCTTGCCCTCGAGGCGGATGAAGGCCCACTTGCGGTCGTTCAGCCAGGGCACGTAGTCGGAGGGCCCGACGTGCACCGTGCGGGGATCAGGGGTGTACTCCAGTTCCGAGATGACCGCGTTGGTCTTGGAGATCTTCTTGCTCTCCAGACGCTCGCGCTCCAGCATGTTGAGGAAGTCGGTGTTGCCGCCGAAGTTGAGCTGGTAGGTGTTCTCCAGCGCCACACCGCGGTCGCGGAAGAGGCGGGTGAGCACGCGGTGCACGATGGTGGCGCCCACCTGCGACTTGATGTCGTCGCCGATGATGGGAACGCCCGCCCTCTCGAAGCGGCCCCGCCAGTATTCCTCACGCGCGATGAAGACGGGCATGCAGTTCACCATGGCGCACCCGGCCGCGAGGATCTGCTCGGTGTACCACTTGGTCGCCTCTTCGGAGCCGACCGGGAGATAGTTCACCACGACGTCGGTATTGGTCTCCTTGAGCACCTTGACGATGTCGACGGTCGCGCCCGGCGCCTTGGTGATGACCTCCTTGAGGTACTTGCCGAGGCCGTCGTGGGTCATGCCACGCTGCACCGGGATCCCCAAGTGGGGCACCTCGCTGAAGACGACGGTGTTGTTGAGCCCGCTGAAGATCGCCTCGCTCAGGTCCTTGCCAACCTTGGCAGAATCGATGTCGAACGCCGCCGAGAACTCGATGTCCCGGATGTGGTAGCCGCCGAGGTCGACGTGCATCAGGCCGGGGACGGCCTCCTTGGGATCGGCGTTCCTGTAGTACTCGACCCCCTGGACCAAGGACGAGGCGCAATTGCCCACGCCGATGATCGCGACCCGAACCTTGTTGCTCACTTGGTCACCTCGATGAACTCCTGGATGTCCCTGGTATCGGCCGACCCGTCTCCACCGGACTGGAGGAGCCGGACGAAGTTGCGCAGGTGGCTGGCGATCGACTCGCGGTCCAGCCTGCAAAACACCTCCCGGCCCTCACGCCGGGTTCGGATCAACTCGGACCGCCGCAGCTGACGCAGGTGCCAGCTCATGCGCGGCTGGCTCACCTTGCAGAATTCGGCCAGCTCGGAAACCCGCATCTCGGCCGCGGCGGCGAGCCGCTCGATGATCTTGAGACGGGTGGGATGGGCCAGGCCCTCGAAGTGGATGCTGAGATCCAGCGCGGTCGCCATGGGAATTTGATTCCTCGAGCCGCGGCCCGGCGCGACGGCACCTTGCATAACGGCTCCTTTGATAAAGGATGCTTTGATAAAGGTTCCTTTATATATACACGACGGGTGGGCCGGGACGCAAGTCGGGCCGGCGGAGGAGTCCGGCCGGGCCCGTAGAGTCACCCGGCCGCGCCGTCCGGCGCCCTCGCGTGAGGGTGCGGGCAGGCATTGACGGACAAGGGTGGCGGCGCCCCGGGGAGATCAGAACGAGATGGGTGTGGGTATGGGTGGCCCCAATCCGGGGTGCGTCATGCGGCTGGGCCGGGGCGCCGGTAGCGTGGTCGGGATGCGGGGGATGCGTGGACTGATCGGGCCGGCCGCTTTGGCGGTGATCTGCCTGCTGGCCGGCTGCGGCGCCGGCGGGTCGGGCGCGGCTGCGGGGAGGAGCGGTTCGGCTGCGGCTGGGGTGGGGAGGCCGGCGGTCGCTCCGACTCCGACGGGCGCGTCGAGCGTGTCCGGCGCAGCGGGGGCGGTGGCCTGCCTGCCGGTCGACACCCCGGTGGACCAGGCGCCCGCGGCGATCGGGAAGGTGTGGCGGGACCGCGACGTGATGATCGTGCCGGCTTGCTCGGTGTTCGACGTGAAGCTGCCGGCGGTGGTGAATCTGGCGCATAGCGCGGGGCTGAGTGATGCGGAGGCGATGCGGATCGCGGCGGCGCGCGTGCGGTC
>DATDHG010000179.1:0-3032 GCA_036521675.1 Candidatus Dormiibacterota bacterium
CCTGTGCGCGCGAGAGATGGCGGCCGGCGACAACCAGGTCCGAAACCCGCTCGAGAGCGGTCAGGAGACCCGCCACCTGCCGGCCCACCTGTCCCGTCGCGCCGAGGACGAAGACGCGCACGCGGGGATGGTCCAGCAGCGATCTCGCGATGTCAACCGATGTCGCGGCGTCAAGCGCGGCCAGACTCGGCCTGAGGACGACTTGGCCGGGCGCGCTGATGTTCGCCCAGCTGCGCTCGCCTCAGGCGCCGATGACCGCCACTCCATACGGCGCGAATGAGGGGTCGCGCGTCACGACGGTGAGCCCGTGGCGCTGCGCCTGCGCGATGAGCATCCTGTCGAACGGATCGTCGTGATGGCGGGGCAGCGCTCCGGCGAGCAGGCCGTCCGTGATGGTGATCGCAAGCTCCGACAGGCCGCCGTCGTTCACCTGCTGGGCGAGGTCGTCGGGCGCGGTCAGCTTGCCGAGCGCCTGCTTGATGGCGATCTCCCATGCGGTCACGGCGCTGACGTAGACGACCGTCTGCGGATCGGCGATCCTGGCTCTGGCCGCCCTCGTCAGGGAGCGGTCGTCGCTCAGCCACCAGAGAAGCACGTGCGTGTCGAGCAGCAGGGTCACGGGGCCTCGCCACGGAACGCGGCGCCGAGCTCGGGCGGGAGTTCGTCGAAGTCGGATGCGATGCGCACCCGGCCGCGCCAGGCTCCCGGACGGCGCCGGTCCGTCAGCGTGCGGTAGGAGACCAGGCGCGCGACCGGCTTGCCGGCGCGCGCGATGACGATCTCCTCTCCGGCCTCTACCCGTTCGAGGAGCCGGGAGAGGGTCGTCTTCGCCTCGTGGACGTTGACCTGGTCCATGCACTTAGTCTAGTTGGACTAAGTCCACGAACGCAAGGGCCGCCCCCAGCGCGGCCGTTCGACCCTCCGACGACCGCCTCGATCCTCGCCGCGGAGAACACGTCGTCCAGGGGGATCGCGCCGCCGAGCGCGCCGAGAATCCGCGTGACGGCCTCCGGGTTTTCGGACGCGGCCTCGTAGTAGTGCTGCAGGCGCGGTGGCAGCGGGTCGAGAGCCGCCGCGCTCAGCGTGAGCCGGAGCCCGTTGGCGGTCGCTTCATCGCGGCCGCGCTGGTAGTCACCGAGCGCCGCGTTCCATGAGCGCCGGCCAACCAGCGCCTCGTCCACGGCGCCGGCCAGCAGCTCCGCGGACGCGAGCGCGTCCGACATGCCGAGGCCGGTCGTCGGGTCCTTGTGGTGGCCCGCGTCGCCGGCGAGAGCCCACCCGTCGCCGAAGGACGTCCGGTAGAAGTTGGGGAGGTCGGCGGCGCCGCGGAAGCGCTCCTCGCGGCGTCCGGCCGTGGTCTCCTCGCGGAGCCCGGGGACTGCTTCGAGCGACCGCAGGAAGTTGCCCTCGATGTCGCGCCGGAACTCGACGAATTCGGAGTGCGGGGAGCCGACGTACAGGCAGGTCAGCCCGTCGTTGGTCGGCCAGCGGAGGATCAGCCGGCCCGGCCGCATGTGGTAGGCGGGCGATATCGTCGCCATCCCGCTCCAGTAGGAGTAGTAAACGAAGGTCAGGGGTGGCGACCACCCGTACGCCTCGGCCCTGACCTCACGGGCGACCCGCGAGTTCCGCCCGTCCGCGCCGACCACCAGACGCGCATCGAGACGGGTGGCAGCGCCCGATAGCGCCCTCACCTCCACCCCACAGGCGCGGCCATCCGACCACCTGACCGACTGCACGGACGTCCGGTCGACGAGCTCCGCGCCGGCCCGGACAGCCGCGTCGACCAGCAGGTTGTCGAGCACGGTGCGCCGCGGGCAGAACGTCTCGCTGACCCCGCGGACCGCCGGCGGCCGGCCGGTGATGGCCACCGGGCCGAAGTCGAAGGTCAGCACGGGCAGGGGCCGGCAGCCCAGCGATCTCAGCTCCCCGAGCAGACCCCAGGACTCCAGCCGCGCCGCCCCATGCTGCCATAGGAAGTGGCTCGAGATCGTGTCGCTGGGGAACGTAGCCCGATCGACGAGCGCCACGCGATGGCCGCGCCGCGCCAGGAGCATCGCGAGCGATGCCCCCGCGCAGCGGGCTCCCACGACGACGACGTCGTACATCGATACCTCGGACGGAGTATCTACCCGACCGGTTGGCGGGCGCCGAGCGCCTTGACGTCGGCGGTGGTGAGCGGGTTGCCGGCGATCCCCCAGTCGCCGCTCTTGACCTCCTCGACGACCACCCAGGTCACCGGCCGCATCGCCTCGCCCTCGATCTCGACCATGGTGTCGGTCAGCTTGCGAACCATGTCCTGCTTCTGGCTGGCGGTAAAGACCCCCTCGATCAGCTTCACGTTCACGAACGGCATGGCGGGTCACCTCCTGAAAAAGCACGACCGATCGGTCGTGCGATCGCGACACTGTAGCACGATCGTTCGTGCTATACAAGGAGGACCGTGGCAACGAGAACCGCGCGGGGGTTGGAGACCAGGCAGAGCATCCTGGTGGCCGCCTCGGCGATCGCGAGCGTGGAGGGGCTCGAGGGCCTGACCCTCGGCCGGCTGGCCGCCGAGCTCTCGATGAGCAAGAGCGGCCTCTTCGCCCACTTCGGCTCGAAGGAGGAGTTGCAGCTGGCCACGATCGAGCACGCCCGCCAGCTCTACGTCGACCAGGTGATCCTGCCGGCCCTGGCGCGCCCCCGGGGCATCGCCGCCCTCCACGGGCTCTGCGACGAGTACGTCGCCCTGATGGAGCGCCGCGTCTTCCCGGGCGGGTGCTTCTTCGCCGGGGCGATGGCGGAGTTCGACGCCCGGCCCGGCATCGTCCGCGACACCATCGCCAGCGTCCAACGCCGGTGGCTCGATCTGCTTGAGAGCGCGGCCCGGGACGCGATCCACAACGGCGAGCTGGAGGGCGGCATCGATCCGGCTCAGCTCGGCTTCGAGCTGGAAGCGGCGATGCTCTCCGCGAACTGGTACTTCCACCTCTATGGCGACACCGCGTTCTTCACGCGGGCCCGGAGCGCGGTGCAGGGAGCCATCAGGG
>DATDHG010000180.1:0-2340 GCA_036521675.1 Candidatus Dormiibacterota bacterium
CCAGATGCGCAACCTGATGACCACTCTGCTCATCTCCCAGGGGTGCCCGATGCTGCTCCACGGCGACGAGATGGGGCGCACCCAACAGGGCAACAACAACACGTACTGCCAGGACAACGAGCTGTCGTGGGTGGACTGGGAGGGCTGCGACCCGCAGATGCTCGACTTCACGCGGCGGCTGATCGACCTGCGCCACTCGCAACCTGTGTTGCGTCGTCAGCGCTTCTTCCAGGGCCAGGTGGGGCGCGGCGTGCGCCGCAAGGACCTGGCGTGGTTCCGGCGCGACGGCGAGGAGATGCATGACGACGACTGGGGGAGCGATCAGCGTCAGTCACTGGGCATGCTGCTCAACGGCGAGCTCATCCCCGAGCGGGGTCCGCGCGGGGAGCCGATGTCCGGCGACACCCTGCTGGTGCTGCTGCACGGCGGTGCCGAGGACACCCTGTGGCGGCTTCCCCACGGATGGGGCACCCGCTGGGACGTGATCCTGGACAGCGCCAACCCCGAGGAGCCCGCGGGGGAGCGCTCCTGCCGCGAGAGCCAGGAACTCCAGGTCGCCGGGCGCTCGGTGGTGGTGCTGCGGCGGGTGTCGAGCTCGACGGCGTGAGGCCAGTGGTGTGCGATCGCCGCCGGGTCCTCGTGGACCGTGTCCGCCCCACCGTGGACGGCGGCGCCCGGCCGGCCAAGGCGGCGGCCGGGCAGGCGCTGGAGGTCTCCGCCGACCTGGTCTGCGACGGCGCCGACGTGCTCGCCGCCACCGTGCGGCTGCGCCCCGCCCCCTCCGGACGGTCCGGCCGGCGGCGCGCCTCCCGCGCCCTGGAGGCGGCCATGGTGGATGTGGCGCCCGGCCTCGACCGGTGGGCTGCGGTGGTCACCCCGTCGACCACCGGCGCCTGGGAGTTCGAGATCGCCGCCCTGGCGGATCCCTATGCGACGTGGCTGCGCGACCTGCAGCGCCGCTCGGGCGCGGGGGAGGACCTGGCGGTCGAGCTGGAGGTCGGCGCCGCGATCGTGGCGGCGCGCCAGGCGGCGACGCGGGATGCCCGCGCGCTGCGCGCCCTGTCGCTGGTCCTCCGCGACAGTGGCATGGCCCAGGACCAACGCGCCGCGGCCGCCGCCGCTCCGGGGGCGCTGGCGCTGCTGCGGCGCACCATCGACTGGAGTGGGGCGACGGTCGCCGGCCCATTCCCGCTCGCAGCCGACCGTCCCCTGGCCGCTTTCAGCGCCTGGTACGAATTCTTCCCCCGTAGCGCCGGCGCGCGGCCGCCGCACCGGTCGGGAACCCTGGTCGCGGCGGCGGCGGACCTCCCCAGGATCGCCGCGATGGGCTTCGACGTCGTCTACCTCCCGCCCATCCACCCCATCGGCGAGACCGGGCGCAGGGGGCGCAACAACAGCCCGGACCCGGAAGCGGACGACCCCGGCAGCCCGTGGGCGATCGGTGACCGCAGCGGAGGGCACACCGCCGTGCACCCCGACCTGGGCACGCTCGACGACTTCGACGCCTTCGTGAGCGCCGCCGCCGGCTGCGGGCTGGAGGTCGCGCTCGACCTCGCCCTGCAGTGCTCGCCGGACCATCCCTGGGTGGAGCAGCACCCGAGCTGGTTTCGGCGCCTCCCCGACGGCACCATCCGCACCGCCGAGAACCCGCCCAAGCGCTACCAGGACATCTACCCGCTCGACTTCGACACCCCCGAACGTGAGGCGCTGGAGCGGACCATCCTCGAGGCGGTGCTCTTCTGGGTCGGCCATGGAGTTCGGGTCTTTCGTGTCGACAACCCGCACACCAAGCCGCTGCGCTTCTGGCCCTGGCTGATCGACGCGGTGCAGGCGCGACACCCCGACGTGCTCTTTCTGGCCGAGGCCTTCACCCGCCCGCGCGTCATGGAGCGGCTTGCCAAGGGCGGCTTCACCCAGTCGTACACCTACTTCACCTGGCGCACCTCCAAGTGGGAGCTGAGCGAGTACCTCGACCAGCTGGCGCACACCGAGATGGTGGACTGGTTCCGCCCCAACTTCTGGGTCAACACGCCCGACATCCTCAACGAGTACCTGCAGCGGGGGGGCCCACCCGCCTTCCGGGTCCGGGCCGTGCTGGCCGCTCTGACCTGCCCGAGCTGGGGGATGTACTCTGGCTACGAGCTCTGCGAGAACGTGGCCCTGCGCGCAGGGTCGGAGGAGTACCTCGACTCGGAGAAATACCAATACCGGCCCAGGAAGTATCATGCGCCGACCTCGATCGCACCGCTGCTCACCCGGCTCAACGAGATCCGCCGCCGCCACCGCGACGCGCTCGGGCAGTTGCGCACCCTGCGGCTGCATCATGTCGACGGCGACCAG
>DATDHG010000181.1:0-17374 GCA_036521675.1 Candidatus Dormiibacterota bacterium
ACGGTGCTCGAGACCAACACCTCGCCTGGACCGGCCTCGGCAGCGACTCGGGCGCCGATGTGGACGGCGATACCACCGACCTTGCCATTGACGCGCTCGCACTCACCGGTGTGCAGGCCGGCTCGTACCTCCAGCCCGAGCTCACGAACCGCCTGACTGATGGTGCAGGCGCACCGGATCGCTCTCGCCGGCCCGTCGAAGCTGGCAAAGAATCCGTCGCCGGCAGTGTCGATCTCGCGACCCGCGTATCGCACCAGCTGACGGCGCACCACCGTGTGGTGCTTCTGGAGAAGCTCCTGCCAGCCACGGTCGCCGAGCTCCGCCAGCTTCGCGGTCGAGCCCACGATGTCGGTGAAGAGCACGGTCGCCAGGACGCGGTCAGATTCCACGACGTCCCACTCCCCGCGGTCCCAGATGCTCCGCAGGAAGGGTTCGATCTCGGCCACGATCTGCCTGGAGTTGATCCACCAACCGTGGTCCCGGCCCGGGAGCTCGACCAGCTGCGCTCCCAGGATCCTCTGGGCCAGGTAGCGCCCCTCCCCAAGCACTATGTCCTCATCGTCGACGCGGTGCAGCACGAGCGTCGGGACGCTGATCGCGGGCAGCGTGTGCCGGGTATCGATCTCGCTGTTCATCAGGCGCAGAGCGTGTATCGCTCCTGGACTCGCGCTCGCGCGAACCCACCTCCGCCACCAGCGCTTCACCGTCTCGTCGTCGGCAACCGAGGGGGCGAGCCCACGGAGCATCTCGTCCAACCACAGCTGGGAGCCGACGCGGGGGGCTTCCTGCCGGATGAACTCGAGCCGCTCCTGGCGAGTTGGCGCCCACGGATAGTCGTCCGCCCGGATCCAGGAGGCGCAGGTTCCGTACAGGATGGCCGCGGCGACCCTGTCGGGATGGGTCGCTGCGAAGAGCTCGGTCATCGGCCCACCCTCGGAGACCCCGACGAGTGCAGCCCGCTTCGAGCCCACGGCGTCCATCACGGCCCGGATGTCGTCGATGCGCGTTTCCAGGTCGGCGATCCCGGTCGTGCGGTCGGACATTCCCATGCCCCGCTTGTCGAACAGGATCAGCCGGGAGAACGACGCGAGCCCGTGATAGAGTTCTTGGGGAGTGCCCTCCCAGGGGACCTCGTCGAGATTCGACAGCACCCAGCCTCCCACGAGCACGACGTCGAACGGCCCGTCGCCCACCACCGCGTAGGCGATGTTCACGTCCCCACTCTTGGCGTATTGGATCTCGGGCGCCGGCATGGCCCGTAGTCTCCGCCTGCCGTCTCGCAGAAGCAAGACTCCCTGCATGGTGCCCATGACCTCTGGCCACGGCGCCCGCCGAGTCGAGTGGGCGAATGTGTCCCGCGAACCCTCGGCTAGTCCGTGCGCAGTGCGCCCACGGCTCGTGGCACCACGCCAGCGGAGTGGGGCGGGGGTGTGTCCTGCGGGCCGTTTGAGCCGGCCGTGGACCCGGCCGGCGAAAAGAGGTGGCGCGTCGAAGAGGCGCGCCACCGTGCCCGCAGGGCACACCACCGTCCCACGCAGCGGCTTGTCAGTCCGATGCGGCAACTAAGTCAGCGCACACACGGCCTCCCCGACGCGACGCCCACAGGCTGCAGCGGGCCGGACTTGCACTAGCATCGCGGGGTGCCTCCGATCGTCGGGATTCCGCTGCGGCCGCAGTGGCCGACCGGCGAGAGGCCGCTGCGGCAGGTGATCAACGACGCGTACGTGCGCGCCTTGGAGAGAGCTGGCGCGGTGCCGCTGCCGTTGCCGCTGTTGTCACCCGAACGGCTGCGGCCACTGTACGGACGCTGCGATGCGCTGTGCCTGCCGGGCGGCGCCGACGTCGACCCGCGGCGTTACGGAGAGGAGCCTCGCGCCGAGCTCGGCACCGAGGTGCATCCCGAGGTCGACGAGTGTGAGCTGCAGCTGCTGCGCTGGGCACTCGAGGACGACCTGCCGGTGCTCGCGATCTGCCGGGGGATGCAGCTGCTCAACGTGGCGTTCGGGGGGAGCCTGTGGCAGGACCTCGCCGGACAGGGCGTCGTGCCCGCGCTCCACGACCGCCACGATTCTGAGCGCGCCTTGCTGGTTCATGATGTCGAGGTCGAGCCGGGGACCCGGCTGGCGAACGTGGTGGGGGCGGGGCGCCTCACCGTGAACAGCCTGCACCACCAGGGGGTGCGGGCCGTGGGGGCAGGGCTGCGCGTCAGCGCCCGCAGCACCGACGGGGTGATCGAGGGGCTCGAGGTGCCGGGGCGCCGTTTTGTGATGGGCGTGCAATGCCATCCCGAGGAGCTGAGCGCCGAGCAGCCGTGGGCGGCACGGCTGTTCAGCGCCCTGGTGGCGGAGGCCGGCGGTGGCGGCTGAGCCGGGTAGGAGCTCCGTCTCAGTAGGCCGCGGCTGATGCGCCGGCCGGCCGCCGAGATCGGCGAGTCCGGGTGGATGCAGCGGTCGTGTGCATACCGAGACAGGCTCCTAGCGCGCGGTCAGGCGGCGCTCGCGACCGTCTCGGCTATGGTTGCGCGGCATCCAAGAAAACGGAGTGGGGCTGATGCGGGACGTGGTCATCGTCGAGGCTGTGCGCACACCTCTCGGCAAGGGCAATCCCAAGAACGGAGCGCTGCGCGACGTTCATCCTCTCCACCTTTCCGCCCATGTGCTGCGCGAGGTCGTCGACCGCGCGCGCCTCGATCCCGCCCTCGTCGACGATGTGGTCTGGGGCTGTGTCATGCAGACCGGCGAGCAGTCCATCAACGTGGGGCGTCAGGCGGTGTTGCTCGCGGGCTTTCCCATCGAGGTGCCGGCCACCACCGTCGACCGCCAGTGCGGCAGTTCGCAGCAGGCCCTGCACTTCGCGGCCAACCTCATCGCCTGCGGGGTGTGCGACATCACCATCGCCGGCGGTGTGGAGTCGATGAGCCGGGTCCCCATGGGCAGCACCGTTCTCCAGGGGCCGGGGACGCCCTTTCCGCCCGAGCTGCTGGAGCGCTACAACCTGATCGACCAGGGCAGCGGGTGCGAGCTGCTGGCCGCCGAGTACGGAATCGGCCGCCAGGAGGCGGACGAGCTGGCCGTCGAGTCCCACCGTCGGGCCGCCCTCGCCCAGGCGGAGGGCCGGTTCGATCGCGAGATCGCCCCCTATGTCGTGGGCGAGAACGGTGAGGGGGTGGTCGTCTCCCAGGATCAGGGCATCCGCCCCGGGACCACCCTGGAGGCCCTGGCCGGCCTGCCCCTGGCCTTCAAGCCGCAGGGCGGCATCCTCCACGCCGGGAACAGCTCTCAGATCACCGACGGCGCCGCCGCCCTCCTGCTCATGGCCCGCGAGAAGGCAGAGGAGCTCGGGCTGCGCCCCCGCGCCCGCATCCGCGCCCAGGCGGCCGTCGGGGTCGACCCGGTGACCATGCTCAAGGGCCCGATCCCCGCGACGACCAAGGTGCTCGCCAGGGCGGGGCTCACCCTCGGGGACGTCGATCGCGTGGAGATCAACGAAGCCTTCGCCCCGGTGGTGCTGGCCTGGGCCCGTGAGCACCGGCCCGACCTGGGGCGGGTCAACGTCAACGGCGGCGCCATCGCTCTGGGGCATCCCCTGGGGGCCAGCGGCGCCCGGCTGATGACAACGCTGCTCCACGAGCTGGAGCGTTCCGACACTCAGATCGGCCTTCAGACCATGTGCTGTGGCGGCGGCATCGGCACCGCAACGGTGATCGACCGCGCCGTCTGAGCAGCCCTCCGGGACCCCGCTCGGGCCGGTGCTACACTCGGAGACGAGCTCCCGCACCCAGGGAAGGGCGTCCCCCCGGCCATGAAGAAGGTCTTGATCATCGAGGACTATTACGCCCTCGCCGACATCGAGTCGCTGCTCTGCACGATGGAGGGCTACGAGGTCAAGGTGGCCAAGACCGGCGATGAGGGCCTGGCGGCGTTCACGGAGTTCATGCCCGACCTCGTCCTGCTCGACCTCATGCTGCCCGGCGAGTTGAGCGGATCGCAGGTCCTGGAGCGCATCCGTCAGGACCACGGCAGGGACCCCAAGGTGCTCATCGTGAGCGCGCTGGTCAACGCCACCACGGCGCCCAAGCTCGAGGCCTACGGGAACGTCGAGACGCTGGGCAAGCCCTTCAAGATCAAGGAGCTGGCGGCCCGCATCCAGCACATGCTCGACGGCGAGCATCGTCGCTAGCCGGTTCCACCACCGCCACCAGGACCCTCCATATGCGCGCCGAACCACCGCCCCCCCGGCGCCGCGGCGACCATCCGCAGCCCGACCCCAGGACGGGCACGCGCCCGGTCGCGCGCCGGCGCTGTCCGTATCTGGAGCAGGTGCTGCGCGAGAAGGCGGGCCCGTTCGGAATGCTGGTTCGCTACAAGGCCGACTGCCACGTCGACCGCCGCACCCACCGCTTCACCGGCCGCAACCCTCAGCCCCCCTGCATCAACGACCCCGCGACCTGCGCCCTCTATCGCAGGGCTCGCGATGCCGAGGACCATCGGATATCCCGCTACACGGACTGACCGGCGCTGCGGCGCGGCGGGTGCGGCGTGCGCCCGGTCGCGCCGCGAGGGGTCGCCGGCGGGAGGCGCCGGTTGCGGCCGCGGATGGTAGATACTCGTGACGGCGCATGAATGTCTACATCTCAATCGACATGGAGGGCATCGCCGGGGTTGTGAGCCGCGAGCAGGTGGTGCCGGCGGGGGGTGAGGCCTACCGTCGCTCGTGCCGGCTGATGACCCTGGAGGCCAACGCCGCTGTCGCGGGGGCGTTGGCGGCCGGGGCCGGCCGGGTGGTCGTCAACGACAGCCACGGACGCATGGCCAACCTCGAACCCGAGCTGCTCGATCCGCGGGCCGAGTGCAGCGTCGGGTTCCCCAAGCCCTATTCGATGATGGCAGGGCTGGACGCCCAGTTCGGTGCGGTGTTCATGATCGGCTACCACGGGGGCGCCGGCTCGGCGCCGGCCATCCTCGATCACACCTACTCGCCGCGGGTCTTCCGCGCCATCCGCGTCAACGGCGTGCGCCAGACCGAGACCACCCTCAATGCCGCGCTGGCCGGGCATCACGGCGTGCCGGTCGCCCTGGTGAGCGGCGACGAGGCCACGTGCGCAGAGGCGGCCGGCGTGCTGGGCCCCGACCTGCCCGTGGTGGTCACCAAGGCGGCCCTGGGCAGCCAGTCGGCGTTCTCGCTGCATCCCGCGGTGGCCCGCGAGCGGCTCGAGGGCGCCGCCAAGGACGCGCTCCAGCGCGTTGCGGCGGGGCATATCGCCCCGTACGTGGTGCCCGCGCCCTATCTGATGGAGTGCGAGATGACCACCACGCTGGCCACCGACTACTGCGCCACCATCCCCGGCATCGAGCGCCCGGCCGGTCGGACCGTGCGCTTTGAAACCGACGACTACCCGACGCTCTTTCGCTGCATGCTGGCGATGGCGATGCTGGGTGGGCTCGCCGCCGAATAGCCGGCCGCCCAGGGCGCCGAGGTCATGCCTCGGGCGCGCCTGCCAGGACGAGTTCCTCGTCGGCAGGGGCAGCGGCACCCGCATAGACGGCGAAGTAGCGCGCCTGGGGGTGGTGGAGCACGATCGCCGCAGTCGACTGCTCGGGAACCAGCTGAAATCCCTCGGTCAGCGACACCCCGATCCGGTCGGTGGGAACGATCTGGAATACGGTGCGATGATCCTCGAGGTCGGGGCAGGCCGGATATCCCCAGGAGTAGCGGCGACCCCGCTCCCGCGGCAGGGCCAGCTCGGCGTTGATCCGGCGGTGGAGCCACTCCGCGGTCGCCTCGGCGATCTGAGTGGAGAAGCCGTGGACGCGGAGCATGTCGTCGTAGCGGCCCTCGCGCTGCAGCGCCAGGCTGCGCTCGCTGGCCTGGGGGCCGACGGTGACCACCTGCAGCGCGACCACATCGTATTCGTCAGGCTTGGCCAATTCACGAGGGCGCACATAGTCGGCCAGGCAGAGCCGGTGCTGCGCCGCCTGGCGCGGGAAGCCGAGCCGGCCGACGACGCGGCGGCGATCTTCGGGGTCGTGGAGGACGACTGTGTCGCCCTCGGCGAGGGCCGGCCAGTAGCCGTAGGCGGCCGCGATCTCCAGGTAGCCGTCGCTGCGCGCCTCGGCCATGCAGCGCGCGAGGCGAGGCTCGAGCTCCTCGCGCAGCGTGCGCGCCCAGACCTCCTTGTCGCGGAACTGCGCGCCCTTGAACTGCCAGCTGAGCTTGAACAGGGAGTTGCGGTCGATGCAGTCATAGACATCGTCGACGCTGATGCCACGGACCACCCGCGGGCCCCAGAAGGGCGGCGTGGGGATGGGCGCAGCGGTGCTGGTGTCGCTGCGAGCGGCCGGTGGCTGCGCACCGTTCGCCGCCACCGCGGCGGTGGCGCGCCGCTCGACCTTCTCCGCCTCGCGCACCTGGTGGAGCTCGGCCTCGCTGCGTATGCGTTCCAGCAGCCCCGTGCGGCGCTGGGGATCGACCAGTTGGTCGACTGTCTCCAGCCCCTCGAAGGCGTCCTTGCAGTAGTAGACGCCCGGCGCGAAGGTGCGCTCCCCCTCCAGGTACAGGATGCGCCGTCCGAAGCCCCGGTTGATGGCCGCCCCCCCGATGATGACCGGGAACTCGAGCCCGCGGGAGTCGATCTCCCGCAGCGTCAAAGGCATCTGCTTGCTGGTGCTGACCAGCAACGCGCTCAGCCCGATGACGTCGGCGCCCACCTCGACCGCCCTGTCGAGGATGGTGTTGACGGGCACCTGCTTGCCCAGGTCGAACACGGTGTACCCGTTGTTGCTGAGGATGGTGTTGACCAGGTTCTTGCCGATGTCGTGCACGTCTCCGTAGACGGTGGCCAGCACCACCTTGCCCTTGGTGACTCCCTCCTGCTTGTCGAGGAAGAGCTCCACGTGGGCGACCGCGCGCTTCATCACTTCGGCGCTCTGGAGCACGAACGGAAGGATCAGCTCGCCGGCGCCGAAGCGGTCACCGACGTCCTTCATGGCCGGCAGGAGGACATCGTTGAGCACGTCGACGGGCGAGCGCCCCTCGGCCATGGCCAGGTCGATCTGGGCCTCGATGCCCTCCTTGCGGCGGTGGAGGATCTGCTGGTGGATGCGCTCCGCGGGCGCCAGTCCCTCGAACGGGTCGGCGCGCTCGGTGACCTCGGCGACCCCGGCGTTGGCCTGGAAGTAATCGATGAAGCGCTGGGTGGCGTCGGGGCGGCGGTTGAGCACCAGGTCCTCGGCCAGCTCGCGCTGCTCGGCGTCGATCTCCCCATAGGGGATGACGTGCGCGGGGTTGATGATCACCGTGTCGAGGCCGGCTTGCAGGCAGTGGTGGAGGAAGACGCTGTTCAGCGGTGGTCGAGCCGCCGCGTCGAATCCGAAGCTCACGTTGGAGAGCCCGAGCGTCGTCAGCACCCCGGGCAGCTCGCGCTTGATGAGCCGGATGCCCTCGATGGTCTCCCTGGCGGAGGTGAGGAATTCGTCGCTGCCGGTGGCCAGAGTGAAGGTGAGCGCGTCGAAGACGAGCTGGTGCGGCTCCAGCCCGTACTCGCCGACGGCGATGTCGTGGAGACGCTGCGCGACCAGCAGCTTGTGCTCGGCCGTCTTGGCCATGCCCCCGACCGGGGGGGCCTTGTCGATGGTCAGCGCGATGACGGCCGCGCCGTGGTCGCGCACCAGCGGCAGCACGGCATCGGCGCGACCGCGCCCGTCCTCGAGGTTGATGCTGTTGATCATCGGCCGGCCCGGATAGGTCTCCAGGAAGGCGCGCACCACGTCGACCTCGGTGGTGTCGCAGACCAGCGGCAGCTCGACGCTCATCTGCAGCTTCTTGACCAGCGCGCGCATCTGCTGTGCCTCGTCGGTGCGCTCGGTCAGCGCCACCTGCACGTCGAGCGCGTGGGCGCCGCTCTCCACCTGCTCGCGGGCGATCCCGAGGATGCCGTCGTATTCGTCCTCGAGCAACAGCCGCTTCATCTTCCGCGAGCCCTGGGCGTTGACGCGCTCGCCGATGAGCAGCGGTGCCGGTTCCTGCTGCAGGGCCATGCCGCGAATGCTGCTCGCCAGCCGGGCACTCCCCTCGACCAGCCGCTGGGGCGGCCTAATTCCTGCCACTCGCGTCACCAACTCGCGGATGTGCTGGGGGGTGGTGCCGCAGCAGCCACCTACGACATTGACCCCAGCCTCGCGCACGAAGCGTTCCAGCTCCTCGGCCATGGGCACGGCCTCGAGCGGAAAGACCGCCCGCCCCTCGACGTTCAGTGGCAGCCCGGCGTTGGGGATGCAGGCCACGGGCAGCCGGGTATGCGAGCAGAGGTGGCGGATGGGATCGCGCATGTGCTCGGGCCCCGTCGAGCAGTTGAGCCCGACCACGTCGACGCGCAGGCCCTCCAGGATGGTGAGGGCGGCGTCGACGTCGGTGCCGAGCAGCATGCGCCCGCTGACGTCGAGGGTCACCTGCGCCTGGAGGGGCAGGCGCCGTCCGATGTCGGCGAAGGCGGCGCGGATGCCGAAGATGGCCGCCTTGACCTCGAGGATGTCCTGCGCCGTCTCGACCACCAGCAGGTCGGCCCCGCCCTCGACCAGCCCGCGTGCCTGCACCCGGAACGCCTCGAGGAGGGCGTCGAAGGTGATGTTGCCCAGCGCAGGGTCGTCGGACGACGGCAGGTAGCCGGTGGGTCCGATCGACCCGGCCACGAAGCGCGGACGCTCCGGCGTCGAGAACTCGTCGCAGAGGCGGCGCGCCAGGGCGGCCGCAGCAGAGTTGAGCTCGTGGGTGCGCTCCGCGTTCCCGGTGCCCCACTCCGCCAGGCGCAGCGGGGTCGCCTGGAAGGTGCAGGTCTCGATCACGTCAGCGCCCACCTCGAGGTAGCCGCGGTGGACCCGTTCCACGATCCGGGGGGCGTGGAGCACCAGCCCGTCGATCCAGCCCTCCAGCTCGGGCCCTCCGAAGTCCTCGATGGTCGGCTCGATCGCCTGGAGGCTGGTCCCCATGGCACCGTCGAAGACGAGCACGCGGCGTCGCAGCGCGTCCAGGTAGGCGGAATCGTCGGGGCTGAGGCGGTCGGTCATGGGGTCCTTCCGGCCGCGGGGGCTTGCAGCCGAGATGCGAGTCTACCCACCCGCCGGTCCAGGCCCACGGCGCCGCAATGCTACGCTGACCAACTCGGAGGCGAGCCGGTGCGCCCGGCGGGCGCCGCCCCCCACCAATCCCTGAAGGAGCTCATCTGTGTCCCGTCGTCCCCCCGGCCGCTCCGGAGGCGCCCGCACGCGCCGCCCGACGCGCCGCCGCGACCCCGTCGCCGCGGCCGCTGTTGCCGAGCAGAAGGAGGAGACGATCGAGATGGACGCGACGGTGGTCGAGCCGCTCCCCAACGCGATGTTCAAGGTCCGGCTGCAGACCGGGCAGGACGTGCTCGCCTACACATCGGGGAAGATGCGCAAGTTCTACATCCGCATTCTCATCGGTGACCGGGTCCGGGTGGAGCTGAGCCCCTACGACCTCAGTCGCGGAAGAATCACCTTCCGCTACAAGTAGGGTCGCGAGGGCCCGGACCGGCGCGCTCTGCTCCGCGTCGCAGTCGCCAGTCCCCTCCCGCCCGAAACCATGCTCACGGCCTCACGTGCTCACGTACGTTCTCATCCTGCTGGTGGTCATCGCCGTCCTCTACGGCAGCTTCCGCGCCCTCAGCGGCGGAGCGCCGGTGGCCGCCGAGGACTACCGCACCGTCCTCTCCCGCATCTGCGAGTTCACGAGCACCAGAGCTGCGGAGCTCGACGCTGCCCTGGAGGCGGCCCAGGCGGCGCCCGCCCGGGACACGGAGGCAGCCCGCGGCAGCCCCGGCGATGCGCTCGTGGAGGCGGCCGCGGCCGGCCGCAAGCAGCTGGGCGGCTACCACCAGCAGCTCGCCCGCCTCGAAACCGACGCCGCGGGCCCCGAGCTGGAGCAGCTGCAGACCGCTCGCGACCTCCTGACCGCCGCGGTCGAGGACCTGGCCTGGGCCTGCCGGCTGATCGAGGGCGGCAGCTACGCCGACAACCCGGGCATCAGCGGTGCGGTGGCGCAGCTCCGCGAGCACGCGCAGGCCTGTCTTGGGGCCACCGCCCCGGCGCTTCGCTGAGCCACCGTCAGGCGGTGCCGACCGCCTGGCGCTGCCTGAAGAAGTCGAGCGTGCGCCGCAGCCCATCGTCGAGGGCCACCTCAGGCCGCCATCCCAGGCGGCGCTCCGCGAGGTCCACATCGAGACAGGAGCGGCGCTGCTCGCCCGGTTTGGCTGGTCCGTGGCGGGGAGGCGCCGGGTGGCCGGCGGCCCCGGCCAGCAGGCGGTGGATCCCGACCACGTCCGTCTCGATCCCGGTCCCCACGTTGAACGCGCCCAGGGCGTCCGCGGTGGCCGCGAGCAGGTTGGCCCGCACGACGTCGCCGACGTACACGTAGTCGCGGGTCTGCAGGCCGTCCCCGTTGATCACCGCCGCCTCGCCGCGCAGCAAGCGGTCTGTGAAGATCGCCACCACCCCGGCCTCGCCGTGCGGATCCTGGCGAGGGCCGTACACGTTGGCGTAGCGCAGCGCGGTGAACTCCAGCCCATAGAGGCGGCCGTACACGTTTCCGTAGATCTCGCCGGCCTGCTT
Organism: Candidatus Dormiibacterota bacterium; assembly: GCA_036521675.1. Classification (GTDB taxonomy): domain Bacteria; phylum Chloroflexota; class Dormibacteria; order Aeolococcales; family Aeolococcaceae; genus DATDHG01. The sequence continues at coordinate 10,623 of DATDHG010000181.1, forward strand.
CGAGGCGCCGTAGAGAGAGGCGGGCGCGGGCGGGTGGTCCTCGGGGGTGGGAACCCGCTCGGTGTCACCGTAGATGGCGCCGCCGCTGCTGGCGAAGACCAGGCGGCGCACGCTTGCTGCCACGCACGCCTGGAGAAGGTTGACGGTCCCCAGCACGTTGACGTGCGTGTCGAACAGCGGCTCGCTCAGCGATCGCCTCACGTCGATCTGCGCAGCCTGGTGGAACACCACCTCCGGTCGCGCCCGGGCCACCACTGCCGCCAGCCCGGAGTCGGTGACGTCGAGCACGTGCAGGTCGGCCGTGGCGGCCACCTGTTCGCGCAGGCCGCGCGAGAGGTCGTCGACCACTGTCACGTCGTGTCCCGCCGCGAGGAGGGCGTCGACGAGTGCGCTCCCTATGAACCCGGCCCCCCCGGTGACCAGGGTCCTCACTGGCGGGTGGGCTCGGGGGCGAGGACAGGGGTGGTGGATCGGCGCACCGGCCGGGCCTGCAGGAGGAAGAAGAAGAGACCACCGACCAGGACCAGCGAGCCGTAGCTGATGCTGCGGTCGAGCAGCGCGATCGAGGTGGCCTGCTGAGCGCTGACCTGGGAGGTCTGGGAGAGCACGAGCACCATGCCGGTCTCCACCAGCCCGAGGCCGCCGGGGGTGAAGGGGACAGTGGTGAGCAGGGCGGCCACCAGGGCGACGAGCAGGAAATGGGCGGGGCCCACGCTCCCCGCCAGCCCCAGCGCGGCGATGACCAGGCCGAGCCGCACCCCCTCGAGGCCCCAGATGGCGCAGCTCAGCGGGAGCACCTCGGCCCAGCGCCCGAACGCGCCGATGGTGCCCACGCGGAAGTGCTCGTAGCGCTCCACCAGCTCCTCGGGAAGATGGGCGAGGACGCGCCGGCCACGACCGGTGACGAGGATGGCCAGCCCCGCGCCCCCCACCACACAGAGCCCGACGCCCACCAGGAAGGCATCGAGCAGCTCGCCGGGGATCGCACTGTGGAAACTCACCGCCCCGGCGAGGATGAGCAGCGTCATCAGCGTGAAGAGGTCGATGAGGCGCTCGGCGATGATTGTGCCAAACGCGTTCCCTCCCGAGGCGCCCTCGCGGCCCCGCAGCTGCAGACCCCTATAGAGGTCGCCCATCTTGGCTGGAACCAGACAGTTGACGAAGAAGGAGGGCATGAGGACGCGGCCCAGCGGGCCCAGGGCGTGCTCCTCGCCGGTGTTGCGCAGCAGCAGCTGCCAGCGCAGCGTGCGCAGCACCATGCTCGCGTAGAAGGCCACCAGGGCGGCGGCGAAGAGCCACAGGTTGGCTCCGCGGATGTCGGCGAAGGCGGTGTGCCAGTCGATCGGCGCCCGCCGGATCGCCACCCCGAGCACCGCGACGGTGATCGCGAAGGACACCACGGTGCGCCGGCTGTGAAGCCGGCTGCGCAGGGCCGGAGTGGTGACGTCTTCAGCAGGGGCCACGAGCTCCGCTGGGGGGTTGCCGACCTCCTCGGCCTGGGGCGCGGGCACGGCCCAACCCTACCACCGCAGCCGGCAACGGTCGGGCCGCGAAAACTTGACGACCTGGCTGGTTGCGAGGTCCGCCGGCCTCAGCCGGGCGGCACGCGGGCCCCGGAGGGTGGTTCCTCGCCGGCCTCAGCGCGGACGCGCTCGAGCAGGCCCTGCCCGCCGCGGGCGGGCTGGCGGCCACTGGCGCGTGCCTCGCGTTCGGCCAGGACGGCCACCATGTGCTCCAGATGGACGGCCGTGCCCGCGAGCTGGGCGGCTCGCTCACCGGCGCTGCGCCCGTCCCACTGCCGCAGCCGGAACACTCCCTTCAACGCGCTGTAGGGGATGGCCAGGCGGCGCAACTCCTCACCATCCGGCTCCACCACCGGCCAGATCCCGCCGTGAGCGCCGAGCAGGACGTCGGGGGCGATCCAGGCGCGCATCACCTGGCCGTCCAGAAAGTGGAAGGCGGCGCGGTCCCAGGTGGCCAGCTCGGCCTCCGCAGGTGCGGGCTCGGGATCACCGACGATGATCTGGCGGATCCCGGCCAGGGGGAGGATGGCCCGTTCTCCGTTACTGTCCACGTTGGTGATCTCCGCCTCGATCACAGGGAGGTCGAAGTGCAGGTCGGCGGTCTCGGCGGCGAGCACCTCGCCGTCGCAGAAGATGATGAGAAGACGGGTCACCGTCACAGTCTGCCAGCCCGTGCCGTTCCCCGGATTCCCGCCTGTAACGGCTCCGTTGCGACGGTCACCGTTCGTCCACCGCCCGTTCACACGGATGCGAGAATTGCCACCAGAGAGATGCAGTGACCCGCCGACGCGCCGTGCGAGACCAGCTGTGGCCCACCGCCGCCTGATGGTCCGCATCGCCGCCGCCGGCGCTGCGGTCGCGGCTGCCCTGATGCTCGGAGCCAGCGGAGCAGGCGCCGCGCCGCCCTGGGGCGGGGGCACCAATCCGGACGACCACGGCTTGGTGCCACCCTCGCCCGTCTGCGCGCCCGCCGGGTCCTCGACGCGGGGCCTGCACACCTGCCCACCGACGGGCGAGTCCGGTGGCCAACCCCAGCCCCCGCTGCCCCCGGGGGCGCCCCCGCTGATCGCCCCTCCCCGCGCCCCCTCGCAGACCGGGGTGCCGATCAGGGTGCCGACCCTGGGTGTCACCCTGACGGCGCTCCCGCCGGTGGCGCCGCCGAGCCCCGCAGCCGCGCCCCAGCTCCCCGCCACCACCGCCCCCAGTGGTACCGCGCCGCCCACGGCCGCGCCCGCGCCCCGCGGAATCGTGATCCCCCCGCCGCCGCTGGTGCTGCTCATTCCCTCTGCGCCGCTGGTGAGCGCAGGCGCCGCGGCGCCGGCGGCGTTCGCCGGGGTCGTCGCTCCCGCGGCGGGGGTGGCCGGCGCGTGCATCCTGGTCGGGGCGTTGGGCTTCGCTGTCCTGGTCCGGCGGCCAGTGAGCCGCTGAGCGTTCGGAGCGATGCGCCGGCTCTCCTTCTCGGCGCGGTTCGCGCTCATCCTCACAGTACTGGGCGCGCTCATCGCCGGCTCCACCGTGGCCCTCTTCCTCGCCCTCACCGGCGGGCAGACCCGGCAAGCCGCGCTCGAACGGGTTGCCGACCGCGCCCAGACGGCCACCGACCTCGTGCGCGCCGAGCAGGCATCGCTGGCCGCCTTTGCCACGACGGCGGCCGGCCAGCTGAACGATGCGGGCGATCCGACCGCCTTCCTCGTCCGCCTGAGCCGCGCGGCCGGCCCCCAGGATCTGGTGGCGGTGGTGAGCCCGAGCGGGCTGATCGCTGCCCAGGCCGGGACCGCCGCCGGCGGCGGCGGGCCGGCCTGGATTCGCGACCGCGCCACCGCGTCTGACCCCGCCTCCCACTCCGGACTGGCGGCCGACGCTCAGGGCCGGCCGTGGATCTATGCCTGGGCGCCCGTGCCCGCGCACCCGGGCACGGTCGCGGTCGCGGCCAGGCCGCTCGCGTCCTCGGCGGTGGCGCAGCTGGCGACGCGCAACGAGCTGCAGACCGGTGGGCTCGTCGTCGCCACCCGGGGACGCGCGGTCATCGGCGGCACGCTGGCGGGACAGCAGATCCCGCCCGGTGAAGCGTTGCCCCCCGCGGTGGCGGGGCAGGGCAGCACCTCGAGCATCGTCGGGCTCGCCGGCCAGGACGTCGCCGCCGTGGCCGCGCCGCTCGGCGACGGTTTCGATGTGGTCGCGACCAGTGCTGTCTCCACCGGAGGGTCGCCGCTGCAGAGCGTCGCCGTCCTGGTCGCGCTCGTTTCCGCGGGACTCATCGTGATCGGACTGACACTCCTCTATCTTCTGGTGCGGCGCGATCTCCAGCGCCCCTTGCGGCGTCTGGACCGTGCCGTCACCGCCCTCGCCGACGAGGATTTCAGCGTCCCCATCGGCACCGACGGCAACGCCGGCAATGCCGAACTGGCGCGGTTGGGAGCATCGTTCGAGGACATGCGCCGTGAGCTCCAGGCCATGCTGCGCGGGGCTGAGGCGCGGGCGGCCATCGCCGCCGACCTGAGCTCGCACCCGCTGTCCGCGGCGATCGACCGGGTCTGCGCGCAGCTGCGCGCCACCACCAACGCAACCCGCGCCCTGGCAGTCCTGGTCGACGATGAACAGCGACCGCGCTCGCTGCACGTCAGCGGCGGTGACGGCAGGATGCCGGCCGTGAGCGCGCTGACCTTCGGCAACGGTGCGATCGCGGCCGCGATGCAGCAGGCGCATCCCGGCCCATTGGTGGCGTGCTCGCTGCCGGGCAGCGCCGAAGCCGCACTCTCCATGACGGAGATCGCCGTCACGCCCTTGCGCATGGGCACGACCCTCAAGGGTGCGCTCGCGATCTCCGACCGCCCCGGCGGTTTCACCCGGCACGACCTCGATCTTCTGGCGCTGGCCGCCGACCAGCTGGCGCTCGCGACGGAGCGTGAGCGGGTGCTCGAGCTGGCTCGAATCCAGGCCAACACCGATGGGCTCACCGGTCTGTACAACCGCGGTTTTCTCACCGACTACCTCGAGCAGCAGATCGCCCATGCGGACCGCAGCCGTGTCCCCCTCACGTTGCTGATGCTCGACGTCGACAACTTCAAGGCGATCAACGACTCCTTCGGGCACCAGGTGGGGGACAGCGCGCTTCGCTCCGTGGCGAGGACCCTGCTTGCCAATCTGCGGCGCAGTGACCTGGCCGCCCGCCTCGGCGGCGACGAGTTCGTCGTCGTGATGGGCGAGACGGGGACGCGCGACGCTGTCGTGGTGGCCGAGAAGCTGCGTGACGCCGTCGCGCGCACCCAGTTGCAGGCGCCCGACACGGGTCAGCGCGTGCAGCTCTCGGTCAGCATCGGGGTCGCCGGGAGGCTGCCTCGAGGCGTCGGCGTCGACCGCCTGCTGACGCTCGCCGACAATGCCCTCTACGAGGCCAAGCGCTCCGGCCGCGACCGGGTGCGCGTGGCTCCCGACGCCGGCGCGCTGGTCGCGTCCACTCCGGAGCAGGCATGACTCACAGCGGTCTGGTCGACCTGCGCAGCGACACCTTCACCGTTCCCGATGCGGCCATGCGGGCTGCCATAGCCGCTGCCGAGGTGGGCGACGACGTCTGGGGTGAGGACCCGACGGTGCGCCGCCTGGAGGAGCGCGTCGCCGCGTTGCTTGGTAAGGAGGCGGCCATGTACACCCCCAGCGGCACCATGGCCAACCTCTGCGCGGTGCTGGCGCAGACGCGCCCCGGTGACGAGGTCATCACCGATGCGCAAGCTCATCTCGTCGCCTACGAGGCGGCGGGGGCCGCGGCGATCGGCGGGGTTCAGATGCGCCTGCTCGACTACGCTGACGGAGCCCCCAGCGCCGAGGAAGTGGCGAGCGCAGTGCGCCCGGCGAACATCCACAACCCCGTCAGCCGGCTGCTGACGCTGGAGAACACCCACAATCGGCGCGGGGGGATGGCCGTCGCGCGCGGACGCGTCGAACGCGCTGCGGCCGCGGCCCGCGAGCGCGGCCTGCGTGTCCATTGCGACGGGGCGCGTCTGTTCAATGCCGCCCTGGCTCTCGATGAGGAGCCGGGGGCGCTGGCGGCTCCGTGCGACACGGTCTCGGTGTGCTTCTCCAAGGGATTGGGCGCGCCCGTGGGCTCGGCGTTGACAGGTGACGTCGAGACGATCGACGCGGCTCGGCGCTGGCGCAAGCGCCTCGGCGGTGGCATGCGCCAGGCCGGGGTCATCGCCGCAGCGGCGCTCCATGCGCTGGAGCACAACCGGGCGCGCCTGGTGGACGACCACGCGCACGCAGCGCTCATCGCGGAGGCGCTTGCGGACGTCGAGGGGGCCGAGCTGGTGCGCGTGGCGGTGCCCACCAACATCGTCCTGCTGCAAACGGTGTCCCCGGCGGCCGCCGTGGTCGCGGCCGCCCGCGAACGGGGGGTGCTGGTGTCGCTGATGGACGCGAACCTGATGCGCTGCGTGACCTACCTGGGGGTCACCGAGGACGACTGCCGGCGCGCGGCCGCGGCGCTTCGCGACGTGCTCAGCCAGCGCACCCCCGCGACGGCGGCGGCTCCTGGGTCCTGACAGGGCGAGACCCCCGGCCGCGGCGGCCGGAGGTCTCGGGGCCTGGTGACCGCTTCAGGTCAGGATGCCGGCGAGGCGGGTGCGGCCGGCGGTGCTGCCGGACGAGTTCCCCGGCGCGCGCCGACGCGTCCGGTGCGCCGCGGGGCGGCGGGCTTGCGCGCGGTGGTCTTCCGCGCGGCAGGCTTGCGCGCGGTGGTCTTACGAACGGCAGGCTTGCGCGCCGTGGTCTTGCGAGCGGCGGGCTTGCGCGCCATGGTCTTGCGCGCCGTGGTCTTCCTGGCGGTGGTCTTCCGTGCGGCCGGCTTGCGGGCGGTGGTCTTGCGCGCCGTGGTCTTCCGTGCGGCCGGCTTGCGGGCGGTCGTCTTGCGCGCCGTGGTCTTCCTGGCGGTGGTCTTCCGTGCGGTGGTCTTCCGAGCGGCCGGCTTGCGCGCGGTGGTCTTCCGTGCGGTGGTCTTCCGTGCGGTGGTCTTCCGTGCGGTGGTCTTCCGAGCGGCTGGCTTGCGCGCGGTGGTCTTCCGCGCGGTGGCCTTGCTGCGCGTGGGCTTGGCGGCCGCTCCCAGCTTGACAACCTCGCCCTGGAGCTTGGCCACCTGCTTCTTGAGGCGTTCGATGGTCGATTTCGCGGCCGCGGAAGCGCCTCTCCGCGGCGCCGACACGCGTCGGCTCGCCTGTTTGACGACGGTCTCACCGC
>DATDHG010000182.1:0-9832 GCA_036521675.1 Candidatus Dormiibacterota bacterium
GTGGTCGATGCGGCCCACCCCGTGGGCCCCCGCCAGGGCGTTCAGGCGGGCGACCAGCTCCTCGGCGGCGGGGCGCTCCCCGTCGATCGACACCGGGCGGCCATGCTCGAAGCCGAGCTCGACGAGCACTCCCCCGCTGGGCGCGTCCTCGGCGTCCACCGTCCAGGCGAAGACGTCGCGGGGCGGTTCCGCCCAGGGGTCCTCGAGGATCCCGGTCTCGATGCTCCGCCCCCATAGATTGGCGTCGATGGAGTACGGCTGTTCAGCGGTCGCCGGCACCTCGATCCCGTGCTCCTGAGCGTAGCGGATCTCGTCGGGGCGGCCCATGTCCCAGTCGCGCACCGGCGCCACCACGGCCAGCTCCGGAGCCAGCGCCGCGGTGGCGACGTCGAAACGCACCTGGTCGTTGCCCTTGCCCGTGCACCCGTGCGCGACGGCGACGGCCCCCTCCTCGCGGGCGAGGTCGACGAGCAGCTTGGCGATCAGTGGTCTCCCCAGGGCAGTGGCCAGCGGGTAGACCCCCTCGTAGAGGGCGCCGGACATGAGCGAGGGGAACGCGAAGTTCTCCACGAATAACCGGCGCGCATCGACCACGTAGGCGGCCACGGCGCCGGTGGCCAGGGCACGGCGCTGCACCGCCTCGAGCTCACGGGCCTCACCGAGGTCGATGCTCAGCGCGACAACGTCGTAGCCCAGGTTCTCGTTCATCCAGGGAATGGCCACGGAGGTGTCGAGGCCGCCGCTGTAGGCGAGCACGCAGCGCGGGCGGCTGGGGGCAGCGGCCGTCATGCCTCGCCGATCAGAGCTCGCAGCCGCTGCTGCAGCCGGGCCGCGGCGGGCCTGCTCCGGGCCACCACAAGGACGGTGTCGTCACCCGCGACTGTCCCGACCACCTCCTCGAGGCGGGCCGCGTCGAGAGCGGCAGCCACGAGCGGGGCGGTGCTGGGGCGGCTGTGCAGCACCCCCGTGACCTCGACGAACTCCACGGAGCGCACATGGTCGCGCATCACCGCTCGCAGCCGGGAGCCGATGCCGGGAGGCGCCTCCGTCGCGGGCGTGGTGACCACGTAGCGCGGGCCGCGCGGCTCGGCCACCCGCTGGAGGCCGAGCTCGCGGATGTCGCGGCTGACGGTCGCCTGGGTGGCCTCCAGGTGGCGCGCCTGCAGGGCGTCGACGAGCTCGTCCTGGGTGCGGATGGCGTGCGTGCGAACCAGCTCGAGGATGGCCGCCTGGCGGGCGGGCTTGGCCCGGCTCGGGGGCAGGGGCACGGCGGCGCGACGGGTCTGGCCGCTCACGAGGCGGGCGCCTCCGCCCCGGCTCCGGCGACGGCGTCGCCGAGCGCCCGGCCGAGGCGGCGGACGGCCTCGTCGACCTCCTCATCGGTGATGGTCAGCGGCGGCACCAGGCGCAGCGTGCGCGTGCCGATGGCGTTGACGATGACCCCGTGGCGCAAGCCTGCGGCGACGGTCTCCGCGGCCAGGTCGGCGCTCAGCGCCACGCCGAGCATCAGGCCCCGCCCGCGCACCGCCGCCACCGGCAGGCCGCGCTCGGCCAGGCCCAGCAGGCCGGCGCGCAGGCGGGCGCCGGCGCTGACCGCCCGCGCCAGCAGCCCCTGCGCCTCGATGGTGCGCAGCACCGCCGCCGCCACGGCAGTGGCCAGGGGACTGCCGCCGAAGGTGGAGCCGTGGTCGCCGGGCTCGAGGACGTCGGCGCCCGGGGCCGCCAGCACCGCCCCGATGGCGACCCCGCCGCCCAGACCCTTGGCCACAGTCATCACGTCGGGGGTGATGCCGGCGTGCTGGTGCGCCCACCAGCGCCCGGTGCGCCCCATGCCCGACTGCACCTCGTCGACGATCAGCAGCGCACCGTTCTCATCGCAGAGGGAGCGCAGTGCGCGCAGTGTGGCGTCGTCGATGACATGGACGCCGCTCTCGCCCTGCACGGGCTCGACGAACACGGCGACCGCGCTGTCGCGCAGCCGGGCGGCCACGCCCGCGAGGTCATCCGGCGCCACGTGGTCGAAGCCGCCCAACGCCGGGGTGAAGGGCGCCAGGTAGTGCTCGTTGCCCGTGGCGGACAGGGTGGCGATGGTGCGCCCGTGGAAGGCGTCCACAAGGCAGACGATGCCGTAGGCCCCGTCGCGGTGGCGCTGCCCCCATTTGCGGGCGATCTTGATGGCCGCCTCGTTGGCCTCGGCGCCGCTGTTGCAGAAGAAGACGCGCGCCGGGAACGCCGACTCCACCAATAGCCGCGCCGCCTCCAGCATGGGCTCGGAGTGGTAGAGGTTGCTGACGTGGACCAGGGTGGCGGCCTGGGCCTCGAGCGCGGCGCGCACCGGCGCCGCGCAGTGGCCGAGCACGTTCACCGCGATCCCCGCCACCAGGTCGAGGTACTCGCGTCCCTCGCTGTCCCAGACGCGCGTGCCGCTGCCGTGGGCGAGCAGCACCGGCTGGCGACGGTACGTGCTCATCAGGTAGCGCGCCTCCTGGTCCTGCGCGCGGGCGAGGGTTGGCGCCGTGGTTGTCATCAATGCGGGGAGGCGCTGGTGGTGAGCGGGACCTGCAGCATGGTCCCAACGCCACGTTCGGTGAGCAGCTCCAGCAGCAGGGAGTGGGACACCCGCCCGTCGATGATGTGCGCCGCCGACGCGCCGTCCAGGGCGCGGATGGCGGCACGCACCTTGGGGATCATGCCCCCGGTGATGACGCCGGCCGCGATCATGCGCTCCGCGGTGGCGACGTCGAGCTCGCTGACCAGCGCGCCGTCCGCGTCGTGCACGCCGTCGACGTCGGTGAGCAGGAGCAGCTTGCTGGCCCGCAGCGACACGGCCAGCTCGGCGGCGACGGCGTCGGCGTTGACGTTGTAGGCGCGACCGTCGTAGCCCAGGCCGATCGAGGCCACCACGGGGATGCGCCCCTGGTCGAGGATGGCCTCCACCGGCTCGGGGTTCACCTGGGCGACGTCGCCCACGAAGCCGAGGTCCTGACCGCCTTCGGGGGGGCGGGGCGTCACCAGCAGCGTGGGGCCGTCCTCGCCACTCAGCCCGATGGCCTCGCCACCGAGGCGGTGGATGGCGGCCACGAGGTCGGGGGAGACCTTGCCGGTGAGCACCATCTTGGCCAGCTCCATGGTCTGCTCATCGGTCACCCGCAGCCCGTTGACGAAGCGCGATTCGATGCCCATCCGCTGCTGCCAGGCAGTGATCGCCGGTCCGCCGCCATGCACGAGTACCGGCCGCATACCCACGAAGCGGAGCAGCACGACGTCCTGGAGGACGGGCTCGACGTCGCCGCCGTCGATGGCCGCGCCGCCGAGCTTGACGACCACGGTGTGGCCGTTGAAGCGGCGGATGAAGGGCAGCGCCTCGACGAGCACCTCGGCGCGGCGGATGCGTTCCTCGATGGTCTCCATGCTGGCCCTCATGTCGTGTAGTCGGCGTTGATGTGGACGTAGCCGTCGGTCAGGTCGCAGCCCCAGGCGTGACCGCTGGCTTCGCCGGCGCCGAGGTCGACGGCGATGTCGATGCGCGGTTGCGCGAAGATGCGGCGCACCGCCGCCAGGTCGACGGCGGCCGGCGCCCCCGCGGTGAACACGGCGAGAGCGCCGATCCGCACGCTCAGGCGGTCGAGAGTGAAGGCCGCGCCGCTGCGGCCCAGCGCGGCGACGATGCGGCCCCAGTTGGGGTCGCCTCCGCAGATCGCCGTCTTGACCAGGGGGCTGCCGGCCACCGTCCGCGCCGCCTGTCGCGCCTGGTCGACGGTGGCGGCGCCGCGCACCTCCACGCGGAAGTGCTTCTGCGCCCCCTCACCGTCGGCGACCACCTGCTCGGCGAGCGACTCGCAGACGCCGAGCACCGCCGCCTCGAGCGCGCTCAGCGCGCTCGTCCCCGCCTCGATCGGGGCGGCGCCGGCGGCGCCGTTGGCCAGCAGGATGAGGCTGTCGTTGGTCGAGGTGTCGCCGTCGATCGTGACGCAGTTGAACGTCTCATCGGTCACGCGCCGCAGCAGCGCGGCCAGCGTATCGGGGGCGACTGTGGCGTCGGTGGTGACCAGGGCCAGCAGCGTGGCCATGTCGGGATGGATCATCCCCGCGCCCTTGGCCATGCCGCCCACGGTGATGGTCGTGCCCCCCACCGCGGTGCTGACCACCGCCGTCTTGGGCAGGGTGTCGGTGGTCATGATGGCCCGCGCGGCCGGCTCGCCGCCGTTCCGGGACAGGTTGCTCGCGGCCGCTCGGATCCCGGCGGTGACGCGCTCCATGGGCATGGGCCGCCCGATCACCCCCGTGCTGCAGACGAGCAGCTGCTGGGGATCGAGGTCGCAGGCATCGGCGGCCGCCTTGCACATCGCCAGGGCATCGCGGTAGCCCTGCGCTCCCGTGCACGCATTGGCGTTGCCGGCGTTGAGCACCACGGCCTGAACGCGCTGCTGGCGCAGGGTCAGATGGGAGATCACCACAGGCGCCGCCTTGACGCTGTTGCGCGTGAACACCCCGGCGGCCGCGCAGGGCCGATCGCTGACGACAAGGGCGACATCGAGGCGCGCGGCGGCGCCGTCGTCGCCGTGGATGCCCGCTGCGGCGGCGCCCGCCCGGAACCCCTGCGGCGCACATACCCCGGCAGGGAGCACGGCTGCTCCGGGAGCCGGCGGCGACGGGAGGACGGTGCTCATTCGATTGACTATACGCAAAGAATGCATCTTTATGCAGCCTCAGGAGGGGCCGCCCCGACGCGCACTGTCCGGCTATGGCCACCAGGATCGCGCTGCTCGGCTACGGCCACCGGGACCGGGTGGGCAGACCGGCGGTCTCCTCGAGTCCGAAGCGCAGGTTCATCGCCTGCACCGCCTGGCCGGCCCCGCCCTTGACCAGGTTGTCGACGGCGCACGTCACCACCGCGACGCCGTCCTGCCAGCCCACGTGGAGGGCCGCCAGGTTGGTGCCGCTCACGCTCTTGGTGGGCGGTGGATTCTCGTCAAGACGCAGGCAGGGGAGGCCCTCACAGAACGCCGCGTAGACGGCGCGCAGCTGCTCGTGGCCGACCCCTGGCAGGGGCCGCAGATAGGCGGTGGCGAGCAGGCCGCGGGTCATGGGAATGAGGTGGGGCACGAACGTCACCCGCACGGCGCCGCCGGCGGCGAGCGACATCTCCTGGACCATCTCCGCACTGTGGCGGTGGCCCGCGACGCCATAGGCGTGGACGGACTCGTTGACCTCGGAGAAATGCGTCCCCGCCGATGGGGAGCGACCCGCCCCGCTGACGCCGCTCTTGGCGTCGACGATGACGTCGGGCGCCACGAGCCCGGCCTTCAGCGCGGGCACAGTCGCGAGGAGCGCCGCGGTCGGGTAGCACCCCGGCACCGCCAGCAGGTCGGCGCCGCGCACCGCCGCAGCATGCAGCTCGGGGAGCGCATAGACCGCACTGGCGGCGAGGTCGCACGCGGGATGCTGCAGTCCGTACCAGCGCTCGTAGAGGTCCACATCGCGCAGCCGGAAGTCGGCGCTCATGTCGACGACCACCGCCCCACCGGCGAGCCACGACCCCGCCTGCGCGGCCGCCACGGCGTGGGGCAGCGCCGCCAGTACGACCTCGACCTCGCCTGGGTCGAGGCCATCGCTGAGCACCATGTCGACGGCGCTGCCCGGCACCACGTCGGAGTGGCGCCGGCCCGCGTGGCTGCGGCTGAGCAGGCGCACAAGAACAACGTCCGGATGGCCGGCGAGCAGTGCTGTGCACGTCATGCCGAGGTAGCCGGTCGCCCCGGCGACGGCCGCGCGGATGGGAGCCATGGAGGCGACATTGTCCCGGCTGGCGCCGCGCCGGCGTCCGCCGCCCCTAGCTCCGGGCGCGCTCCGGTGCTTCCGCCAGCCCTTTGACGCCGAGTTGACGGTGCCGGGCACGCTCGACGTTGACCGCCGCTCCGATCAGAGAGAGGTGAGTGAAGGCCTGGGGGAAGTTGCCGAGCAATTCCCCGGTATGAGCGTCGGCCTCCTCGCTGAGCAGCCCCAGAGGCGAGGCAAAGCAGAGCAGGCGCTCGAAGAGGCGCTCGGCCTCCTCGACCTGACCGAGATGGGCGAGGGAATCGACCAGCCAGAACGAGCACATGAGAAAGGCGCCCTCCTCACCGGCCAGCCCGTCATCGGTCTCGTCGACCAGGTAACGGCGGACCAGCGCACCCTCACGCAATCGCAGGACCACGTTGTCCACGGTGCTGCGCATGCGCGGGTCGCGGTCATCCAGGAAGCGCACCTGGCTCAGGCGCAGCAGGGCGGCATCACAGGTGTCGCCGTTGAGCGTCTGGGTGAAGGCGCCCAGCCGCGGATTCCATCCCTTGGCCAGCACCAGACGATGAATGGCCCGCCGCGCGGCGCGCCAGCGCGCAGAGTCGTGGGGGAGCCCGAAGCGTTCGGCGAGGCGCAGGCCGCGGTCCACCGCCACCCAGCAGAGCACCTTGCTGTAGGTGAAGTGCTGCTCGCCGCCACGCACCTCCCAGATCGAGGCGTCGGGGAGCTTCCACTGATCGATGGCCAATTCGACGATGCGGCGCAGCTCCGCCCAGAGCCGCCGGTCAATGCGGCCGCCGAAACGCGCCCAGAGATAGGCGCTGTCGAGCACCTCGCCGTAGACGTCGAGCTGCAGCTGCCCCGCGGCGGCATTGCCGATGCGCACCGGCCGGCTGTTCTGGTAGCCGCTCAGGTGGGGCAGCAGCTGCTCGGAGGTGTCGCGGCCGCCGTCGAGGGTGTAGAGGTTGTCGAGGCGCGCCGACCGGCTGCGGATGCCCAGGTTGCGCAGCCACCCGAAGAAGGCGCCGGCCTCGTCCACCAGGCCGAGCTGGAGCGAGGCGTAGAGCGTGAAGGAGGCGTCGCGCAGCCAGGTGAAGCGGTAGTCCCAGTTGCGGCCCTGGCCGATGCCCTCCGGGAGGCTTGTGGTGGGCGCCGCGATGATCGCGCCAGTGGGCGCGTACGTCATGAGCTTCAACGCCAGCGCGGAGCGGTGCACGGGGTAGGTGAAGGGACCGCGGTAGGTGATGCGATGGGCCCAGCGCCACCAGTACTCGATGGTCTGGTAGTGCAGGTCCCAGGCGCGCTCGACGCTCCAGGCGTCGCGGGGGCACTCGCCGGCCGGGCTGGCGCTGAGGGCGAAGGCCAGCGTCTCCCCAGTGCGCAGACGGTGCTCGCCGTCCGCGCCCTGCAGGTCGGCGGTGGCGCGTATGCAGAGGTGCAAGCCCGCGGCGTCGCCGTGGAAGCGAGGCCCCTCGCAGACGAACCCGTCGCTGCCGGTGCGGGCGTAATCGGGCGCGGGATGCATGGCGTTGCGCATCACCACCTCCCCGCCCAGGCAATGGGCGATGCGCACCACGCGGGGATGCTCGGCGAGGCGGGCGTGGTCGCTCATGGTTTCCGCCTCGACCGGCATGAAGTCCGCGACCACCGCATGCCCGGTACCGGTGCGGAACACGGTGGCCAGCACGTTGGTGAGGTCCCGGTAGCGCTGCAGCCCGCGCGGCGCGTCGGTGGCGGAGAGCTGCCAGTGGCCGCCGCGCTGCGCGTCGAGGATGCGCCCGAACACCGAGGCATCGTCGAAGCGGGGCAGGCACAGCCAGTCGATGCTGCCGTCCTCGCCCACCAGCGCCGCGCTGCGGCAGTCGCCGATGAGCCCGTATCCCGCCAGCGGGAGGTATCCCCTGGTCCGGGCGACCGGCCTCACCGGCGGGACGGCACCGCGGTGAAGAAGCAGGAACGGGCGCCGGTGTGGCAGGCGGGGCCGGCGGCGTCGACCCGCAGCAGCACGGCGTCGGCGTCGCAGTCGAGGCGGATCTCGCGCACGCCCAGCACGTTGCCACTGGTCTCGCCCTTGCGCCACATGCGCTGGCGGGACCGGCTCCAGAAGTGAGCCTCGCCGCTGCGCTGGGTGGCCTCCCAGGCGGCGGCGTCCATGTGCGCGACCATCAGCACCTCGCCGCTGGTGGCGTCCTGGACGACCGCTGTCACCAGGCCGTCGGCGCCGAACGCAGGCCCGCTCGCGGGCTGCTCAGACACGGCGCCGCAGCGTCCACCAGCTCCCACGCTGGCCGTCCGAGGCGGGGTGGCCATTGGCGTCCGGGCCGCTGGGCGGCGCACTGAGGGCCGCGGCGGCGGCGGCGAAGGCCGAGCGCGCCTGCTTGCGGTCGCCGGCGAACCACTCGGCGAGGCCGAGGTTGTAGAGCACGCTCGGATCCGCGCCATCGAGCCCAGCAGCACGCCGCGCGCAGTCCAGCGCGCCGGGCTGATCGCCGCCGCGCAACAGCAGGGAGGCCAGGGTGGTCTGGGCGCGGGCGGACCCGGGGGCCAGCTCCGCCGCGCGCCGCGCCTGGATGACGGCGAGATCGTCATCGCCGCTCATCGCCAGAGCCGCCGCGAGGAGCAGGACACGCTCGGGATCGTCGGGATGCTCGGAGACCAGGCTGCGGATGCGTTCCAGCATGTCCGGAGCCGCCAGGTCGAAGCCGTAGCGCTCGCGCATGCGCGCCTGGGAGCGCGCCCACACCGCCAGACGCAGGCGCTGCGCGCTGGCCGGAAGCCGCAACGGGCGAGCGTGGGTGGTGCTCACGGACTGCAAGGGTAGCCCCCATCGAGCGCCGCGGCGCCGCTTCGCCGCGGGCGCAGTTCTGTAACGGGCGCCATCGGCCGAGGCGAACGGGCCGCCCGATCAGAGCCGCACGGGGACGCCGGCCGCCGCCAGGCGCCGCTTGGTCTCCGGGACCGGGTAGCGGTCGAAATGAAAGATCGTCGCCGCCAGTGCGGCGTCGGCCCGACCCGCGGTCAACGCGTCGCGGAGGTGGTCAGGATGCCCCGCGCCACCGCTGGCGATCACCGGAACCGCCACCGCGCCGGCCACCGCGCTGGTCAGCTCCAGGTCATAGCCGGCCTCAGTCCCGTCGCGATCCATGCTGGTCACCAGGATCTCGCCCGCCCCGCGCTCCACCGCCTCGCGCGCCCACGCCACCGCGTCACGCCCAGCCGGCCTCCGGCCCCCATGGGTGAAGACCCCGAAACCCGAGCCCTCACGGCGCGCGTCGACGGCCACGACGATGCACTGCTCACCGAAACGCTCCGCGCCCGCAGTGATCAGCGGAGGATCGTCGAGGGCGGCGGTGTTCAGCGACACCTTGTCGGCCCCGGCGCGCAGCAGCTGCTCGATGTGCTCGAGGCTGCGCACCCCGCCGCCGACGGTCAGCGGGATGAACACCCTGTCCGCGGTTCGGCGCACCGCATCGAGCAGGATGGCACGCTGCTCGTACGAGGCGGTGATGTCCAGGAAGACGAGCTCGTCGGCGCCGTCGCGGTCATATCGCGCGGCCAGCTCGGCCGGGTCGCCCGCGTCACGCAGATCGACGAACCGAGTGCCCTTGACGACCCGTCCGGCGTCGACGTCGAGGCAGGGGATGATGCGCCGGGCCAGGCTCATGACTTCCGTGATGGTGCCGATTGTGGCGGGAACAGGCGCAGCGCGGCGCCGAGGTCGAGGGTGCGTTCGTGCAGCGCGCGTCCGACGATGGCGCCCGCCGCGCCGGCGTCGGCGATGGCGATGAGATCCTCGAGGGACGCGATGCCGCCACTGGCGATCACCGCTCCGGGGTACGCCTGGACGCACGCCTCGAGGCCGTCGACGTCGGGGCCGAGCAGGGTGCCGTCGCGGCCGACGTCGGTGCGGATGACGCCCGCCGCCGGCCAGTCGTGCCAGGTGGCGAGGTGGCGAGCCGCGTCGCCGGCGGTCTCGGTCCAGCCCTGGGCCTGGGCCTCGCCGTCACGGACGTCGAGGCCGAGCAGCACCTGCCCGGGATGGGCTCGGCAG